>JBFWJG010000008.1:0-58351 GCA_050253335.1 Deferribacterales bacterium | reverse complement strand
TAACATCAAACTGAACATCCTGTCAGTTTGATGTACACGCTCGCGCCGAACTCAGTTCGGCTTCGCTTCGCACGGCGCAGTCCCATCCTTGGGACTGTTTAATAACATCAAACTGAACATCCTGTCTTAATTTATATTGTTCAGAAAAACCTGCGTCCTTGCAGTTTTTCTTCACTCGCAGCCTGCGCAGTAAAACTGCTTGCTGCTCTGGTTTCGCTTGCGTTCT
Organism: Deferribacterales bacterium; assembly: GCA_050253335.1. Classification (GTDB taxonomy): domain Bacteria; phylum Chrysiogenota; class Deferribacteres; order Deferribacterales; family Geovibrionaceae; genus Geovibrio. The sequence goes on along the minus strand of JBFWJG010000008.1, from coordinate 58,125 downwards.
GTTTTGCCGCAGAAAAGGGCACATCCTGTCCCTTTTCTGTACACGCTCGCGCCGAACTCGGTTCGGCTTCGCTTCACACGGTGAAACTCCGTCCTTGGAGTTGTTTGCAAAAACATCAAACTGAATATCCTGTTAATCCACATTATTAAGAAAAACCTGCGTCCTTGACATTTATTCCAAAAATGTGCAGTAAAATCGCTCAAACCCTTTATTTTTTTAAATTGATGTTGATCAATTATTTTTTTTGCATTGTAATATATATTACAAACAATTCTCTCTGATAAAGGTGACGCCGTGAAAAATATGTCAATAAAAACAAAAGTACTCTCGGCACTGTTAATCCCGTTTATTATGCTAACGTTCTACACAGTTTCCGGCCTTTTTCAGGATGCTGGCATACTCATGAGAACAAAGGCGCTCCGGCAGTTTGTGGAATTCTCTGTTTCCTCCAGCGCCCTCGTGCATGAGCTCCAGAAAGAGCGCGGGCTTTCCGCAGGCTATCTTTCCGGAGGGGACAAGTCCTTCCTCAGCAGTTTAAGCACTCAGCACACTGCAACTGACGAAGCTCTGGAAAAAGTCAGAAAAGCTGTTGAAGAGGCATCCTTCAAATCAGAAGACATTACTCAGGCTATGAGCGGGCTTGGCAGGCTTGCGAAAATACGCAGAGACACAGCGGACAGAACAGCCGAACCCGCTGAGGTTATAAACTACTACACCGAAATAAACAGGCTGTTTCTCAGCGCTGTTTCCCGTATTGCGGCTGATGTAAGCGACCCTCAGCTTGCAAAAGACATCATCGCATACACCAACTATATGAGCGCCAAGGAACAGACCGGGCTTATGTGCGCTGTTCTCGCATCCGTCTTCGCGGATGACCGTTTCACAGGCGGGATGTATGAGAAATATCTCCGTCTTGCCAGTGAAAGAAAAGCATACCTTTCATCCTTTGAGTGGACCGCCAGAAGTGAATTTGTTCTCAGCTCTGAAAAAGCAGAAAACTCCGACAACAGCATAAAAGCGGCAGAAATGGAAAAAACCGCTGCTGCAAAAGCTTCCGAAGGCGGTTTCGGCATAAGTGCCGAGGAGTGGTTCAGCCTGATGACCCGGAAGATAAACTCTATGAAAGAAACGGAAGACCTCATAGCGCTCAGCATGACGGACTACATGAATTCCAAAATAGCAGCGGCAAAAAGCCAGCTTTCCCTCACGGGATTAATGGCCGCTGTGGGCTTTGTAGCCTTTGTCTCGCTCATCCTTGTTCTCCTGAAGTCGGTAATAGGGAATATCCGCCTGCTTATAAACCTCACAGCCCAGCTCAATGAAGGTGACGGCGACCTTACAAGGCGCATAAACGTATCCAACCGCGATGAAATAGGCGAACTTGCAGCAAATGTTAACTGCTTCATAGAGAACATCCAGTTTCTCGTGGGCGGGACAGCGAAATCCGTATCCGTTGTCGCATCGGGCACAACCCAGCTCGCCGCGGCGGTGGAGGAGCTCTCAGTTACGTTCGGCGAGCAGTCAAAAGAGGTCACAGGCATTGCGGCGGCTATGAGCGAAATGAGTGCCACCGCAGTTTCCATTGAAGGAAACATCAAAGAAGTTGAGCATGCGGCGCAGTCAGCAACAAAAAGCATTGCTGACGGACGTGCTGAGCTGGAAAGCATAGTCCGCCTGATTACTGCCATAAAGAACGACAGTGACAGTCTGGCGAGAACAATCAAGAAGCTTGGCGAAACTTCTCACGAGATAGGCGATATTGTCAAAGTTATAAACGAAATAGCCGACCAGACAAACCTGCTGGCGCTCAATGCGGCCATAGAGGCGGCAAGAGCCGGAGAAGCGGGCAGAGGCTTTGCGGTTGTCGCGGACGAAGTGCGGAAACTCGCTGAAAAAACTCAGTCATCAACAGGGGAGATAATCAGCATTGTAACCCTTTTCAAAACAGAAACCGAAAACGCTGTAAAAGGCGCACAGGCCGCCTCCGGAAATGTTGAGAAATGCGTTATTCAGTCCGAAAGCACAAAGAGCGCCTTCGACCGTATCAACAGCGCAGTCGCCGATGTCGCCGAGAAAAACAGCATCATAACCGTTTCTATTAATGAGCAGTCCGAAGCGATTCAGCACACAGGACACAGCACAACCGGAATATCCGCCGGAATTGAGCAGAGTGCGGCGGCTGTAAACGAGATAGCAGAAACCCTGAGCGACCTTGAGTCCACAGCGGAATCTTTAAGACAGTCAATTGAAAAATTCAAATACTGAGATAAAGGACTTTGCCTTTCATTAACGCAGGCAGAGCTCTTTTTAATTAAAGTCGTGCACATTTTCAAAAAATTACCCGATGCCCTTCTTCTGTAAAGGAGGGCATTTTTCTTTTAACTGCACTCACCTTCCCTCTTCCTGACAGGATTCGGAATAGGACTGGTTTTTATATAGCGGTGAGCTTTCTTCCCTGGAAAGTTTTAAGTTTCAAATAAACTTTAATTGCATTATCCGGCTTATGTTTTTATATTGGAGCATACTCAGGAGAGCGGATGAAGATAATCCTTATTGTTCTTGGTTTTATATCACTTTTTCTGGGCATAGTCGGAATCTTTCTTCCGGTAATGCCCACCACTCCGTTTATACTGCTGGCGGCGGCCTGCTTTGCCCGCAGTTCGGAGAAATTTCACAAAATGCTCCTGAACAACAAGCACTTCGGAGATATAATCAGAAATTATGAAAACGGGCTGGGCATAAGCCGCAGAATAAAAATACGCGCCCTCGGCCTGCTCTGGTTTTCGCTTATTTTTTCGTCTGCTATTTCGGGCAGTATCATTGTATTCCTAGTCCTCACCGCCGCAGGAGCAGGCGTGACATGGTATATCCTCAGCCTGCCCACGTTTCGGGATTAGCCCCGCCTTGTCTGAAGAAGCTCCTTTATTCTGTCAAAATCACCGGCCTCGTTCTTTTCATCCTTTTCAGTTGAAAAGTCAGACATCTGCGGATTATTCAGCACGAAGACAGGCACATGCGCTCTGCGTGCCCATGCTCCGACTTCTGCGTCCACCTCAGCGTCCCCTGTAACGGCGAAAACAAAGTAGAAGGAAGAATCCACATCGGTCTCCTCCGCCCATCTCTCTTCAAGCTCGATGCGCCCGAATCTGTGAAAGAGTCTGATATTTTCGGTGTATGCGGGTGAGATAACCTTGATGTGCGGGTCATGCCCCAGAAACTTAACAAGCAGGGATTCGGCCTCCGCACCTCCGCCCGCCACCAGAATTTTTTTATCAGTAAGGTTGAAGATAAACGGAACCATAGGCCTCCCATTGTCAGAAGATATTATTTTTCACTATGCATTTATCGGCCAGAACACCAAGTGCGCGCGCCGCTATGATATATTCGGAAAAATCAGGCTTAATCTTTAGCGCCATATGCAGAAGGTTGCGCACAGGTTCGCTTGCCGTCTCCCCGTGGAAAGGAATGCCCGCAAAAAGATATTCCTCACTGACGCTGATCGGGTGGAAAAGCCACTTCTCACCGCTGAAACGGAACTTGGAACAGACAAGCCTCCTGCCTCCCCGCACAACCGATTCATAATCACTGAGCCCAAGCCCTGAGAAGATCCCCGTCTCCGTTCCGCTTTCGAAGCTGAACCTCGAACCGAGCATGGAAAAGCCTGTTCCGAATGCTATAAGAGGTTTATGACCGAAAATTTCCCTAAGCTTGGCATCAAATCCCCTTTTTTCGAGAAAGCGGAGATCGCTCCTCGGATTTTCGCTGGAGGGGAGGATCAGTATGCCGCAGTCATCGGCCTCGTGCGGTTCGTTTATCACCGATACACTGAAATCCATGGACATAAGAAACGGCACTGCATCATCACAGTCCGCCATGGAAGGGAGGTTGATCACCCCTGTTTTCACGCCGTCCGCATTGCCGAAAATACATAAATCCGGCAGAATCTCCGCCTCCGGCAGGCTTTCCGGCACAGCGGCAATCACAGGCAGAGGCGGTTTAGCAAGAAAGCTCCAGCTCTTCTCCGAAAGCAGAGCACCCTTCATAAGCGCCCTCAGTTCGTCCGATGCTCCGTCCCAGACTGCCTTAACAGACGCACTGCCTCCGCATAGATAAACACCGCCGCATATGAGCCCCGCCAGTTCCTCGCCCCATTCGCCGCAGTCGGCATCCAGAACAAGGGCTATTCGGTCATAGGCTGCGCTTGCAGATATTTCCTCAAGCCTTGCCGCGGCGTTTTCATAGGTTTCGGAATCCGGAACGCTTCCCGCCTTCACCCTGAGAGACATGAGATAAGAGGCATTTATTCCGCACGCAAGAGCCAGCATATAAGCATCCGCAGAAGCTCCCGCACCGCAGAGGGTGTGAGACATGCGGGGGGAAAAAGGGACAGGGACAAACGGAAAAACAGTTTCCCCGCCCGCAGTCAGCCTGCGAAGAACAGCGGCAAGGGGGATCAGCCCGCCCGCATCGCATATAAGAAAAGTAAAACCCTTGTAAACCAATGGAACACTCCGAAACTCGCTGAATATAATTTAAAACAGAATCGGCAAAAGAACAAACCATATTGCCCCCATATCCGCTTTCTGCTAAATTCTGATCATGGAAAATTCATCAATAGTTATCTTTCTTTTCGGTTTCGCCGCGGGCGCAGGTGTCTGCGCGGTTTTCTTCACCGTGCTCTCACGGAAGCAGGAGGCTCTCCGGCTCGATGCGGAAAAAACTGTTTCGCAGATGGCGGAACAGCTTAAACTAAGCTTCTCCGGTCTCTCACTTGAGGCGCTCTCCAAAACCACGGCAGAGCTCATGAAGCACATAGAAAATGAGCGCAAGGCAGGCGCCGCACAGCTTGACGGAAAAAAAGCGCTGATCGATGCCCAGCTTGATAAAATGACCAAGGAACTCACCGAGGTCGAGAAGCTTGTAAAAGAGTTTGAGAAAGACAGGGAATCAAAATTCTCCGCCCTCTCCGAGCAGATACGCCACACATCCAGAAACGCCGAAGAGCTTTTCAGGGTCACGTCATCCCTCAAGGAAGCCCTCTCCTCCACAGGCAAACGCGGCCGCTGGGGCGAACGCATGGCGGAGGATATACTGAAATCCGCCGGATTCATGGAAAACGTAAACTACTACAGACAGAAAACTCTGAAAACCTCCGGCAGCAGGCCGGACTACACCTTCATAATGCCAAACGGCGCGATACTTAATATGGATGTGAAGTTTCCGCTGGAAAACTATCTGAAATATCTGGATGAAACAGAAGAAGCGGCGGCAAAAACGCGCGCATCGGCATTTGCCAAGGATGTTAAGGAGCGGATTAAGGAGGTTTCCGGCAGGGATTACATAGACCCCGCTGAGAATACGCTGGATTTCGCCATGCTTTTCATACCGAATGAGCAGATTTTCGGCTTCATGATGGAAAAGTGCCCTGATGTTCTGGACTTCGCCTTTGAAAAAAAGGTCGCACTCACATCTCCTGTGTCGCTCTTCTCCGTTCTTGCGGTGATCAGGCAGGCGGCGGAGAATTTCCGCCTTGAGCAGACATCATCGGAGATACTCACAATCATGGGCACATTCCGCAAGCAGTGGGATCTCTTCACGGGGAAGATGGAAGCCCTCGGCAAAAAGATAGAGGACGCGGCAAAGGAATACGAGCTTTTGAGCGGAACCCGCCGCAGAATGCTTGACAAGCCCCTCGAGAAACTGGATTCACTCGGTCTGGAGAAAATAAGCACAGACACCGCAGAAGAGGACTAGGAGGCAGACGTATTCCCCTGCCCCCTTATAATTTACAGAACTTCAACCCCAAGTGATCTTGCCGCCGTTAAACCCTATCACCGCCATAACAGGCAGATTAAGAAGCAGAAGACCGTTATACAGGTTTGAAACGCCGGTTCCGGCAGCCGAGATGGACGGATCGCTGAACCTCAGCCACATTTCCGCCATGCACATAAGAAACAGCAGCGCCGAGAAGGCTATCTTCGTAACAAAGACATTGGATGTTGCGTAGTGATAGTTCACCCACCAGCTGAAAAAGCCGGAGGCTATTGTGGGAATGAGGGAAACGCCGCCTGCCACCATGCAGTGAAAGGCTGTGGTCTCAAAGCTCGGCTCCCCCGTGAACAGGAACATGATCTGCATAAACACCGCAAAGCTGAGAAGCCCCATGGGGAAATGTATGAACATGGGATGCGGGTGGAGCTTTCTGTAAACATCCCTCAGCATCGCCTTAAACTCATCGGACGGAGATATTTCAATCTTCGCAACAGATTCCGTAAGCACGTCAACGGGCTTTATTCTGGCGAAAACTTCGTCAGTGTGCGGCGCTTTGTCCAGATCCTCAGTGAGATCCCTTCCGGCAAAGTGCCTCTTAACGTGCTGACCGTTCTTCCACAGTCTGCTCTCCGTAACATCATAAACGTGGCCTTTGTAGCCTATATACGCCCTGCGCCCTTCTTTGCCGTCAAACCTGCTCAGCTCTTCCCTGTCCAAATCCGTACCTCCAAAAAAGCATACTCCGGGGATTTACCTCAGATTTACCTTTTGGCAATTATCATTTAAGTCATAAGAAAATATACCAGAATGCAGAATCAAGTTCCACCGCAATCGGTCTGCTTGACAAAAACATTCCGTACATCTACATTTTATTGAACACACAGCGGAGTCGCAATGAAAAAAATCAGTATTGACAATGCGGAAGGTCAGGTTCTCGCATACGACATCACAGAAGTAAGCCTGGAGAAGAAAATAAAGAACCGTGCGTTCAAGCGCGGGCACTTAATCTGCGCGGATGACATAGAATACATGAAAAACCTCGGCCGCAGAAACATTTTTGTCATGGACGGCAATGACACGGATGTTCACGAGGATGACGCGGCAAAGATAGCCGCACCCCTCGCCGCAGGTGAAAATGTCACCTACGACAAGGAGACCAGCGAAGGAAAAGTTTCTTTCTATGCTGAAGTTGACGGGGTTTTCCATGTGGACAGGGAAAAACTGCTGGCGGTAAACAGCCTTGAGATCCCCTCCATGCCCACCCTGCATGACGGTTTCCCCGTGAAAAAAGGCGCTCAGGTGGCAGCTTTCAGAATAATTCCCCTCGTCTGCACCGAGGAGCTTATGGACTCTGTCAGAAGCATCCTCGACAAACCCATATTAAGCGTTAATCCATACAAAATAAAAACAGCCTGCATTCTGGTGACAGGGAATGAGGTTTACGAAGGGCGCATCAAAGAAGGCTTCATACCCAAGCTTTCCGCAAAACTCAGGGCAATGGGCGTTGAAGTTGTCGCAACCGCTGTCGCCCCTGACGAAAGAGAGCACATAACCCGTGAGCTTAAAAAAATGCTTGAACTCACAGACCTTGTGCTCACCACAGGTGGAACCAGCGTTGACCCTGACGATGTCACCACAGACGCCATAAAGGACGCAGGAGTGCAGATAGTCTGCAAGGGCAACCCTATCCAGCCGGGAAACAACTGCTCCATAGGCTACATCGGGGAAAAAACCGTGGTCTGCGTGCCTGCGGCGGCTCTGTTTTTCCATGCCACGGCGCTGGACATCTATCTGCCTAAAATACTTGCAAAAGAAAAGATAACCAGAGAATTCATAGCAAATTCCGGTCACGGCGGCCTGTGCCACTTCTGCGAGAAGTGCCATTATCCCGTCTGTCCGTTCGGGAGGGGCGGCTTATGATAAGCTGGCAGGAAGCAAAATCCATACTTAACAGCCTTGTGACAACCTACGGAACAGAAAAGGTTTCAGTGAGGGAAAGCTGGGGCAGAACTCTGGCGGAAGATATAACTGTGCCCAGAGACTACCCGGATGTAAATAAATCCGCAGTGGACGGCTATGCCTTCAGGCACGGCCGGAAAACATACAGGCTCACGGGGGAAGTAGCCGCCGGAGAAAAAAGCGGCCCGTCCGTAAAGGATGATGAAACCATATTTGTTATGACCGGAGGAACCGTCCCCCACGGCGCGGACACCGTTGCCCGTGTTGAAGACTGCGAGGAAAAAGACGGAGTTGTCTCCATCCCCGAAAGCATCCCCGCGGGAGATTCCGTAAACCTCGCCGGAGAAGAAGCCAGAAAAGGCGAAGCCGTAATCAGAAAAGGCGCAGTCATTGACAAGGGACTTTACCCTGCCCTTTTTTATCTGGGCAAGGCCGAGGTTGAGGTATACAAAAAACCCCGTGTGGCTGCATTCGTCACAGGTGATGAAATCCTTGAAGTGGAAGAGAAATTCACCGAGGGAATGGTTTTTGACACCAACAGGCGGATTCTGGAAAGCTGTCTGAACTCCGTGGGCATAACCCCTGATTTCTTCGGCCCCATAGGGGACACGGAAGCGGAAGTTGCAAACGCTTTCAAGGAAATGTGCAGAGATCACGACATAATCATATCCTCAGGCGGCGTTTCCATGGGGAAATACGACTTCGTGAAAAAAGTGTTCAAAGAGCATGACTTCGAACTTTTTATAGAGAGAACGCGCATCAAGCCCGGCAGTCCGCTCATGGTGGCCAAGAGGGACAACAAACTCTTCCTCGGTATGCCCGGCTATCCGGCGGCGTTTCTCACAAACTTTGTTTTCTACGCTGTGCCTCTTTTCAGGAAAGCTCTCGGCGTGGCCGATTTTGAAAACAAGATCCACAAGGCAGTCCTCAAAACCGAGATGAAGGCAAGAAAGGGGCGCATGGATGTTGACAGAGCGGTTGTAACAGTGGAAAACGGACGCTACTGCGCCGCAGATCCCGGTTCACAGCTTACCTCCCACTTCATCAACTTTGCGACGGTGAACGGCCTTGTGCTTATTGATGAAGACACAAATTCGCTTCCAGCAGGTTCGGAAGCGGACATGATACTTATCCCTTAAAAACAGCGCCGCCTCTGTGAAAGGCGGCGTTTTTATTTCAATTGTCATAGAACAGCAGCGACTTATTGATTTTTTTACTGTAAACTGAATGTATGGGCATTTTCTTTCTGAGGGGCGGTGCAGTACAGTTATGACAGAATATGATTTTTTACTGGGCCGCAATTTATCCATACTTGATATTTCCCCTGAAGCGGAAATAATGTTCGGCTATTCCGGACAGGAAGTGTGCGGAACTCTTTTTACCGATTTAATCAAACCGGAATACAGCGGAAGAACCTCCCTTATTCTCCGAAACGGAGGGAAAGACAGCTGTCTTATTCTCGGTGCTGATTCAATGTGGCGTTTTGTTGAGATAGAATCCTTCCCTCTTGAAGACTGCTCAGCCGGAATCAGAACCTCCTCCCTTAACCCTGCTTCATGCTGCAGCGCAAACTCCGAAAGATTTGCCGGATTTATCGAGAATGTTTTCGACATATATTACACTTCAGATATTTATGGCAATATAACAGCAGTTTCGCCTTCCATCTTCATTTACTCAGGCTTCACGCCGGAGGAGATGATAGGCAAGAATCTCGGAGGAGAACTGTATGTCTTTCCGGAGCAGAGAGAAATATTCAAGGAACTGCTGGGCAGAAACGGAAGGGTGACCTCCTTTGACGCTTCACTTTTCAGAAAAGACGGCAGTGTCTGGCGGGTTTCGACATCCGCACACTTTATCAAAAACAAAAAAGGTGAAGTAACAGGCATAGAGGGCATCGCAAGGGACGTCACTGACCAGAAGGAAGGGCAGGAAAAGCTTCTGCGCGGAATAGAAACCAGATACAAGACCCTTTTTGAATCAGCTACAGACGCGATTTTCATATGTGACCTGAGGACAAAGCGCATTGTTGACGCAAATGCCGCCGCACGGAGCATGACAGGATATATCATCGACGAGCTTCGCAGTTTGTCGCCCGAACAGCTTCATCCGTCCTATGAGTTTGAGAAAATCCACAATTATATAATAAGAAAGCGGGAGGAGTTCGGCCTCAAGGAAACAGTGAGGCTTGATTTCCTGAACAAGAACGGGGAAATCGTCCCCACCGAAGTCACAGCCTCCGTCATAAATGAAGACGGAAGGAAATTTTCAATCGATGTAGCCAGAGACATCTCGCAGAGACTTGCCAATGAAAGAAAACAGCGTGAACAGGAACAGATGCTTGTTCATCAGTCCAAACTGGCGGCCATGGGGGAAATGATCTCAAACATAGCCCATCAGTGGCGTCAGCCCCTGAGCAAAATGACAGGCATACTCACCAACCTTGAAATGGGAATCAAACAGGGCAACCTGGATAAAGACGAGGCCGAAGGACTTATAAAAGAAGCGTTCTCCACCCTCAAGTTTATGTCGCACACCATAGACGACTTCAAAAATTTCTTCAGCCCTTCAAAGCCGGTTGAGGAATTCTGCATAAACAGCGCCCTGAACGAAGTTGTTTCAATAATTGAGCCCAACTTACGGTTTCACGGAATCAGGCTGACTATAAAATCACAGGACAACATATTCCTGAAAACCTTCAGAAACGAGTTCTGTCAGGTTCTGCTTAACATAATTCAGAACGCGAAGGATATCCTCTCAATGCGCAGGGTGCCTGAACCCAGAATCGAGATACATATTGCCGCCGCAGAAGGCAGAACAATGATACGGATCGCAGATAACGGCGGAGGGATAGAGCAGTCGGCAATGGGACGCATATTCGAGCCGTACTTCACCACCAGACCGGACGGTCAGGGGATCGGGCTTTATATGTCTAAAATAATCATAGAAAAGAACATTCAGGGAACACTGACTGCCGCGAACACATTTGAGGGAGCAGAGTTCACCATAGTTTTGTAAAAACAGTGCCGGGACTGCCGGACTGATGAGAAACATGGCAACAGGCTTTCATATCTGTAAAATCCCCCTCAGTCCCCCTTTATAAAGGGGGAAGCTGTTTAACATAAAAGAAAATGCCCTCCTTTAAAAGAAGGGCATGGGTGAACTTATACAGATAAAGCCCCGAGTGACGGGGCTGTTTATTAAATTTCGGAAATTACAGATCCGCTATTTTGAGAACGATTTTCCCGAAATGCTTGTCTGTCCTTATTATAGTTCGTAAAAACCTGCGTCCATGCAGTTTTTAAGAACTCGCAGCCTGCGAAGCAGAGCTTCTTGCTGCTCTGGCTTCGCTTGCGTTCCTCGCATATGCTCCGGTACGCCCTCCGCGGGCACATCCGTGTGCCTGAATATCACGGTATCGGAAATTACAGATCCGCTATTTTGAGAACGATTTTCCCGAAATGCTTGTCTTCTTCCATGGTTTTGTGGGCTTCCGCGGCTTCGTCTATGGGGAAGACTTTGTAGATTATGGGCACAATGCTTCCGTCCGCGAATTTGGGAAGGGCTCTCCTTGTGAATTCCTTAACAATCTCCCCTTTTTCCGAGACGGGTCTGGAACGGAGCACAGAGCCTATTATCTGCTGGCGTTTAACCATCATCAGGGCAAGATTAAGCTCCGCCTTGATTCCGCTTGTGACGCCGATTATCACCAGCCTGCCAGCGTAGGCGAGCGAATTCATGTTGGGAGAAAGATATTTCGCGCCGACGTGGTCAAGAATGAGATTGACCCCCTTCTTGTTGGTAAATTCCTTCACCATCTCGGAAAAATCTGAAACCTCACGGAAGTTCACCGTGAGCGATGCGCCGAGTTCCTTAACCTTCGCTTCCTTATCAGGTGCGACTGTCACTATATATTTTGAATTAGGAGTAAGAGCGTTTGAAAGCTGAATTGCCGCTGTGTTCACTCCGCCGCCGCCGCCGTGGAAGATAGCTGTTTCGCCGTCCTGAAACCCGCCGATCATGAATACATTCAGAAATGCGGTAATATATGATTCGCACACACATGCGGCCTGCTCAAAGCTCATGTTCGCAGGAATAGGCATAAGGTGCTCAGCATATGCAACGGCATATTCAGCGTAACCGCCGCCGCCCACAAGAGTCATAACCCTGTCGCCCTTCTTCCAGCCCGTAACCTTTGAGCCCAGCTCTTCGATTACGCCCGCAACTTCAAGCCCGAGGATTTCAGAATCTCCGGGAGGCGGGGGATATTTGCCCTCTCTCTGCACAAGGTCGGGTCTGTTTATGGATGTGGCTGCGACTTTTATCAACACTTCGTTCTCTTTCGGTGAAGGCTTCTCGGCCTCACCGACACTGAGAACATCAATTCCTCCGAATCCGTTCATAAGTACGGCTTTCATACTGGCTCCTCCGGCATTTATTTAAATTATTGTTTGATTTTTATCATGGCAGGGAAATTTTATAAACAGAAATCTTCAGGCGCAGGGCAGGATTCACTCGGATATGGTGAGCACAAGCTTTTTGTTCGCTATGCTGTCTTCACTCCCGTCCGGATCGTTGCCGTCACGCACCCAGACGCTGACGTAATATGAACCGCCGCTTCCGGACGGCGGTGTTCCCGTGATGCTCACATTATCACCTTTTGTCCATGATGATTCGCTTTCTGAAAGGCAATCCGCCGATGTGCTCACGCCTACCCCGCCGGAGGAAAACTCAAGCCCTCCGGATGTTTTGAGCGGAAGAGCATCCAGACACCACCTGTACCGCCCTCCGCTTTCCAGCGGAATGCCTCCGTCCGCAAAAAGCTTCGCACCGTATGCCCTGCCGGCGTATCCCTGCGGGAGTTCATTATTCAGAATTTTAAGACTGTTCCCGCTGCACCCGCTGCGCGCCTGAAGCTCGCCGAGGGTGACCCACTCCGCAATGTCGTCATATCCTTCTGTCCTTGTTCCGTCAGCGGGCCAGTCATCTGCATTATCCCCCTGGGAATATATGCGCACTATGCCAGCACCGTCTTTTCCGGTCTGTATATTGGCGTTCGCGCCGCCGCTCACGGTGACAAAGGCAATATTTCTCACAGCCGAGTAGTCCGTGCACCCCATATTCCGGCACTGCCTGATTTCAATGGATGCTGTTCTCTTCCGGCAGACCGCATCACCCGATGTCAGTGATTCATCATATATATACGCAACAGACCTGCCGCCGAAGTCTGAGGAGTAAGGCACGGCAGGGGCAAACCCATCGCCTGCGGGCAGGGCGCCGTTTATTCCGGTATAGGAAAAGAGTGAGTTTTTAGCAGAAACAAGGCGTGCGGAATCGGTTTCGGCGGTTTTCTTCTTCACTGCCAGAGCAAGGAGACTGCTCCCCGAAGCAAGAGCAAAGCCTATTATAACAAGCACTATAGCAAGTTCAATAAGTGTAAAGCCTCTCTTTTCTGAACACATTGAAAACCAAGCTCCCGCAACGTTAATTGACTGATAATGTTTAATTTTATAATAATTCTTATTCCCTGTCACCCTGTATGAGGCTTTTATGAAACCCGCCGTCCGTTCTGAAAAGGGCTTTTCACTGATAGAGCTGGCATTTGTTCTGTTTATAGCAGGTTTTCTGGCCGCGCTCGGCTACGGAGCGGTTAAAAATGCCATGAGCTATTCCCGCTCGAAGGCCACGGAATCAGCACTCAGCGGAATCCTTCTGAAAGCGGCGGCCGAAACAGCATCGTCCGGTGCGGTTCCCGATGTTTCTTTTTTCGGTGAAATAAAGGACGGCTTTGGGCGGAACATAAGGATAATCACCGCCGATTCCGCTGATTTGTGTTCCGGCTCAGGGGGAATAAGCATCATCACATGTCTGAATGCAGACTGCTCCGAAAAGCACTCCGGAAAAAGCGCGGCGGTTGTCGCGCTGAGCGCGGGGGAGAACGGCCTGTTTGATACCACGGCAGACAATCAGTCAGTAACTATCCTCCACCCATCCGCTTCAAATGATGATTCAGCCGTTTGGACGGGATTCAACGAAGCCATGCAGAACGCCGGATGCGGAACCCCCCTTAAAATCGTTACGCGCGGACTGCCCGCCCTATACTCCGGAAGTCTCTACACCGCAGGGATAGAGTCTGTTCCGCCTGCCGATAAATGGTGCGCTGAGGCGGACGGGGAAACTGCCGCCCTTCTCGGCATCAGTTCTGAATGTGCTGACAGTTCAGACTTCAGAAACGGCCCGTCAATGCAGATTACCGCTTATGCTCCTTCTTTCAGCTCCTCCTCGGTCAGGGAGGTAAGAGTGCACGCGGTAAAGGGCACTACAAAGACAACAGCATCATTCGCCCTCCCCTTCCTGCCTGATGCATCGGCAGAGAGCACAGCCCGTGATATTTATCTGGACGGGGACAACCTCACCGTCCTGAACGCTGACGGCAGTGAGACAGACGCTGTTAAAACAGAAACGGACGAAAACGGCAGCCTGAAAGGCTTTGTCCTCAATGAAACAGACTCCTCCGAATCCGTATGCCTTTGGTCTGACAAAGTTTTCACATACAGCGGCGTTTTCCGTATGTATTATGAAGTCAGAACTCTCTACACCGACAATGACCCGCTCAGCACAGGCTCCCCTTTCGGAGGATACGGGCTAGCGGTCTTCCCCTCCGGCTACGACTCAGGGGATCTTAAATGCGGCGTATCAGGCTCTTTCGGTCTGGGCTACGGCGGGCTGAATTTCGGAGGCGCAGGCTTTGTTCTGGAAACCGATCTTTATCCCAACATAAACTTCGACTACAAAAACTCCCCGTCAGCAAACCATTTGGCGCTTATGCCCTGCATATACCCCGCGGGAACTTCCGAAATATGCATGGGAAGCCATCTTCACGCAAAAATGCCCCCCTGCCCCTCTGAAAGCTGTTCGGAACCCGAACCGGACTCCCGCAACTGGCTCGAGGATGAAAAAAATATTTCGATGCGCCTTGAACTGCACTCAGGATATGCTGATGAAACATGCAGCAGTAAGTCCGCGGACGGAATATATGTACTCGCAAAAGCATGGGCAGACTGCACCGCCTGCTCCGAAATGTCTGCCGATTATAAGGGAAAAGCACCTTCAGCAGAACTTTGCGTCAAATCAGCGGACGCCTTAATGAACAGTATAAAAATAGGATTCACCTTCGGCGGAGAAACAGGGTCAAAAATAGCTTTTGACAAAATCCGCTTCTCAGCGGACTGAAAAACGGCAATTTCCCCATCCTCTTCCGCAGTTTTTCGGAAAAAATTATTATTAATCCTCTTGCACAGCAAAAATCGGCAGTATATGATGAAATATTGCGCTCTTTTTCGCGGAGGAATAAAAATGAAAAAAACGCTGCTCCTTGTTTTCCTGCTTTTTTCCGCCCTTCAGATCCACGCGGGCATAACCATTTCTGAGAAACTCACGGACGGCCAGTCAGTGAGCTACTTCCAGAACGGCCTCATCGCCTCTTTTTCTGACGGAAAACTGGACACGCTGATAGATATCAGGAAAAAAACTGTCTATACAGTGGACTACGAAAGTGAAATGATTATGTTCGGAACCTTTGAAGATATGAAGGAGATGCAGAAGCTCGCCGCTGAGCAGATTCAGGATATCACAAAGGACGATTACTACAAAAAACAGCACGAGGAAATCAGGAAGCTCAAGGTGAAAACAGAGCCGAAAGGCAAAGGCACCTACGCAGGCTACCCCTGCGAGAAGGTTCTCCTTTCGCTCCCGAACCTGAATATTTCCACCGAGATCTGCTATTCCAAACAGCTTCTTGACGAGATTGCAAAAGAGGTTGATATTGCCTCCTTCCTCAGCATCGTCAACAACGCGCCCCCGTTCTTCATGAGTCCGGAAGAGGTTGTTGAGAACGAGATCACAGCTTATGCATCCAAGGGTTTCAGCCTCTATGAAAAAACCCGTATGCCCGATTTCAGCGGCGGAACCAAAGAGGATGTAACCGAAGTTACGGCGGTTTCAAAAGGGAACATAGCCGCGGATAAGTTTCAGCTTCCGAAAGGGCTCACAATGGTGAAGATGAAAGACCTCATGACCCAGATAATAAATCAGCAATAAATTCCGCAAAAAAACGGGCATTTCCCTCACAGGAGTGCCCGTTTCATGATTCTTCGATTTTCCCCGAAGGAAGCTTCCGGACTATCCGTTCTGCTTCCTTTTCAGAGTGATTCCATGAGAACCTAATTCATCCAGAAGGAGCTTTTCAACAACAGCAACTTTGTCCTGAAGCTCAGGGCTGAGCTCTAAGCTGCCATCCAGAGATTTTGGGATTATGCCCAGAAGCTTCACGCTTTCGGGCACTTTCCCGCGCACTTCGCTGATAAGCAGTACTTCCTGCAAACCTATCTGGTGAGGAGACATCTTGGCGGGAATCCTGTTCAGCCTTATGTCGTCAAGGCCGTAGGTACGTATCTCCCCCGGTTCGCCGTCTGCGTCGAGAGTGTCTATTATGATGATATGCTCGGCTTCCTCAAGCTTGTGAGTGGCGAAAATGCCCATGGTTCCCCCATCATAGAGTTCCACGTTTTCGGATGCCTCGAAATTTTTCTCCATGTGCTGGATCATGTGCACGCCGAAGCCTTCGTCACCAAGCAAAATGTTTCCTGCACCGAATACAAGTACGTTCATAAGTGCTCCGTATAAATCATTGCGCAGTGAAGCGCAACAGAAAAAAGCGGGACAGGTCTGCACCTTGCCCCGCTTTGTTTGTATTATCTTACTTTTACGCTTGTAAGTTCTTTTCCTTCGGGGTCGATTGAGTGCACAGCGCACGCAATGCAGGGGTCGAAGGAGTGTATTGTCCTGATAACCTCAAGGGGCTGGTGAGCGTCCGCAACGGGGTTGCCCACAAGGCTCGCCTCGTAGGGGCCTGCCTGTCCTTTCTCGTCTCTGGGGCCTGCGTTCCATGTGGAGGGAACAACCGCCTGATAGTTGGCGATTTTCTTGTCCTTAATGACGATCCAGTGTGAAAGTGTCCCTCTGGGTGCTTCGTGGAATCCCACGCCTCTGTACTCGCCCATGGGCATTTCAACATGGTTGGCATATGCAGTTTCGCCTTTTGCAAGGTTGTCTATGAGCATATCAAGGTATTTGAGCGATTTGTCTGCCATTACAACTGAGCGGATTGCTCTTGTAACGTGTCTTCCCATGGTTGACTCAAGGTCGCCTACTGTTATGCCGAGAGTCTTAACCGTTGAGTTGACAAGATCAACAACCTCTTTGTCCTTGTTGTAGTATGAAGTGAGGATCTGAGCAACGGGACCGACCTGAATGGGTTTATCGGCAAGTCTGGGCGCTTTTGACCATGAATATTTGCCGTTTTCGTCAAAATCGGTGTAGTGAGGCTCTGTGACGCCCTCGTAGGGGTGTTTGGGAGCTCCGTTCTCATACCACGCGTGAGCGACAGACTCTGTCACGTTGTCAATGAGGTATGCGTCTTTATGATCTTTAAGGACTCTCATTTTGCTGAATTCGCTGTTGTAAACGATACCGCCGTTCATGTCGAACTGAGTCATTTTTTCATCTACAGGGAACTCAGGCACAGCAAGGTAGTTGTTCACGCCTTTGCCGTATTTGAACCAGTCTTTGTACATGGAGCCGATGGCCACAACATCAGGGTAGAGAACTTTTTTCACGAAGTCTCTTGTTTCTGTCATGAGCGCGCGGAGCTGAGCGAATCTCTCCATGTTGAGCGCTGCCATGTTGTCCACGTTAACGGCAGTTGCGACACCGCCGAGGCAGAGGTTCTGTATGTGGGGGTTTTTACCGCCGAGGATAGCCACAGCCTGAGCCGCTTTTCTCTGGTAGTCAAGGGCTTTAAGGTAGTGAGCAACAGCCAGAAGGTTCACTTCGGGGCTGAGTTTCATTGCGGGGTGTCCCCAGTAGCCTGAACCGAAGATACCGAGTTTGCCCGTAGCTACGAAGCTTTTGAGCTTTTCCTTAACAGCGGCGAATTCAGTTACGCTGTTGCCGGGCCAGTCAGAGAGGCTCTGAGCAATGGCTGCGGTTTTCTTGGGATCTGCTGAAAGCGCTGACACAATGTCAACCCAGTCAAGGGCTGAAAGGTGATAGAAATGCACTATGTGATCCTGTACGGAGTGCTGAGCTATCATCATGTTTCTGATAAGCTGGCCGTTAACGGGAACGTCAACGTTCATGGCCGCTTCAAGTGAGCGGATTGAGCTTATGGCGTGCACGGTGGTGCAGACGCCGCAGAATCTCTGAGTGAAAACCCACGCATCTCTGGGGTCGCGCCCAAGAAGGATTTTTTCAATGCCTCTCCACATCTGCGCGGAGGACCATGCCTTAGTAACCTTCCCGCCGTCAACCTCTACATCTATCCTGAGGTGTCCTTCTATACGGGTAATAGGGTCAATAGTTATTCTTTTTCCCATTATTTAATCTCCTGAAAATTTATGCGCTCTTCTTGTGCCCTTCAAGGTTGGGCATGATGGGGAACATCTTCACCAGCACCATGTAGCCGAGAATTTCAAAAGCCACGAGACCGAGGGTTATGAAAAACTCAGGCAGTGAGGGGAAGTATGACCATCCCTTATCGGGGTTGAAGCCGATGATATAAACACTGAACCTGTACCATGAACCGCCTACGCAGAGCATCACAGCGGAAACAAAGACCCATCTGGGAGACATTCTGAAATGCTTCCATGTGAGCATGTACGCACCGCCCGCGATAAGCAGGGTTTCAGCGAGGAACATCTTGGAGTAGTAGTCCCCTGAGAAAGCCGTTGAGAGGTGGCCTCTGTAGTAGAGGTCTGCAAAACGGATTATCAGCCACGCAGCAGTGAGGTAGGGGATAACTTTTGCGATTATCCTTACTTCCTTCTCAAAGGGTCTTCCGAACGCCACTGAAGACAGTGTGGATTCGAAAATGATGACAGAGTAGCCTATATACATGGCGTTTATGAGGAAAAGAACAGGAAGGAAACCTGTCTGCCATATGGGGTTCAGCTTGGAACCGGCAATTATCATCATAGAGCCCAGCGAGGACTGGTGCATTGTAGGCAGTGTGATACCCAGAACGATGAAGAAGATAAGCACTTTATCAAGTTTCGGGTAAATTTTTCTCGCAAACTCTTTAAGCTTAGGGAAACGGGGGTTTGTTGAGTGCACAAACCTTTCCAGAAGCGCGGGAAGAAGCTCGATGGCAAGAACCACGTTATATGCCATAACGCAGACAGCGACCTCGAACATAACCGAGTTCACCTGCCAGCGTGAAGGTATGAAGAAGCTGTAGGCGTTCCAGTACCTTCCGAGATCCACCATAACGGAGAAGCCCGCAAGAGCATAACCGAACATAGATGTAACAATCGCGGAACGGATAAGGGGGTGGTATTTCCAGCCGTTCATGATGTAAATCACGATAGCAAGAGCGTATCCGCCGCAGGCGAGAGCCGTGCCTGTCGCAACGTCATAGGCGATCCAGATACCCCAGGGGAAACCGTCCGAAAGGTTACTCACCGCGCCGATACCCATTACATAACGGAGGCCGATGCAGTAAAAGCCGATTACCGTGAACGCAAGAAGCACCCAGAAAGACGGGGTGAGAATCTTCTCACGGTGCAGTGCCATATATTCATTACTTTTCGGAACCATGTTTATCCTCGTGTTTGGCGTCGTGTCCGTGTCCATGACCGTGACCGTGGTGGTTTTTGCGGTTTTTAAGCGCTACGAAGGCGAGGAAACCGTAAAGAGCCACAGGAGCTACGAAGCCTTTGTAAATCGTGTGCTGAATGTTTTCGGAGAAAGCCGCGTTCGAGTCGAACTCAAGCTCTCTGAAACCGAGATTGTCGAAAGTTTCGCCGGCGATGTAGATGACGTTTGTTCCGCCGACTTCAAACTCGCCGTATATCTCTTTCTGATATTTGCCGGGGTTTTCAGCAATTCTCTTCTTCGCTTCCGCAAGGAGAAAGTTCCTTTTGCCGTATATCACCGCCTGAGTGGGGCACACATCGCAGCATGCGGGAATGCCTTTGTCCTTGAGGTTAGTGAACTTGCAGAGGTCGCACTTCACTATTTTCGGGAAAGGCTTCGGCCATTCAAACTTGGGGATATTAAACGGGCAGGCAACCTGACAATAGCGGCAGCCGATGCATATATCCTTGTCGTAAAAAACGATTCCCCTGTCCTTTTCCTGCTGCATTGCGGCAACCGGGCAGGCGGAAACACATGAAGGCTTTATGCAGTGCATACACTGATGCTTCACATAAGAGAAATCGCCCTCACCGTCTTTATAGAGCTTTATTATGTTTCTGGTTCTGTAGTCCAGATCCTCGGGAGCATCCCAAAGCCTGTCCTCATCATTAGGCGCAGGAGCGGCGTCCATGTCGTTGACATTTTTGCAGCTCGCAACGCATGCCTTACAGCCGACGCAGAGCGTGGCATCATAAAGCATACCCACGGCTTCTTCATTTGCGGCGATGGGAGCAGAAGCTTCCGCCGCCAGCGGAGCGGCAGCAATGCCCGCGCCGCTGAGAGCCGCGAGTTTTATAAACTCACGCCTCGTCTTCTTCATTATTCTCCTCCTTGGGAAGGTTCGCAGCCACCATTGCGCTGGCACCTATCGCGGCACCGCCTACAAGACCTACTATACCCGTAGTGAGCGGGTCAGCGCCTTTGCCCCTGCTTTCAGGGTTGGCATTGGGGTAGAAATCGGGAGGAGTGGGGTTATGCACCTGCACCTTGTCGAATATCGAAAGGTGGAACATAACATCAGGCTCTGTACAGCCTATGCAGGGGTGGCCAACGGAAACAGGCCATACGCCCACATCGTTGAATCTCTGCACGGAGCAGTTGGCGAAAGTGGCGGGACCTTTGCAGCCGAGCTTGTAAAGGCAGTAGCCGAGTCTGTGTCCTTCATCGTCGAAGTTTTCCGCGAATCTGCCCGCATCGAAGTGGGGTCTTCTTTCGCAGTGTTCGTGTATCTTTCTGCCGTAAGCGAAAACAGGTCTTTTCTTGTCGTCAAGCTCAGGAAGCTTGCCGAGGGTAAGGATATAAAGAACAGTTGCAAGCAGGTTGTAGGGGCTGGGAGGACAGCCGGGAATGTTGATCACAGGTTTGTCTTTGATAAGGCTGTCCGCGGAAACCGCCTGCGTGGGGTTCGGAGCCGCTGCCTGAACACCGCCGAAGGATGAACATGTGCCTATGTTGATTATAGCGGCGGCGCCTGAAGCTGCCTCAAGGAGAGAATCCTTGGCTGTTTTGCCGCCGACTTTGCAGTAAATGCCGTTTTCGGCGAGGGGCACAGCTCCCTCAACTATAAGAATATATTTACCTTTGTTCGCTTCCATTGAATCATGAAGCGATTTCTCGGCCTGATGTCCTGAACCGACCATGAGTGTTTCATGGTAATCCAGAGAGATCATGTCGAGAAGAAGAGCGGCAGGCGTCGGATGGTCAGACCTTAAAAGAGACTCTGAACAACCGGTACACTCCTGAAAATGGAGCCAGATGACAGGCGGACGGTTATCGGACGTTGCCGCATCTGCTATTGCCGTATGCATTGAATAAGGAAGTCCCATCAAAGCCGTGACACCCACGCTGAATTTCAGCACGTCACGTCTTGAGACATTAGCCCCGAAAAGGCTGTTTCTGCTCATACTACACCTCTATTCTTTAAACCTAACCTAAAGTTAGCACTGTACAAATTACTAGTGCGTAACAGAATACCCAAATAAATGAATTAAAACGCGATATACTTGCATACTAATTTTTTTGATGCAAGCCATAGACTAACCCTATAGCGCACCATAATAATGTTTTAATTTTTTTCTGAGCAAATGCCCCTGAAACAGCCCCGGGTTAATTATGAGCATTGGATTTTAAGTTATGAACGGAATAATATTAGCCGCTTCTCAGCCGCGGATCGTGCTTTCTGCTTTAATCGGCGGGATTGAGAAGGAAGTTTTGAACGGTGTAAATTAAAAACAATATCATTAATTACTAAATCTTCTAAATCATCTGACCATTTTTTCAGTCATTGAATGATGTGTAAAATTTTTGAATAAAATTTATCAGGATAATTTCTTATAACGCGATTTTTCTTCACCGTGGATTTAGAAAGTAAAAGATAGGTCAACTGATTGTCATTAAAGACCCATTCTGCGCCCTTGAACGTAACACGGAAAAGCTTATGCGTATTACGTTTCACGAAAAAAGCCACAATAAGTCAACATAATTGACATCTTACCTGATCGAGCCCAACGCAGCTTCCAGATACTTCACCTGCAGGGCGAGATATTCGAAAAGGAAGGGATACTCGCAGTCGTGGCTGTTTTTGGCGCACTCTGAAATCTCTTTGGCTTTCTCCGCAATCCGCCTCAGGCGCAGGTTGCTGGCTGCTCCGTATATACTGTGGGCCACTGCGCCGATCCTTGCGTAATTCCGCTCAGTAAGCGCATGTTCAAGATTTTCGTACTGTTCTTTAAACTGTTCGATAAAATTGTCCAGCAGTAAAATAACGTCTTCTTTTTTGAGACGGAGGCCGTCAATCACTTCGGAAATAAGCTCCGCGCCCGCCCCCATTCCGGATGTCGGGTATGCCCGCTTCTGCCGCATCGCCTCCGTTCCGTCAGAGGACTCGTCAAGATATTTATGAAGCAGGCTGTGCAGCTCCGCGAAGTCGAGGGGCTTGGGAAGAAACTCATCCATGCCGAACTTGCGGAAATTTTCATCGACGAAAAGGCCTATGTTTGCCGTAAAAGCCGCTATGGGCGTTCTTTCCCTGTTCTGTCTAGCCTCCAGCTTGCGGATCTCTGCCACTGCTTCGCATCCGCTCATAACAGGCATGTTTTCGTCTATGAGAATGAGGTTGAACTTGTCTGAGGAAAAAGCTGTCACAGCCTCTTTCCCGTTTTTTGCCCAGATATATTCCAGCCCGTACGAGCCCAGAATAAGCTCCACTAGCTTCGCCGTAGTTTCGTTATCATCGGCTATAAGAACCTTGCCCCTGAAGGCGCCCACAGGTTTTTCCTGACCGGAGCTCAGCCTTGTGCCGCCGTAGCCCTCCGGAAGAAGGAAGTCGTTTACATCCAGCGAGAAGAAGAACCTGCTTCCGCTCCCCTGCTCACTTTCAACTTCAAGCCTGCCGCCCATCATGTCCACCAGACTGGAAGCAATGGCAAGCCCCAGACCGCTTCCGCCGTGGTTTTTCACAGAAATATCGTTCTCAGTGTCCACATAAAAACGGAATATCCTCCTGAGGTTTTCAGGGGGAATGCCTATTCCGTTGTCGGTTACGGTGAACCGCACCTTTTTCTCGTCCTCGGCATACTCCGCCCTAAGCTCCGCCCTGCCTCCGGCGGGAGTGAACTTGAGCGCATTGCTGATAAGATTGCAGAGGATCTGCTTCAGCCTGAGCGGGTCTGAAACCATGTAAACAGGCAGAGATTCATCCCTGCTGAGCGTAAGCTCTATGCTGTTCTCCCGCGCCTTTGTCCTGAAGGTGGATATGACAGCCCTGAGCTCATACTCAAGTTTAAAAGGCATGTAGCGTATTTCCATGCGGCCGTTGTCTATTTTTGAATAGTCAAGAATATCGTTGATAACAGAAAGAAGCCCAGCGCCGTTTTCCCTTATGACAGAGATCAGCTCCTTTTTCTCCGGTGCTGTTTCCATCTGCCCAAGAATATCCAGAAATCCCAGCATCCCGCCGAGAGGGGTTTTTATCTCATGACTTATGTTCGCCAGAAAGTCAGACTTCGCCTTTTCAGCAAAAACAGCCGTGTTGACTGCATTTTCCAGATCCGTGACATCATTGAGGGTTATCAGCATGTACGGAGGTTCCCCGAAATTAAGCTTTGCTGCCCGCACCTTGTAAACACGGACTATCCCTTTGGGGTCTCTCATTTTACATTTCTCGTTTATGATGATGTCCACATTATCAAAACACCCGTTCTCCAGATAACCGTCCTGAGTGATGAAAAGCTCGCTTATGCACCTGTGGGACTTTTTGAAATCCTTCAGATCGCTGAAACCGAAAAGATCAAAGAATGTGCGGTTTATCTTAACGGCTCCTTCTGAATCGGAACGGAGAATAACTATGCTCTCCTGATTATCCAGAATGACGGATGAGAGCTCCTTTTCAAAGTTAAGCTCCGCCGAAGTGGTGCGCACAAGGGTTGTAAGCGCTTTAAGAGAGCGGCTTGCGCCCCGTTTTTTTTCCGCCGCGCTTCTCCTCCGCACATCCTTTGACTCGCTCAGGGTCATGAATGTGGTGGTTATGTTGAGAAGTTCGTTGCACCTGTTCTTGTGAAAATACTCGCCGTAGGTAAAGAAACCGGCACTGCCGCCCATGGAGGCAAGGAGGCTGAGCTCTGTCTCCATTCCGTATTTAAGAAAAAACCGCCTTCCGGAGCAGGTGTATATATAAACGCACTCGGCAGGGATCTCGCTCATGGAATCGTACTTCGTGTAAGCTCCGGAATCTGCAAAATCAAGATTGCCGAAACCGAACCTTACGCGGCTTCCGGTCTCAACATCCCCCGCAAAAAGGACTGAGCCGTCATCATATTCAGCCACAGGGGATCTGGCGACCTCTATCCCTCCGCGGATTGTAATCAGGGGAAACTCTATTCCCGCGTCCGGCAGACCCTCAGCCACCTCATGCCCGAGATAGTGCCTGTACACCTCTGAAACAGGGGTGTCGTTTATGGTATAAACCCTTCCGCCTTCGGAGGATGTGACTGTCATAAGCTCGCCGACGGGCTCCCAGCCGAAAAGATAGTCTGTATGAAGGATAAGCTCATCGCCGCTCAGGGCAGCGCATACAACACCGCAGTCGCTCCTGCTGCTCCCGTTAAAAACAAAGGTTTCGGTATATGAATAGTTGTCCGCCGCCTTTCCGCCCGCAATCAGCACATGGGGAGCGGTTTCCGCCAGACGGGAGATAAGCTTCTGTCCGTCGCTTTTGAGGCCGTCGGAAAGGACGATCAGACCCTTTGTGTTTTCATCTATGACATTTCGGGTTATCTCCTCCGCCGCTTCGCCCATGTCGCTGCCGGAATAGAAAAACGACTTCACTGAGGAAAACTCAAAGTCCGCTATGGAGACAACCACAGACCCCTCAAGGATCCGTCCGTCTATCACCTCTCCTGCGCTTGTGCAGCCGATGACGCATGAATTTTTTATTTTTTCCGCTTCCGCGGCTATCTCCATTATCTGATCGATGTTTCCGCTTCCGCCGAAAATCTGAACCAGCCTGCGGCCGTTTTCAAAAAACTCAATTCCGGCGGTAAACCTTCTCAGCTCCGCCGCGTCCTTGCAGGTTAAATTAAAAACTTTCATACCATCCCCTAAGGCTGTCTGATCTTTTGCTGTGCCGGCAGGCATAAAACCATTGTCAAAGCACGCTTCAAATGTAACAATAATAGATTATAATGTCTAATAAGTATTAATACTAGGAATCTTGTATGGATTTTTTCTTTAACATAATAGCTGTTGACGACAATAAAGTTAATCTCATGCTCATTGAGCATCTCGCAGGGGCAATCGGCCACAGGGTTAAAAGCTTCTCCAACCCGGAAGAGGCTCTGGCATACGCCCAGAGCAATGAAATCGATGTTGCCCTTGTTGACTATATGATGCCTAAGATGAACGGCATAGAGCTCACCAAAATGATCAAGACAGTTCAGCCGGATGTCCCGATAATAATGATTACGGCGGTGAGTGATGACAACACTGTAAAAATCGGCGCGTTTGAATCCGGCGCCACTGAATTTCTCACCAAACCCATAGACACAACAGAGTTTAAGGCGCGCCTGAACAATATTCTGACTATCAGGAAATACAGAAAAATGCTCAGTGAACGCGCCATCCACCTTCAGGCGGAGGTGGAAAAGGCCACAGAGGTCATCAGAGCCAGAGAATTTGAGGCTCTTGCCCTGCTCGGCCGTGTGGCGGAGTACAGAGACGAGGAAACGGGGGAACACATTCTCCGTGTGGGGCATTATGCAAAAATAATCGCCGAGGGCATGGGGTGCGACTCCGACTTCTGCGAAAAGGTTCTCCACACAGCCCCCCTTCACGATATAGGCAAAATAGCAGTGAGCGACACCATCCTCAACAAACAGGGCAAGCTCACCGCTGAAGAATTTGAAATAATGAAAAAGCACACAATATTCGGATGCGATATACTGAAAAACGCTGACTCCCCGTACATAAGAGGCGGAGCCGCCATAGCCCGCTATCACCACGAAAGATATGACGGCTCAGGCTATCCTGACGGACTCAAAGGCCAGTGCATACCCCTTGAGGCAAGGATCGTGGCGCTGGCGGATGTTTTTGACGCCCTTACATCCAAGCGCCCTTACAAGCAGGCGTGGCCTTTCGAGCAGGCGGTCGAATATATAATGGGGGAAAAAGGGAAACACTTCGACCCCGGCGCGGTTGACGCTTTCATGGACGGAATAGACAGGGTTGTGGAGATTTACAATAACCACAAACATGTGTAAGTGAGACTGCCCTGCGGGTTCGTTGTGAAGCTTACTGCGTTCGGCTCACGAAACAGTCATTGCGAACGCTGAAAGGTTGAAGCAATCTGCTCCGAAGAAATATTTTTCATCAGTTCCGCCGTCACCCCAGTCCCGCCAGCACGCCCCCGTTTGAAAACAGAGCATCCACCCTTCTTTCCGTTTCTTTGTCCATCTCAAGGGCAGGCGCGTGGTGCGGCTTGATTCTGGCATCAATCACCAGTGAACCGCGGCAGCCGAAATGCTTGCTCACGGTTTCCGCCCCTATTCCGTAAACATCACTCGCGGGGTTTGATCTTGTAAAGGTTACCCAGAGCAGGTTTGCTGTGTTCCTCGCAGTAAATTCGCTGTCGTCCGCCACTATTATAAGCGGGAAACGGTTTATGGGATGCTCCGCACTGAAACTGCGCACAAACCTGTGAATGCACTCATCTTCCATGCCTCTGGGAGCGTCTGCCTTTTTCCCCTTAACAACCAGTACGCCGGGAATTGCGATCCTCGGTTCTGAAAAGCCCTCGGGAAGATCAAGTCCGCTCGGGGTCTCATGGGGAAGCTCCCTTATTTTTCCTCCGCATACCGCAATAACAAGCTTGGAGCCCTCGTTCAGCCCGCTGCCGGAATAGTCGAGTGTGTCGATGGTGGTTGATGTCTGAAAATGAAGATCACGCCGCCAGTCAGCTCTTTCAAGCATATGGCGGAGAAAGGCCTCCGCATCGTTTATATCCAGCTCCTCATTATCAAAACTGTTTGCAATAAACAGATATTTCGCCAGTGAAAGCTGCCCCTGCCCAAGCACGGCGTTTGCCTGCGTAAGAAGCTCCTTCGGGCGGGGGTTATCCTCATAAGGGGCGTAACGCTCACTGCCGATGACAAAAAGAAGCGGATGCACACCCGCCGCGTCCACGGCGTGAACAGCCTTTATCCCGGGCAGAACCTCCGGTATCAGCCCGCCCGTGAGCTCGTGGATAAACTCGCCGAAGCTTGTGTCCTCCTGCGGCGGTCTGCCCACAGTGGTGAATGGGAATACTGCGCCGTCCCTGTGATAAACGGCGTCAACCTTCATAACAGGAAAATCATGCTTCAGGCTGTAGTATCCTATATGATCGCCGAAGGGACCCTCCGGCTTGGTTTCGTTTCCGTAAATATGCCCCGATATGCAGAAATCCGCCTCGGAAGGCACAGGAAGTCCGTTCGGGGTTCTGCCGTATGATATTCTTCTTCCGCCGAGAACTCCCGCAAAAGCGACTTCCGGCATCCCCTCCGGCAAAGGCATCACCGCGGCCACGGTCAGAGCCGGAGCACCGCCTATGAATATATTCACGGGAAGAGGCTCGCCCCGCCGCAGAGCCTCCCTGTGGTGAACGCCTATGCCCCTGTGAATCTGATAGTGAAGCCCTGCCTCATTCTCAAGGTATTCGTTGCCTGAAATCTGCACACGGTACATGCCGAGATTTGATGAGCGGAAGCCTCTTGAAGCGGGATTTTCGGTGTATACAAGCGGCAGGGTCACAAAAGCCCCGCCGTCCATCGGCCATGAAACAAGCCGGGGAAGATCGCTAAGCAGGCATTTGTTTTTCAGAACAGGGGAAAAACGACTGCCCGCCGGAAGAAGCCTGTAAGCTCCGGCAGCGGCCTTCAGAAGTGAAGGAAAATCGGCGGCGCCCTCTTTAGGGTTTATCTTCAGTTTCACCATGGCTTCAATAACCTTCAGACTGTCCCTGAAGATGTATCTCGTTCTTTCTGTGGTGCCGAAGAGATTGCCCAGCATGGGAAAACGGCTGCCCCTGACATTTGTAAACAGAAGCGCGGGACCGCCAGCCTCATACACCCGCCGCTGCACACAGCCTATTTCCAGATACGGATCAAGCTCCGCGCTGATCCTTACCAGCATTCCTTTCTTCTCAAGATCCGCCGTGCATTCCGAAAGATTCCTGTAGCCCATGCCTTCTCCGGTGTGTTTTATTCTGTTTCTATTTAACAACATTCAGCCTGTTTCAGTCAAAAAGTTTTCACTGCGGGAGGTTTAAAAATGAAATTCAGCATACGCATTAATACCGCCGTGCGACTTTAATGATTGTATTGATACAGACATATGATAATATCCCAAAAGTTGTCAGGAGAAGGGATGAAACATTACCAAGCGGTTCTTCTTGGCGGAGCGGCCGCCATGTTCACAGCAATGGGCATAGGCAGGTTCGCGTACACGCCCGCCATAACTTTCATGCTGGAAGCGGGTATTCTCAACACCGCTCAGGCAGGGTTCATAGCCTCGGCAAATTTCGCGGGCTATCTGGCCGGAGCCCTTTTCTATACTCTCCGTGCGCCCAAAAAACACACATTTGAAATCTCTCTCGTGCTCAGCGTGCTGACCACTGCCGCAATGCCTCTTTTCGGCGGACTTGGCTGGTGGGGCCTGATCCGTTTTCTTTCCGGTTTTTACAGCGCCGCCGTTTTCATCTGCGCAACAGAAAAAGTTTACACCGCGCTCTATGCCGCAAACAGACAGAATCTCGGCGGACTGCTGTTCAGCGGAGTCGGGGCGGGGATAGCATTCTCCTCATGGTCTGTCCCTTTTGCCGCGTCCTTCGGGGGCTGGGAAGCCTCATGGTATTTCATCGGCGCTGTCTGCGTCGCCGCATCCGCTCTTTCATACAGGCTGGCAGGCGGAGCCTCCGCATCCCCAAGAAAACTGAGCGAGATAGACAACACCGGACTGTGGAGCCTCCCCTTTATTCTGCTTGCTTTCGCCTATCTCCTTGAAGGTTCAGGATATATAATCGCCGGAACATTTCTTGTCGATATAATTAAATCATCCTCCGGTTCAGTGTCCGCAGGATTTACAGGCTGGGCTCTGGCCGGTCTCGCCGCTGTTTTTTCAAACTTTTTCTGGTCTTGGGCAGGTCACAGATACGGACTTTTCAGAGTGCTTGCCCTGCTTTTCGCAGTTCAGTCGGCCGCGATGCTTCTTCCGGCTTTCAGCGGTTCCGTCATTGCCGCATATCTTTTCGCGGTGGTTTTCGGCGGAACATTCCTCGGCGCAGTCGCCCTTGCCTTCGCCTGCGGAAGGCTTATGCTTCCCAGAGGCAACACTGCGCCTTTCCTCACTGTGTTTTACGGCATCGGGCAGATAATAAGCCCGTGGATAGGCGGAGTCATGGCGTATAAATCAGGCAGCTTCGCGGTGCCTCTCATGTTTTCATCAGCAAATGCAGCGGCCGGCGCAGTGCTTACGGTACTCGCCGGAACAGTATATATAAGGAGGAGAAAATGCCGTTCGTAAATATCAGGATAACAAGGGAAGGAGCCACAAAGGAGCAGAAGGAGAAGCTCATAAAGGGAGTGACGGATCTGCTTGTTGATGTTCTGGGCAAAAACCCGAAAACAACCTTCGTCATAATAGACGAGGTGGAGACAGACAACTGGGGAGTTGGCGGGGAATCCGTCACGGAACTGCGTAAAAAACAGTAGATTAAGCGGGGCAGAGGATGCCCCGCAGGATTTACTGCCGGTTTTTCTCCGCTAAAACCTGTTGAGGCGTATCTTGTTTTTCTGCATATAGTTGTCAGGATGAGGCTCGGGATTTTCCGCAGGATATCCGACTGCGACCATAGCGAGCACAAGGTAGCTGTCCGGAATGCCCAGAAGCCTGCGCACATAATCCTCGGATTTTGTTCTGTCGTCCTTTTCCCTCTCCCTGAGCTGAATCCAGCAGCTTCCGAGGCCGAGGGAGGCGGCTGTGTAGTGCAGAGTGGCTGCCGCTATTGAGCAGTCTTCAATGCACATATCGCTCACATCCCTGTCCCCTGTGATAACATACACAAGCTGAGCACCTTTCGCGAAGGCGGAACCGTGCTTTTTCGCTTCGGAAAGCTTGGCTATTGTTCCTCTGTCGTCAACGAGTATAAATTCCCACGGGTTTCTGCCTCTGGAGCTGGGAGAGCGGAGAAGAGCTTCGGAAAGAATATCTCTTTTCTCTTTCTCAATCGGTGTATCTGTATATTTTCTTACGCTTCGTCTTTTTCTGAGCAGTTCTATCATTTTTCCCTCCTTAATCTTTATCGTATGATGATTATAACGTGATTAAACTCCCGTGCAATACAATAACTGACTTTTTTTCTCAGAGAGGGAAACTGTTAATGAAAAATTAACCATGCGGATTAGGTCAGAATAAAGCAGTCCGGAAAGCATTACACAGGTGAAATCATAGCTAACTGATAGTTAATTACTAATACCAATAGAGAAATTGAATCTGTCCCCTCAGGGAGATAAAACAGCCGAAATAAACATAGCGGGCAAATAAGTTATAAAAAACTCACAAATAAGCATGAAAACAAAAAGAGCGGCCTGTTTTCGACCGCCCGTTTAAATCAGTTGGAAAACTTGTAGTCGGAAGGCTTTATCTCGCCTATGTACGTCTGCACCGCGTATCCGGCCTCAAGCCAGCCGACTATGCCGCCTTTCATATTTACCGCGTTTTTGTAGCCGAGCTCGTTCAGAAGCTGGGTTGCAAAAGCACCACGCGCACCTGTTTTGCAGTAGACCACAATTTTGTCATCAGCATCGAGCTGACCTGCCGCCACCCATTCAAGAAGCCCTCTGGGGATTTTTTTGAGTGTTCCCTGAGCAATAACCATCCCCTGCTCGTCTGCCTCTCTGATATCCAGAATCACAAAAGACTCGCCTTTCGCCGCCATTTCCGCCACCTCAGCAGGGGAAACCTCGGTAATCGCCTTTCTTGCCTCCGCGAGTTTTGCATCCCGCACCTTGGCCAGATTCTCAGGAGCCGCGGCATATGCCGTGAAGCTCAGGAGCAGCGCCGAGAGAGCGGCGGCGGCAACTAAAACCTTCTTCATAAAACACCTCCGAATAAACATAAACAAGTATATACGGCTGTTTCGGCGGGCGTCAACACGTGTGTGATTATTTTTTCACTAATATTTCATATGGGACTGATAAAACGGACAAAAAAAAGATGCAGACCGGAATCAGGATACAGAAAACTTTTCAGCCGATGTGATGCGAAATGCCCTGTAAAATCGGGAACAGAAAGGATGATCGGAGGAGGACGGATTTTGGATGCTATTTCAGTGCTGAAAAAGATGCAGCCCTATAGAAAAAAGAAATACCTCAGTCTGTAAAAAAACCTATAAAATCACTAAGCTTTTGAGTTTTCAATCAGCTTGTCGTGGTCAACGCATCCAAGAAGGCTGTTCTTAATGTAGCCGGTCTGGAGAACAAAAAGTGTTTTTCTCCCTTCTTTGTACGCTTTCAGCAGTCCGGCGTCCTTCATCAGATTAATATGCTTTGTAATGTTGGTTCTTTCACAGTCGAAGGCTTCTTCGATCTCATACCCGTATCTGGGTCTTTCACACACCATTTTGGCTATGCGCAGGCGCACAGGATTGGAAAGCGCTTTGAATATTCCCAGTACTTCTTCAAGTTCTTTGTCGTTAAGATCTCTCAATGCCATGCAATTTCTATATATTATATATATAGGAGAGTCAATTATTTTGTTAAAACACGAAATATAGAAGCAATTGATAGGTTCATCAAATCTCACCTATCACCCGCGCCAATAGTGATTTTTTTGTCACTTTTTATTGACACTTTTTACTCACGGAACTAATCTACAGTTAATGTTTATTTAAAGTTCAAACATGCGTTAATTCGCATATAAACTTCAAAACGAGGGAATCCATGACAAAATGCAGAATCTCCCGGAGACGTTTTATTCAGGGAACGGCTTCAGTGGGCGCGGCATTAGCGTCCATGTCATCTTTCCGTCTGCTCACCGGCGGTTCATCCGCAGTTGCGGAACCCCAGCAGGGAGTGACATACGCACAGAACTGGTGCGAAATGTGCTTCTGGAAATGCGGGCTTACAGCCAAAGTGGTCAACGGAAAAGTGAGAAAACTGGAAGGTCAGCCCGACTGCCCCAGCAACTACGGCAAGCTCTGCGCGAAAGGGAACGCAGGCGTTTTTCAGCTCTATGATCCGGACAGGCTTAAAACCCCGCTGATCAGAGACGGGGAAAGAGGCTCAGGCAAATTCAGAAAAGCCACATGGGAAGAAGCCATAGCCTATGTCGCACAGAAAACAAACGAACTTAAAGAAAAGTACGGCCCCGAAACTTTCAGCCTTTTCTGCCACGGTTCAGGACAGGATCCGTTTATCCAGATGATGGAAATAATGGGTTCACCCAACATATGCGTGCCCTCATATTCACAGTGTACCGGCAGCCGCGACATCGGCTGGGCGCTCTCCTTCGGAAAGCCTGTGGGCGGCAAAGAGCCTGTCGACTCACAGAACTCAAAATGCATGATGCTGCTCGGCAGGAACATAGTCGAGGCGCTTCATGTGGGCGAAATGCAGGACTTTGTGGAAGGTGTCGCAAAGGGCGCGCACGTAATCTATGTTGACCCCCGCTTCACAAAAACAGCGGCGAAGGCCAACCAGTACATGATGATTAAACCCGGAACAGACTCCGCTCTGCTTCTCGGCATGATTAACTACATAATAGAAAAAGAGATCTATAACAAAGACTTTGTGGACAGCTACACTTACGGCTTTGAACAGTTCAGAAAGCATGTGGCGGGCTACACAGTTGAGTGGGCCTCGCAGATAACCGAAATCCCGCAGGAAGAGATCATAAAGGCTGCGGAAAAGCTCTGCAAAGCGGCTCCGCGCTCTTATGTCCACCCGGGCAGAAGGCTCACCAGATACGGAAACGACACTCAGTTCACCAGAATTGTGGCATGTCTCAACATGCTTCTGGGCAACTGGGAGGTAAGGGGCGGTCTTTACCGTACCATAGGCTTCAAATACGATGCGCCTTCAATGATTGAGTATGATAAACCCTACGCAGACAGAGCAGACGGCGCAGGCGGAGAGAACTTCCCCCTCGGGCCCAAAAACCTCGGTTTTTCCAACGGAACAATCAAGGCCATAGCCGAACAGTCCTCCCCGCTTAAAGGAATGTTTATATACGGCTGCAACCCGCTGCACCACCACGGGAATACAGACACTGTCAGAAAAGCTATAGAAAACACTGAACTGATAGTAACATGCGAAATCTACATGACGGACACCGCATGGTACTCCGACGTTATTCTTCCCGAATCCACCTACCTTGAGCGCACTGAGCCTGTGATCACCACAGGGCGCAGAGCGGGTTTTGTGCAGTACAGGGAAAAGGCTGTCGATCCCGTTTTTGAAACTCTCGGAAGCTGGGATATGGTAAGCAGACTCCTTGAAACCATGGGCTATGAAAACAAGTTCATGGACATAAGCGAGTACAACAGACAGGCATTCGAATCCCTCGGCGTTGACGAGGAATATATGAAGAAAAACGGCATATTCATAGGCAACGAAAGCTCCCCCTACCCTGTGGAGGACTACGAAGAGGAACCCTCTTTCAGAACTCCTTCAGGCAAAGCCGAGTTTTACAGCAACCTTGCCGAGCATTTTTCATACCCCCCCATGCCGTCATACGAGGAAAACCCCGTTCCGGCGGAAGGCGAGTTCAGGCTTCTTTTCGGCAGAATAAGCTTCCACACCCACGCGCGCACGCAGAACAACGCATGGCTCCTTGCGCTTCATAAGTCCGAAGTGCCCCTGTGGATTCACACCGAAAGAGCCAAGGCGCTGGGAATAAAAGACGGAATGCAGGTGCGCCTTGTTAAGGAAGGATTCAAAAGCAACCCATGTACAGCAAAGGTTGTGGACTACATCCATCCGCAGGCGGTATTCCTCCCCTACGGCTTCGGTCATGAATCAAAAGGGCTCACAAGGATAGCCGGCAAGGGAGCCAGAACATCGGACTTCACCTCCGACCTCACAGACCCCATAAGCGGCGCCGCAGGCTTTCACAACGGCTTCGTGAAAATTGAGATCGCTTAGGGAGGAGCCTGATATGAGCACAGCAGATAAAACAAAAAAATTCGCAATGGCATACATAGTGGACAGATGCGTGGACTGCAAAGCATGCATGGTAGCGTGCAAGGCTGAGTGGCAGGTTCCGGAGAACGATTTCCGCACGCATATAGACACAGGCATAGCCCCCGCGGCAACGGAAAGGCTCAGCATGCATTTCCTTCCGCATCAGTGCAATCACTGCGACGATGCACCCTGCGTTACGGTATGCCCCACAAAGGCAAGCCACAAAAGAGAGGACGGGGTTGTGGACATCGACAACCGCAAATGCGTGGGCTGCCGCTACTGCATCCCCTCCTGCCCCTACAACGCAAGGTTCTTCAACAATGAACTGGGCGTTGCGGACAAGTGCACCTTCTGTCTGCCGAGAATATATGACGGCCTCATGCCCGCCTGTGTCACCACATGCCCGGGCAGGGCAAGAGTCTTCGGCGATATAAACGATCCCGAAAGCGAGATCTCAAAGGCTCTGAAGGATGCCGCTGACAACAGGTACAGAGTCTGGACCCTCCGCAGGGATCTGGGCACTGAGCCGAACATTTATTACATCCAGAAGTAGGAGGACAAAATGGAATTTCAGACAGGCTTCCATTGGTACATAGCGGTTTATCTGTTCCTCGCGGGTGTGGGTGCGGGCTCCATAGTTGTCGCCTCCCTCGCGGATATGTACGACAGACAGAAATATATATCATTCATAAAAGCGGCAAGCGTGATAGGCATGCCCCTTGTTTCCATAGGTATATTCTTCCTTTACATCGACCTCGGTCAGGGGATGTACAAGCCGTGGCTCCTTGCGCTGCTGTTTGTTAACCCGACATCTGCGATCATGTGGGGTACGCTTATACTTACTATCTTCACAATACTTTCGCTGGTCTACGGTGCTTATAACCTCGGCATTCTCGATAAACTGGGTATTCTGAAAATATTCAAACCCATAGCCGCAAGCGGCTTTATGAGATGGTCTCTGATCATCACGGGCATACTCACAGCGGGCTACACGGCGGTTCTTCTCGGCGTGCTCAAGGCAATCCCCTTCTGGCACCAGACAGCACTGCCCATACTCTTCATCATATCCGCCTCATCCACGGGGATTTCGGGCGCTATGGTGGTGAAGGAGCTCTTCTTCAAGGAGGAGGCTCATCTGGCGAAAATAGAGACCACGCATTTCTACCTGATAATGCTTGAGATCCTTCTGCTCATAGGCATGATGCTCATAGCCCTTCAGGGTGTGCCTGAAATGAGGTTCTCCGCCCTTGCGCTCCTCACAGGAGAGTTCGCCGTTGAGTTCTGGGTGTTCCTTGTGCTTCTCGGGCTTGTGGTTCCGGCGTTTGTTTTTGCCTTTGTTGAGGCGGGCAAACTCCACATCAGCGGAGGCAAGCTTGTTTTCTTCGAACTGCTTGTCCTCGCCGGAGGCTACTTCCTGCGTCATCTCATACTCCACGCAGGTGTTTACACACAGAAATTTACCGACTATATTATGATTCAATATTGAAACCTTAAAAGCCGCGGGCGGTTAACCCCGCCTGCGGCATCATTTTTTTCGGGATAACTTGAATGACAGAACAAAAAAGCATCTCCAGAAGGGGATTTCTGGGCAGACTTGCGGCACTGACCGTTTCCGCCTTTTCCCTCTGGTTTATTTACAGGTTCCTCACCCCTGAGAATTCAGGCGGAGAAATACTGATCCAGGCTCAGGAAGCCGACATACCCGAAGGGGGAGCGGTTATCTTTCCAGATAAAAACATAGCCGTGATGCGGATGGACGGCGCTGTGAGCGCAATGTCACTGGTATGCACCCATCTGGGCTGCACAATAGCCCTCGACGGCGACAGGTTCGCCTGCCCCTGCCACGGAAGCATATTTGCCCTTGACGGAACAGTGATAAAAGGCCCGGCTGAACGCAGGCTTGACACATACAGAACAGAAACCGCAGACGGCGTGATAACCGTATTCAGACAGGTGAACGCGTGATAAAGCGCTATCTTGTTCATCTATATCCCAAAACATTCAGCAAAGCGGCAGTTAACGGAACTCTCTTTATGGGCGGGCTGATAACCGCTCTCTTTCTCAGCCTGTGCGTAACGGGAGTTCTGCTTCTCTTCTACTACTCACCGGAAAGCACAGCCGCATATTCATCAATAATCCATCTTGAGGAGAAGGTTTTCGGCGGGCGTTTCATCCGCGCCATGCATCTCTGGAGCTCACACATACTGCTCATTGCCCTTGCCCTGCACATGGTGCGCACCATATTCACCGGAACATACGCTGTCAGGCCTTCCAACTGGAAGCTGGGCTATATCCTCTTCGGTCTTCTGGTGTTTGAGGCCTACACAGGGGTTCTTCTTCCTATGGATCAGCTTTCATACTGGGCGACCAAAACAGGGATGGAGCTTGTAAATGTCCTTCCCTTCGGCGATTTCATCCGCAGACTGCTCACGCCGGACGATGTCGGGGGCAGGCTCTCACTTATAAGGTTTTTCGCCATGCACATAGCCCTCATTCCGCTTCTGTGCGTGTTTCTCATATCCGCCCATCTTTACAATGTCCGCAGGGACGGCGGTCTGCACCCGAAAGATGACAGAACAAAAACAAAGAGCGAGCCCTATCTCTTTAACCTCACATGGGTTATTGCGGCTGCGGCAGCGGCGCTGCCTGCTGTGCTGGCAGTTGTCTCAGGCGCACCCCTTGAGGAACCGGCAGATCCGGCGCTCCCCCCGAACCCCGCGAAAAGCGCGTGGTTCCTGCTGTGGATTCAGGAGATAGTAAGCTGGAAGGCATGGCTGTTCAATCCTTTTGCGGTGCTGTTTATCCTGTATTTCTTTCTGCCTGATTTCCGCAGGAAATATCAGCCGGAAACAGCCGTCTGGTTTGCGAAAAAAGATGCTCCCGTCTGGGGGTTCACGCTGTTTCTGTGCGCGGCTGTTCTTGTGCTCACGGCAGTTGCAATGTTTTTCAGAGGTGAGAATTGGTCGCTCGTGCCCTTTTACTTCTGATTTTTCTCAGCCTTCCTGCTTTCCCCGCCTTTGCGTCCATGTGCGTGAAGTGCCACAAGCCCCATTATGAGAAAACAGGCTCATGCACTGTCTGCCACAGGGGAAACAGTGAAACAAGCAGGAAAAACATAGCCCACAGCGGGCTGATAACAAAGAAATACGCTGACTTCATCATAAACCGTCAGGCTGTCTCCGGCGGCGGAAAAACCATAGAAAACGCCCATTGCAGAAGATGCCACATCATTGGGGGCAAGGGTAATGACATTGCCCCTGACCTTGATACCGAAAGCAGACGCAAAACCGCAGAAACACTGAAAGACAAGCTGATGAAACCCACGGACTACATGCCTGATTTCCGCATGAACGACAAAACCGCCGAAGATTCCGTCAGGTACATCCTTAATGCGGGCGGAAGCGCAAAAAAGGTTTCGGGAACAGCCCCTTATGTTGTCTTCATAACTCAGGGGAAAAAGAGCGCTTTCGATGAAAAATGCGGCGGATGCCACAGACTGCTTACCCGCAAAAGTGGCGGTACAGGGCATGGGAACACCGCACCGAACCTTTCCGGACTGTTCAGCGAATATTACCCCGCGGATGCCGTAAAGGCGGAAGGCGGAAGATGGAACAGGGAAATACTGATTAAATGGATTAAAAATCCCAGAAAAATAAAGCCAGATTCACTCATGCCGCCGATCCTCCTCACTCCGGAGGAGGAAAAAAGAATAACCGCCGAGTTCGAAAGCTGATTAAAACCCTTCAGGACAGGCGCTTTCTCAGGAAAATCCAGTTTATCATCACAAAAACCGCAACAGAGGCAAACAGCAGGTTAAACACCGCAAGCCTGTGGGCGTGTGTGCCGGAAACAGCGAACATGCACAGTGCGCCGAACATAAGCTGTGTGAAAACCATGAATGACGAGGCGGAACCTATGTCCGTGCTCACCTGCTCAACTATGAGGTTGTTGCTCAGGGGTCTGTTCATGCAGATGAAGAAAGTGGTAAGGAATGTGAAGCAGGTGAAGAAGTACCATGCGGAAAAGCTCAGAAGCCACAGACCGCAGGCGGCAAACAGAGTGCCCCCCAGACAAAAGGTTATGAGCGTATTCGGGTTAAAGTATTTCAGAAGCCTTGAGCAGACAAAAGCTCCGAACATGGCGCCGAATGCATTGAACGCGAAGAGAAAGCTGAACTTAGCCTCTGAAAAGCCGTTTATGCCTATGTAGTATATGGGAGAAAAGGCAATGAACCCGTAAAGCGGTCCCGCCGAAACGCTCAGAGTAAGGTTTGTACGCATAAACTTACGGTTGGAGAACACATTGCGGTATCTGAAAAACACTTTGTACCACGCCCCGCTGAACCTTTCCTGAATTGTTTCCTGAAAAAGGAACGAAACAGCGAATGTGCATGCCACCATAGCAGCCTGAGTGAGGAAAATGTATCTCCATGAACCCAGACTGAGAAGAAAAGCCCCGATCATAGGCGCCACCATAGGCGCGACAGCCAGAACAGTTCCCAGATACGCAAGCGCCTTTCTGCGCTCCTCTCCCGAGTATTTGTCCCTGCATATCGCCATAACCATGGCGGAAGGCGCGGCCGCGCCCGCTCCCTGCAAAATGCGGAAGCCTATAAGCTGCCAGACATTCGCGCTCAGAGTGCACAAAACGGAGGAGAGCACGAACATAAACAAACCGCCGAGAAGAACCGGGCGTCTGCCGAACTTATCCGAAAGGGGGCCGTAAAAAAGGAGAGATGTGCTGAAGCTCGCAAACCAAAGCACAAGGGAAAGATTCACCAGATGCTCCCCCACGTTCCACTCATCGGCTATGACGGGAATCGCCGCCAGATACATGTCAGTGGCCAGAGGCGGAGTGGCGCCTATCATCGCCAGAAAAATTATGTAAAGACCTTTGTGTCTGTTGATGTCAATCACTGCTCTCATTCAATCACCTATGCGAAACTATAACTATGCACATATGTTTTAATATTTTCAATACCCATTACATTTTTTTACACTGGCTATAAGCCAGGCAAATCAAAAACATTGACTTGAACCGCGAATCGCTATATACATTCCTACATAACGACTCCAAAGAGGTAAAGCTTATGAGAACGCTTATTATTGTATTATGTTTATTTATCAGTGTTTCAGCCTTCGCTAAAGATGTCACTGTCTTCGGCGCGGCTTCCGTAACAAACGCTATGGAAGAAATTATCGCCGCTTACAAAAAGGAAAAGGGCGTTAATGTAATCGCCTCCTACGCATCCTCCGGCCCCCTTGCGAAACAGATCGAAAACGGCGCTCCCGCGGACATTTTTATCTCCGCGAACATGAGCTGGATGGATTATCTGCTTGAAAAAGGCAAAATAGAGGCAGGGACAAACATTCCCTACCTCGCGAACAAGCTCGCATTTATCGCCCCTGTCTCCTCAAAAACAGAGAAGATATCAAATCTTGACGGAGCCGCAGTGAAAAAACTCATCGGCAGCGGAAGATTCGCAATGGGCGACCCTGAGCATGTCCCCGCAGGAAAATACACCCAGAAGGCGCTTGAAGGCCTCGGAATATGGAAAGATATCGAAGCTCAGGCCGCCAGAATGCAGGATGTGAGAGCCACCCTCGCCATGGTCGAACGCGCTGTTCCTTACGGCTTTGTCTACTTCTCCGATGCCGCAGTCAGCAGTAAGGTAAAGGTTATTTCACTGGTGGATGATTCTCTCACAGGGAAAATCATATACCCTATGGGCATAGTAAAAGGAAAACGCACCCCCGAAACAGAAGCGTTTTACAATTTCCTTAAAACAGATTATGCTTCTGAAGTTTTTCTGAAATACGGATTTATTGTGGTGAAGTAAGCATGTTTAACCTCTCGCCGATAGAGATTGAGGCGATTTCTCTCAGTATGAAAATTTCTCTCTGGGCGGTGCTTGCCGGGCTTATCCCCGGCATTGCCGCCGCTTATGTTCTTGCCCGCAAGAACTTTCCGGGCAAGCTGCTTCTGGACGGGCTGATCCATGTACCCCTCGTTATCCCCCCCGTTGTGACTGGCTACCTGCTTCTCATAACTTTTAATGACAATGCTCCCGTCGGCAAGCTGCTGAACAGCGTCTTCGGTGCGGGCATAGCCTTCTCATGGAGGGGTGCGGTCGTTGCCTCTGTTGTTATGTCCATGCCCCTTCTTGTGCGCAGTGTGCGCCTTTCCATAGAGGGCATAGACAGAGGGCTTGAGGAGGCGGCAAAAACACTCGGCGCAAAAAGATGGCGGGTATTCTTCACGGTCACCCTTCCCCTTTCTGTTCCGGGTATTATAACGGGAACAGTCCTCGCATTCGCCAGAAGCTTAGGTGAGTTCGGAGCCACTATAACCTTCGTTTCCAATATCCCCGGGGAGACAAGAACCCTCCCCGTGGCGCTGTATAACCTTACCCAGACTCCGGGAACCGAGGCGGCGGCGCTCCGGCTCTGCATTATCTCAATCGGGCTTTCCGTAGCCGCCATAGCCGCGTCCGAATACCTCTCCAGAAGAGCCGCGCTTAAACTCAGGGGAGCAGCCAATGCTTGAATTCAGAGCATTAAAACGCTATCCGGCTTTCACTCTGGATGTTTCATTCAAAACAACGGAAGGAATGGTGACGGGACTCTTCGGGCGCTCAGGCTCCGGCAAAACCAGCATAATCAATATAGCCGCGGGGCTTGTTAAACCTGATGAGGGATATGTTTCCGTCGGCGGTAAAGTTCTTTATGACAGCAGAAATAAAATCAACCTCCCTGCGCCATCCCGCAATTCAGGCTACATCTTTCAGGACGGCAGACTTTTCCCTCATATGACAGTGGAGGCCAACCTCCGCTACGGAATGAAGAGAAGCGCAGAGAACGGACACAAGGCGAAGTTTGATGATGTTGTGGAGCTTCTTGGGATAGGCGGACTGCTGAAACGCAGACCGCACAGGCTCTCCGGCGGTGAAAAGCAAAGGGCGGCTATCGGGCGTGCCCTGCTCTCCTCGCCCGATTTTCTCCTTATGGACGAACCGCTTTCCGCCCTTGATTCCAACAGAAAGGAGGAGCTTATCCCATTCATCGGCAAAATGGTGCAGACCTTCAAGCTTCCCGTGCTTTATGTGACCCATTCTATAGATGAGCTTTTCAGCCTGTGCGATAATGTGGTGCTGATGAATAACGGAAAATGTACTGATTCGGGCTCTGTGGAGGATGTTGTGTCACGTCCGGCAAACAGGGAGATACTCAGCCTCAGCGGACGGGTGAGTGTTCTGCGGGCTTATGCCGTTTCGGAAAGTGAGCCCTCAATCATCACGTTCGAGAACGGAAAACTGGGCATCCCCACTTCAAAACACGCAACAGGAACGGAGCTTCGTGTCGCTGTGCATTCCGATGATGTGACCCTTGCATTAACCAAGCCCACAGGATTAAGCGCCAGAAACATAATGAAAGGCACTGTAACAGCCATGGACAGGAGTGATGACGGTGCGGTTGCGGTCACTGTGGATGTCGGACTTCCGGTCTACGCCACCGTAACACGCTCCGCGGTTTCGGAACTCGGCATAAGGACAGGGATGGAGATTTATGTAATTATGAAAACCATCGCCCTTTCAAGGCTCAGCGTTCCTTTTATACATTAATGACAATTACGGGCGGCAGGCTGACCCGCCTTCCGTTTATTTCGCCTTCCGCACCACATCCCGCATCTGGAGCAGAACAGAAAGGATAATCATCCCCAGACCCGCGAAGAATGAGGCGTTGAC
The DNA here is from genome assembly GCA_050253335.1 of Deferribacterales bacterium. Taxonomy (GTDB): domain Bacteria; phylum Chrysiogenota; class Deferribacteres; order Deferribacterales; family Geovibrionaceae; genus Geovibrio. The sequence goes on along the minus strand of JBFWJG010000008.1, from coordinate 16,188 downwards.
CTCGCTCATCTCCCTGAAAATCACTGCCGCGAGGATAATAGTGTAGATAGGTTCAAGGTTATATGACAGATTCACGGTGAAAGCCGAGATCCTCTTGAGGGCATAAATCTGCAGAAGCTGAAGCCCTATTGTGCAGAAAACTGCAAGGATGATAATAAAAAACAGGTTCCGCGCATCGGGAATCACCGCTTCCGCACCGGAGAAATAAAGATACACTGGAGCAAGGGCGGAAAGGAAAATAAGCCCTCCTGCTATCTCATAAAAGGTGAGCAGGGGAATATACGAAAACTTGGGGATAACAAGCTTGTTCATGGTAATCGCCAGCGCGCACGCAAGGGAAGAGACTATGCCGAGCCCTATGCCGAGCCTGTAGCGGCTGTCAAAATGGAATATAAGCAGTATGCCCGCCACGGAAAAAAAGCCGTAGAAAAGCTCCTTGAAATTGAAACGGATTCGGAGCATAAGGGGCTCCAGAAGGGCGGTGAAGAACCCTGTCAGAGAAAAGCAGACCACGCCGACGCTCACGTTTGATGCCTTTATGCTTCCGTAAAACAAAATCCAGTGCAGGCACAGCACAGCGCCAACAATTGCCGACTGCATTATCTCCTGCATGGTGTAGAGGCGGAATTTCCCGCTGAATTTCAGTATAAGCCAGAAGCAAAGGGCGGCGACAAACACACGCCACCACACCAGCGCACCCGCATCCAGAGTGATCAGACGGCCGAAAAGCCCCGTGAAACCCGCTATGAATATGGAAAGATGGAGTGCTATGAATGCCTGTTTCATATTTTTAAGGAAATTTCGCCGGAAGGCAGAATGAGACTGATTTTGTAAGTTTTCATATCCGCTTATATCACTGCCGCGCTTCGCTTGCAAATCATTTCATATTCTCTGAAAATTATTTAATTTTGTGATGATTTTTTCTGAAATAAGGTATAAAGATCAATAATACATGCGGGCGTAGCTCATCAGGTAGAGCGACAGCTTCCCAAGCTGTAGGTGGCGGGTTCGAGCCCCGTCGCCCGCTTAAACCCCATCAAAAAACCTCCCTCTTTCATGTATATTTTTCCGCAGATGCCAAACTGTTTCTTTCATAAATAATGCAAAATCAAATATTATATACATTAAATTTATGATAGAATTTGAAAATCTGCGCATTATATTTAAAAATTACGGAGAAACAGTATGAAACATTCCGGTTCGTGTTTATGCGGAAGCGTAAAATTTGAAATAGAAGGACACTTTGAAGGCTTTTATCTCTGTCATTGTGAATACTGCCGCAAGGACACGGGCTCAGCACACGCGGCTAACCTTTTTTCAGCCAAGGCGAAGCTTATCTGGCTTTCCGGAGCCGACACAGTGAGAACATACGACCATGAATCAGACGGGCATATAAAAAGCTTCTGCCCCGAATGCGGCTCTGCACTGCCGAATCTCCAGATGAAAGGAACCCTGCTCTGCGTTCCTGCGGGCAGCCTTGATACGGATGTGCCCATAAGCCCTCAGGGACATATTTTTTATTCCCACAAGGCGAACTGGGATAATGAACTGGAAAAGGTAAAAAAATATGAAAAACTGCCGTAAATACCGAAAAGGCAGGCAGTATATTAAATAAAAAAGGGCACCCTTCTTTCAGAATTCCCTGATAATTTATTCAGAACCAGCCCCGTCAGGTTCACCTCTTCTGCCTATATTGCAAAATCTAATCTGACAAGAATAGCTCTCAGCCTTTTTTCATGTTGGGTAGTAATCCCTGACTTGCTGCCTGTGCTGTAATATTTTTCCAGTCCTTTATGTTTAAAGCTGACTATCATATATAAATGCATATTGCAACGTATCAGGTGCCAATGGATTTTGATTTAGCAAAGAGAGTGTACATTGATATTGACATATGTAACCAATGCGAATAATATATTTCACGATGTGAACTTAATTTCTGATAGAAAAGTTAAATATGCTACTTTAAAAAATAGTGGATGTTGGTTATGAATGAAAATGTAAGACCAGGTTTCCATCAGGAAGCAAGAAGAGAAATAGAATACTCATTTGACAATGATGAACAATATATAGCTAACTATTTCAGCAGAGAATGGTACGTAACAAATGCTGGTGTTTCTCAAGTTAGCCCTAAAAGTTCATATAAATATCTTTTAATAAAACCAACACAAAATTATGAGGAGGCTTTTAGTTTAGCCAAAGAAGTTATCGTAATTTTTACTCCCTATAAACAATTTGAAGCTCGTTCTTTGGACGCATATGATAAAGTACAAAAGTTATTTCAGGAGTCAAGAGTTGAAAAAATATGTTATGTATTAGTTAGCAAAGATAACAATATCATTCACTCACTAAAAAATTTGTCATCAAATCAAGAAGCTCAAATTATTATCCCGTTTTATTATTATGAGTTTCAAGAAAATAAAAGTGATAACCATTTTTTGAGAAATAGATTTCGAGATTTTTTTTACTCAAGAGATTTATTTGATTACTCTGATCCACTTAAAAAAGATTATTACTTTTTCGGTAGAACTGATTTAGTAATGGAAATAATTGAGAAACATAAGTCTCAATTGAATTCTGGAATTTTTGGATTGAGAAAAACTGGTAAAACATCACTTATTTATGACGTTGTTAGAAAGCTTCCCCAAAAAGATGGTATTGGGATATTTATTGACTGCCAAGATACTTCATTTAATATGAAGACTTGGAATCATGCTCTATGCTATGTTATTCAACAAGTAGCAAAAAAAATTAATTTCAATATTGAAGCTATCAAAGAATCGGAGTTTACTGAAACTAACGCATCACAAATATTTGAGAAATATTTAATTGATTTTCATAAAAGAATTGGCAAAAGCATTCTTTTACTTTTTGATGAAATAGAAAATATTACTTTTGATAAGTCAAGTTCTATCCATTGGTGTGATGGACTAGACTTTATATACTTTTGGCAAACAATTCGTAGTGTTTTTCAGCGTACAGATAATGTTTTTAGCTTTTGTATTCTGGGAACCAATCCTAGATGTGTTGAAATTGCAACCATTAAAGGAAAAGATAATCCAATATTTAATATTTTTAGACCTAAGTATATTCCCGGTTTTGATGCAAAGCAAACACGAGAAATGGTAAGAAAACTTGGCAAAACTATGGGTATGAATTTTGAAGATACAATATATTCTAAGCTTACAGAAGACTATGGAGGGCATCCTTTTTTGATAAGGCGAATCGGTAGTGCTCTTGCTCATAAGTTTAAAGAACGCCCTGTAATAATTGATAGATTAAAGTACAACCAAGTCAAAGATGAATTTAATCATGAAACTAGTTATTTTGATATGTTGCTTGAAGTATTAATCCAATTTTATAAATATGAGTACGAAATGCTGGAATTACTCGCAAATGGTGATACAGAAACTTTTGAATTTTATGCTAACGAAGATAAATCTTATATTGCACATCTCATTGGGTATGGAATAATAAAGTGCGTTGATAATAAATATGATTTTAAGATTGATGCAATCAAAGAATATATGTTAAAAAAATCTAAACGTCCATTCTTGAAAACTAAAGAGGAAAAATGGACGTACCTTTGCACAGAAAGAGGAAACTTGGAAATTCGTTTACGCTTGATGGTCAAAACAGTGTTAAAGATTAGGCTTGGAAAAATACATACAGCAAAAGAACATGTACAAAATAAGCTAAATCTAAAAGATAATGATTGTACTTACGATGAACTATTTGATTCAAGAAAAACAAATATTTACTTCAAAGGTCTTAAAACACTGATCTTGAGTGATTGGGATGCTTTTACTGATTATTTTAAACCTCAAGAATTGTTCATAAATGCTATGGATGTTATAAATAACCAAGGACGTTTTGATGCTCATGCATCCATCCCTACAGAGGAGGAAATTGTTCTAATTCAATCAGCTTTAGACAAAATTAAACAAGGAGTCAATAGCCTTGCTCAATCTTTGAATATGTCTTCGTAAGCTTATAAAGACTTTATACCTGAATATAGAAACAAAATTGTCAGGTTTTTCTTTTACAAGCTAATTTTAAATTTTCATCACAAAGTTCGGATCTGAGCGTTTGCTCTTTTCACAAACCCCATTGCCCGCTTTAATCACATTAAAAAAGGGCACCCTCCCTTCAGGGTGCCCTTTTTTTATAGAGGTCAAAACCGGATGAATAAACTTCCGGCGTTGCGCACTTAATTATTTACCGGTAATAACTTTTGCCCACTCAGGAACAACACCGAACTCCACGCCGAAGACGGGAACAACTATCAGATAAGTAACCGCGACAGTGATAATTATGCCGAGGATATTAAGCCCGAAGCCGCTCTTAACCATCTGCGGTATGGTGACATACCCCGAGCCGAAAACTATTGCGTTCGGCGGCGTAGCCACAGGCAGCATGAATGCGCATGAAGCTGCAATCGCCGCGGGAACAGTGAGCAGAAGCGGGTTCTGCCCCAAGCCTACCGCAACAGCCGCGAGAATAGGCATAACCATAGCCGCTGTAGCCGTGTTGGAGGTGAGTTCCGTAAGGAATATGATAAGTGTTGTGACTGCGATGATCAATACAAATATGGGCGCGTGTTCAAGAAGCCCTACCTGACCGCCTATCCAGTCAGCAAGCTTTGTAACCTTAAACCCTGCGGAAAGAGAAAGACCGCCGCCGAAAAGGATAAGAACGCCCCAGGGCATTTTTGAGGCCCAGTGCCAGTCCATAACAAATTCGTTTCTTTTCATATTGATGGGGATAACGAAAAGAATAAGACCGCCGATCATGCCGATCGCCGCATCCGTAACCATCTTGGGATCGGGGAAAAGAAACGCGAGCTTGGTTCTGAAAATCCATGCAAGAGCAGTGAGAGCAAATACAAGGAGTGTCCAGCGCTCGCCGGTGCTCATTTTGCCCATCTTCTTCAGTTCAGAATCGATAAGCTCTTTGCCCCCGGGAACTTTTTTGAGCTTCATGGGGTTCGCAATTTTTATAAGCCAGAGCCAGCAGAGGGGAAGCGTGACCAGAACAAGGGGCACACCGACATAAAGCCATTTTGCGAAAGTTATTTCATAGCCGAATGTTTTTGACATATATCCGGCAAGAACAGTATTGGGCGGAGTTCCTATAAGAGTAGCGATGCCGCCGATTGACGCGGCGTAAGCTATACCCAGCATGAGGTTAAGGCCGAAGGCAAACTTCTCGGGCGAGAAATCTATGACCTTGTCGAGACCTTCTTTTTTTCCTTCCTCGACAACGTGATAAATTATGGCAAGGCCGATAGGCATCATCATAACCGCTGTGGCGGTGTTGGAAACAAAAGCGGAAAGAACTGCGGTTGCCGCCATGAAGCCGAAAATAAGTCTGCTGGGCGAAAAGCCGACCGCCTTCACGATGTTCATGGCAATTCTGCGGTGGAGGTTCCATCTCTGCATTGCAAGGGCGATTATAAACCCGCCCATGAAAAGGAAGATAAGGTCACTGGCGTAGGGTGCTGTTGCTTTTCCTGTGGGCATAATGCCCAGCACGGGGAAAAGGGGTATGGGAAGAAGACTTGTGGCGGGAATCGGGATAGACTCACACATCCACCATGTGGCCATAAGGAAAGCAACCGCAGCCATTTTCTGTGCTGTCGGCTCCATGCCTGCGGGTGTGGGAACTATAAGCATGAGAACAAAAAGAATAGGCCCGAGAATCAGACCTATAAGCTGACGTTTGGTGTACTCGCGGGGTTCGTCCTCTTTCACACCGTCAGGGCCTGTCTGAAGTCTGCGCACATGTTCAGCGGGCGCTTCCTCCATCTCGTCTGCGAGGTCGATGCTTCTTTCCTCTCTCTCATCAGCGGATGAGAAGTGCTGGTTGTGGAATTTCTTGAGTAATGCTTTGGGACTATAAAGCACGAGTGCCTTTGTCTCGTCGTGCCAGTCCCAAAGCCTGCTCCAAATAGCTGTCATCATAAACCACTCCTGAAACAAAACTTAATGAACTGACGCTTTAAAAGCAACAAGCATACCATTTGCTTGATAATCTTAGTATATTTCGGGTTCAATCCCCATAAACACCTTATAAAAAAGAGATAGAAAAATTTAAATTTATAACGGACTATAATCTCGTTATAAATTACAGGGATATTAAAACTGAAAAAAGCGGCGGAAATCCGCCAATAAGCTTACATAACAAGACATAAATAGTTAATAATCTTGAATTTTATCCAATAATCCATAAATGGCGAAAATCCGCCCATTTTATCAAATAGAACACAAGGGGGTGTATTTTATCTGTAAAATTAACTAAGAAAATAAGAAATGAATTTGAAATTAAGGAAAATGACGCAAAAACAGGCTCTTTGTTTTATTTTATTAGCTTAATTTTTATAACAAGGTGTCTTTTACGTCTTATTTTTATCTGTTATTTTACACATGTGCAGATTTCCGCCACCGGAAGAGATGCCCGGAGCCGCGTGGACGGCTCCGGGACAAGGTGATGCGGCTTATTGCCGGAAAAGTCCTTATTTAGTCACAGCTTCTGTCAGAACAGCCCACTCGGGAAGAACGCCTATCTCAACACCGAAGAAGGGGATAACAAGCACATAAGTTATTATCACTGTAATGACTATGCAGAGGATGTTCAGCCCGAAGCCGCTTTTTGCCATCTGCGGAATCGTCACATAACCGGAGCCGAAAACTATTGCGTTCGGAGGTGTCGCAACGGGAAGCATGAAAGCGCATGAAGCGGCTATGGCAGCGGGAACAACCAGCAGAAGCGGGTTCTGGCCGAGGCCTATGGCAACCGCGGAAAGAATGGGCATAACCATAGCGGCGGTCGCTGTGTTTGATGTAAGCTCCGTAAGGAAGATTATGAGAGTTGTCACGGCTATAATAAGCACAAGTATGGGCGCATGTTCAAGAAGCCCAACCTGAAGGCCTATCCAGTCCGCAAGCTTGGTTACCTTAAACCCGTCGGAAAGACATAAGCCGCCGCCGAAGAGGATAAGAACGCCCCAAGGCATTTTAGACGCCCAGTGCCAGTCCATAACGAACTCGTTTCTTTTAAGATTGATGGGGATAAGGAACAGTATGCATCCGCCGATCATGCCGATTGCCGCGTCCGTAACCATTTTGGGATCGGGGAAAAGGAAGCTGATCTGCGCCCTGAATATCCATGCAAGAGCGGTGATGCTGAAAACAAGCAGTGTCCAGCGTTCGCCGACGCTCATTTTGCCCATCTTCTTCAGTTCAGCCTCTATGAGGTCTTTACCGCCGGGAACTTTCTTGAGCTTCATGGGGTTTGCGACTTTTATCAGCCAGAGCCAGCACATCGGGAGCGTCACAACCACCAGAGGAACACCCACTACAAGCCATTTTGCGAAGGTTATCTCATAGCCGAAAGTTTTGGAAAGATAGCCCGCAAGAACTGTGTTGGGAGGAGTGCCGATCAGGGTTGCTATACCGCCTATTGAAGCGGCGTAAGCGATACCGAGCATGAGGTTGAGGCCGAAGGCGAATTTCTCAGGCGAGAAGTCGATCACTTTATCAAGCCCTTCCCTTTTGCCTTCCTCAACAACGTGAGCGATTATGGCAAGGCCGATGGGCATCATCATAACCGCCGTGGCGGTGTTGGAAACAAAGGCGGAGATTATCCCTGTAGCCACCATGAAGCCGAGGATAAGCCTGCTGGGGGAGAAGCCGACAACCTTAACTATGTTCATGGCGATTCTGCGGTGAAGGTTCCATTTCTGCATGGAGAGGGCTATTATGAAACCGCCCATGAAGAGAAATATAAGGTCATTTGCGTAAGGCGCCGTAGCCTTGCCCGTGGGCATAAGACCCATTATGGGGAAAAGAGGGATGGGCAGAAGGCTTGTTGCGGGAATTGGCAGAGATTCGCACATCCACCATGTCGCCATGAGGAAAGTGATTGCCGCCATTTTCTGAGCCTCGGGGCTCATCCCTTCCGGCGTGGGGATAATAAGCATAAGAAAAAACAGTACGGGTCCGAGGAACAGGCCTATTTTCTGCCTGATTGAATATTCTCTCGGCTCGCCCTCCTCCACCCCTCCGGGGCCGGATTTGATCCTGCGGGCGTGCTCCGCCGGCGCGTCTGACATTTCGTCCGCCAGATCCACGCTTTTTTCCTCCTTCTCGGTTGCAGACGAGAAGTGAGTGTTGATGAATTTTTTGAGCATTGCTTTGGGGCTGTAAAGCACAAGAGCTTTGGTGTCGTCGTGCATGTCCCAGAGTTTGTTCCAGAATGCTGCCATCATAAAAGCCACTCCTAAAATGAAAGTTATAAAACCTGTCATATTAAGAGCAACTCACATACCAGCTTGCTTATTTTTTTCCGGCAGATAATATGAACGCCCGCTAAAACCCCTTTGATTACTGGGATTAATAAATTTCAAACCTGCTTCGGGTTATAATTTTGTTATAGAATACGGACATATTAAAGACGGGATTAAAGGCGGAAAACTGCCACAGGATTTTGCGGCAGCTATCATAAATATATATATGTACAGGAAAATCGGTTTTTTTCATCCCCCGTGGCAAATTTCCGCCTTTTTAAAACAATAGAACAAATAAAGCCTGTTGTTGTAAAATCTGCGTGCTTGTCTGTACGGAAGCGCAAGAAAATTACATGAAAATACCTATTTAATGGTCATTATGCTCTATTTTATATTTATCCAGTTTATAACGCAGTGTTCCGCGGGCAGTGCCGAGCAGTTTTGAGGCCTGCGCCACGTTGCCGTCCGTCATCATGAGAGCTTTTCTTATAATCCCTTCCTCATAGCGGGAAACAGCATCCTCAAGCACCAGCCCCTCTGCGGGAACTTCAATACCCGCGGGCGTCTCTTTTCTGACTTTGCTGCCCCTGATCTCCTGCGGGAGAACATCCTCCGTGATAACCTCCGCATCGGTCATGATGCAGATGCGCTCCACAACGTTCTTCAGCTCCCGCACATTTCCCGGCCAGGGGTACTCCATGAAAAGATTGAGCGCCGGACGGGCTATATCCTTGACCTTCTTCTTAAAATCCGTGCTGAATTTTTTTATGAAGAAATCCAGCAGGTTTGGGATATCCTCCCTGCGCTCCCTGAGGGCGGGGAGGCGTATGGGGAAAACATTCAGCCTGTAGTAGAGGTCTTCCCTGAACTGTTTTTCATCGATTGCTTTTTTAAGATCTCTGTTTGTGGCGGCGATTATCCGCACGTCTATATCTATGTTTCTGGTGTTTCCCAGTCTGCGGAATTTTCTGTCCTCTATAACACGCAGAAGCTTCACCTGAAGGCTCATATCCATTTCGCCTATTTCGTCCAGAAAAAGCGTGCCTCCGGAAGCCTCTTCCAGAAGGCCTATCTTGCGGGTTTTCGCATCGGTGAAGGCTCCCTTCTCGTAGCCGAAAAGCTCTGATTCAAGCAGGTTGTAAGGAAGAGAACCGCAGTTTATCTCCACAAAGGGTTTTGTGCTTCTGGGGGAAAGATTATGAATGGCCTTCGCCACAAGCTCCTTGCCGGTGCCCGATTCACCTGTGATGAGAACCGTTGCCGTCTCATGCTTCGCCACTTCCTGAATCTGGGAGTAGATACGCTTCATCTCCTCGCTGGAGCCTATAATCTGCATAGAGGCGGACAAAGCCCCGCTCCCTCTCCTGAGGTGGCGCACCTCTCTTCTCAGTTCCTGTGTTTCCAGCGCGAGTCGGACAATAAGGTGTATGGCGTCCGCTTTGAAAGGTTTCTTTATATAGTCATAAGCGCCCATTTTCAGTGATTCCACGGCGCTTTCCACTGTTCCGTATCCGGTTATAATGATTACAAGAAGTTCAGGGTCTATCTCTTTGAGGGTTTTAAGGACATCAAGCCCGCTGGTGGAGCCCAGATTGAGATCCAGAAGAACAAGGTCGATCTCCTCTTCCACAACTATATCCAGAGCGTCCTCTCCGCTGTGGGTAATAAAAACCTTGTACCCGTCCGCACTGAGAACTCTCTGCAGGTTTTCGCAGATGAAAACCTCATCATCCACAATCAGTATTTTTTCCATGTTATTATGCCTCTCCCGCCTGAAAAGCCGTAAAATGAGATATATACAGCAGGGCGGGAAATAACGCTATATATAATATTTTACCCGGGATTCCCCTCAAAAGGGAAAAACAGTATGAACCTGCTTCCTGCTCCGTGCCTGCTTTCAGCCTCGATTTTTCCGCCGTGCTCGGAAACTATGTTGTGGGTTATGGCAAGCCCCAGCCCTGTGCCCTCTGCCTTTGTGGTGTAGAAAGGCTCGAAAATGTTCGGCAGATCCTCAGGGCTTATCCCCACTCCGGTATCACTGAAAATAAGCTCGATGCCGCCTTCCGCCCTTTTCACTGCGATACGGAGGCTTCCTCCGTTTTTCATGGCGTCAAGAGCGTTTGTGAGCAGGTTCAGAAACGCCTGCTTTATCTTATCCGGATCAAGATTCAGCATGGGCAGATCAGCTTCCACGTCTGTCTCAAGGATAATTTTCTGCCTCTCGCACTGCTTTTTCACAAAAAAGAGCGTGTCCGAAAGAATATCGGCGATATTGGCAGTGCGCAGCTTGGGGGGAACTGCGGAAGCGAAGTTAAGCAGACCGTCCACAAGCCCCTCAAGGCGTTCTATCTCCTTCAGGGAACGCTGAATAAGCTGTCTGTCCGCATCGTTTTTCAGGAGTCTGTCGTGCAGGTCATCCAGCATGAGGCTTATTCCGGTGAGCGGGTTGCGTATCTCATGGGCTAGTCCGGCGGAGAGTCTCCCCATTGAGGCGAACCTGTCCATTCTGGCCATCTGTCTGCGCAGTCCCACCCTTTCCGTGAGATCCTCCACCGTGATGATATTGCCGTCCGCATGTTCCATCACCATGGGCAGCCCCGCGATCCTCAGGTGCATGTTGCGCCCGCCGTCTTCGGAGTCAATATATCGGCTCCAGCGCTTTGTGCGCCCTTCAGACTGAAACTCCCTTATGACGTTTATAACCTCCGACTTGTGAGCCAGAGCCTCATCCAGAAAACCGCCCTCTGCTGATTTCGGCAGACGGAGGATTGTCATAGCGGGTTTATTTATGAATGTTATGCGGTTGTCCTTATCAAGGGTGAGGATGCCCGTTTCTATATTCTCAAATACTGTGGTTTTGAAATTCTGTTCCCTTATAACCGCCTCTCTGGAAGCCTCAAGCTTCTGCATGGACTCCATGAGGCTCACCCGCCTGTTTTCAAGCTCGCGCGCCATGTCATTGAACGATCTTGTGAGCTGAGCCACCTCATCCCCGCCGGAAACATCCACATTCGGCGCTGCGCCGTCTCTGGTTACGCTTTTAATGGCGAGGTTAAGACGCTCGATGGGGTTGGTTATGCTCCATGAAAGCCTGTAGGCAACCGCAAGCACCGCCACCGCCATAATGGTTACAAATATAGCCATGCTGCTGATAAACTTATCAAGCTCGCCCCTTATAACATCAGAAATCCGCACAGCGGGCATGTGAAAACGGCTTATCTCAGCGCCTATCGTCACTCCGCCGAACACTCCGTGCTCCGCGTAAACCCCTGAGGAATAGCGTATGGGAGCATATGCCATAATCTTCCTTGAGCCGCCCACGTTGGTTACATCCACAACTCCCCTGCCGCCTCCGAGAACATCCGAAGCCGCGGCGGGATAGTTTTCATGTATGAATCCGGTCTTAAACAGATTAAAGGGGATGTCCCCTTCCTGAAGCCTCGCCGCGCTGTATTCACCCCTTGTGCCGGAGAGTGTTCCGTCGGAGTTGTGGCCTCTTATGTCCCACTGCTTGGGGTGGGTTATTATCCATCCCTCGTCATCAAACATGAAAGAATAGTCGGCGCTTTCATATGACGCCTTTTTGCTGCTGTCCTTTCCGTCCGGGGAGATGTGGCGGGTGAATTCCATCAGGTGCATATGATCAAGGGAAATAACAGCCACACCTTTCAGACTGCCGTCTTTGTCGTAAACTGCTCTGGCAAAACGGACAACACCGTCATACTGGGTATCGCTCCCTTTTTTTTCGACTTCTTTTTTATGGATAAACCAGCCGCTTACCCTCGAAACGTAAACCTCGCCGTCCGGAAGTTCAAGAGTGCGGATGAAATAGTCTTCGGTTTTATATGTGGTATTCGCCGGAACCGAGACATTGCGCAGTTCCTTCACAGGGAAGCCGTCAACAAGCCTGATCTGCTCTGTTCCGTCCGGCCTGATGAAAGCCAGCTCGCTGTAAAGCGGCACATCATGAAATTTCTCGCTGCCGTTGTCCCAGAAGCGAACTGTTCCCCTGTGCCTGTCATAAAAATCCCTGTACTCGCTCTCCTGAGGTTCAAGCAGAACAAAGCTGTTGAGGTCGTTCTCTATGCTCCGAAGGAATATGGATACAGTGTCCGCCACTGTCTGGGCGCTGAGAACAAGGGAGCGGGTAGCCTGCGCTTCCAGAGCGGAAGAGGCACTTTTACGCAGATACTGCTCAACCGAGCTGAGGTTTCTGGCGGCATAAAAACCGAGAACCGCCAAAGGGAGCAGAGACAGCGCCAGAAAGGCTATAAGAACTTTTTTGTGAAGGCTGTAAAATTTCATGGAATACAGAATATAACGTAAGGGGCCGAAAATAAACACCAAAGTATTTTATTACTATATAAGGCACAGAGCGAATAATCATTACTTTATATCTTTATAATCCGCAGTGACCTTATATTATAATAGCGCATTTCAGCACTATTTTAAGGATATTTATATAAAATATTAATAATAATGAATAATTATTTTTTGCAATATTTCTTACAATTTCCGTAATTTTATGTATAATAAATCATTCAGGAAATTTATTGATTGTTTTCCTAAAAACAAATGTAACGGCTACAGGAGTATTTGAATGACCAGAATAATGCATGAGAAAATTGAGTCCATCTACAAGCAGGTTATTGCGAGAAACCCCGGAGAGTCAGAGTTTCATCAGGCTGTGAAAGAGGTTCTGGACACACTGGGACCTGTACTTGTGAAGCACCCCGAATACGCAGAGCAGAAAATCATCGAAAGAATATGCGAGCCCGAACGCCAGATTATCTTCCGCGTTCCGTGGGTTGACGACAAAAACGAAGTGCAGATCAACCGCGGCTTCCGTGTTCAGTTCAACAGCGCCCTCGGACCCTACAAAGGCGGTCTCAGGTTCCACGAATCTGTCTACCTCGGAATCATCAAGTTCCTCGGCTTTGAGCAGATATTCAAAAACGCCCTCACGGGCCTGCCCATCGGCGGCGGCAAAGGCGGCTCAGACTTCGACCCCAAAGGCAAGTCTGACCACGAAATAATGCGCTTCTGCCAGAGCTTCATGACTGAGCTTCACCGCCACATCGGCGAATACACTGACGTTCCCGCAGGGGATATAGGCGTCGGCGGACGTGAGATAGGCTATCTCTTCGGCCAGTACAAAAGGCTCACCAACCGCTATGAATCAGGCGTTCTCACCGGAAAAGGGCTCTGTTACGGCGGCTCAAAGGTGCGCACGGAAGCAACAGGCTACGGCGCTGTCTTCTTTGTGGACGAAATGCTGAAAACCAGAAAAGAAAGCTTCGAAGGCAAAACCTGCGTCGTTTCCGGCTCAGGCAATGTTGCCATATATACAGTTGAAAAAATACACGAACTCGGCGGAAAGGTGGTTGCTCTTTCTGATTCCGGCGGCGTGATTTACCATGAAAAAGGCGTGGATCTTGAACTTGTTCAGCAGCTTAAAGAAGTTGAAAGAAGAAGAATCAAAGACTACTGCACATATCACAAAGACGCGGTTTACCGTGAGAAAGGCAACATATGGGAGATACCCTGCCAGGTTGCAATGCCTTCCGCCACTCAGAACGAGCTCAACGGAAAGGATGCGCAGATACTGGTGAAAAACGGTCTTCTCGCTGTTGGTGAAGGCGCGAACATGCCCACCACTCCCGAAGGCGTCAAAGTATTCATCGATGCGGGCATCCTCTACGGTCCCGGAAAAGCGGCAAACGCAGGCGGTGTTGCAACATCCGCCCTTGAAATGCAGCAGAACGCTAGCCGTGATTCATGGAATTTTGAGTATACGGAAGAGCGTCTGCGTAATATAATGAAGAATATCCATCAGGATGTTATGACAGCCGCAGACGAATACGGCTCACCCGGAAACTATGTGACAGGGGCAAACATTGCGGGCTTCAAAAAAGTCGCAAACGCAATGCTCGCCATGGGAATCATATAACAAAGAATTCTTCGGGGAAGTCCTAAGCAGGCTTCCCCGAAACTTTTTAAGGAAGCGGATGAACGCTAAGCAGGAAAAGGTTAAAACCGGCCTCAGCGGCCTGGACTCCGTTATAGACAGTCTCCGCATCGGGGACAATGTTGTGTGGAATGTTCCGTCATTCGCGGAATACGCGGCATTTGTGCGCCCGTTTGCCCGTCAGGCACTCGCAGACGGCAGAAAGCTCTGCTACATCCGTTTTGCAGATCATCCCCCGCTTATTGACGATAATGAAGCCGAGGTTTTCAGCCTTGAGGCGGACACAGGCTTCGGACAGTTTGCCGAACACGCCTACCGGATTGTGAAATCAAAGGGCAAACGTGTTTTCTATATTTTTGACTGCCTGTCGTATCTCCTCTCTTCATGGGCATCGGACAACTCCGTTGCTAATTTCTTCCGCATAATCTGCCCGTTTCTTTATAAGCTGGACACTGTCGCCTTCTTCGCGGTTTACAAAAACCATCATTCATTCGAAACCATCAACCGCATCAGGGAAACCACTCAGGTTATGATAGAGGCATACAGTGACGGAACCAACCTTTACGCGCATCCGCAGAAGGTCTTTGAGCGTTCAAGCCCGACCATGTTTCTCCCTCACAGATTTGACAGCGCTGAAATTTTCACCCCCGTAAAAAACAGCCTTGAGGCGACAAGCCTTTTCCGCACCCTGTGCACAGCCCCCGGAGCAGGAATAAGACGCTCCGTGGACGCATGGGACAGGGAATTCATAAAAGCCGAGTCTCTGCTGGGCACTGACAAGAAAACAGAAAAAAACGCCATGAAAGAAAAGCTGGTCAGTATGCTTATGGGAAGGGATCAGCGCATAATTTATCTCATAAACCGCCACTTCACCCTTGCGGACATGCTGGAGATAAAAAGCCGAATGATAGGAACAGGTTTCATAGGCGGAAAAGCGGCGGGGTTTCTCCTTGCCAGAAAAATTATCGAAAACAAACGGGGCAAGCCCTTTGAAAAATATATGGAGCCCCATGATTCATTCTATATAGGCTCCGATGTGTTCCACTCCTTCATAGTGCACAACGGCTGGTGGGATCTGTTCATGGAGCAGAAAACGCCTGAGGGCTATTTCCGGGCGGGCAGAAAGCTCGAAAAGCTCTTTCCCGAAGGGAAACTGCCTCCGGAAATCAAATCAAAGATAAGGGAGATGCTGGACTATTTCGGTCAGTATCCCATAGTCATACGCTCAAGCAGCCTCCTTGAGGACGGATACGGAAACGCATTCGCCGGAAAATACGAAAGCTTTTTCTGCTCCGTCATGGGCTCGCCGGAGGAAAGATATGAGGATTTCTTCCGCTGTATGAAGCTGGTTTACGCCAGCGCCATGAGCAGGGACGCTCTGGAATACAGACGCAACAGAGGTCTGGAGGAAGCGGATGAGCAGATGTCGCTCCTTGTGCAGAGGGTTTCCGGCAGCTATCAGGATCATTACTACTATCCTCATGCGGCGGGGGTCGGTCTTTCCTACAACACTTATGTCTGGAACAGGAATATAGACCCGGAAGCAGGGATGCTCCGTATAGTCATGGGGCTGGGAACCAGAGCCGTGAACCGTGTGGAGGGGGATTATCCCAGAATAGTCTCCCTTTCCGATCCGGAGATGATCCCCCTCTCGGATATGCACAACCAGATGCGCTACTCTCAGCGGGATCTTGACGTTCTGGATGTCCGTAAGGAGGGCAAGCACTGCGTCTCGCTGATGCAGATTACCAAAGGTGAGCTTAATTTTGACCTCAATGAGTTTGCCCTCAGGGATTTTGAAACCGAACGCAGGCTGGAGGAACGGGGCAGGCTCAAGCAGTATATATGGATACTCACCTTCCAGAAACTTCAGCGCGGCTCTTTTCCGGAAGTCATGAAAAAAAAGATGAACTGCCTCGAAGCAGAATATAAAAAC
>JBFWJG010000007.1:0-60538 GCA_050253335.1 Deferribacterales bacterium | reverse complement strand
CCGTCTGCAAGATCCTGAGTGTAGGTTGCGGCGGGAGTATTAAGGCACTGATGTCTTATAGTGTGTTTGAGTGCTCTTTTTTCAATCCAGACGAAGTAAAATGTATCGTTCTGGGAGTTGTATCTTACTACGGGCTTTTCCCTTGTAGTAAGTCCGTCTGTTCCGATGTCAACGCCGTTCTGGTTGTTTGCAGGATCAAAGCCGAAATACTTCTCGGCTCCGAGGGTGTAGGCGCAGGTGGCGGCATTGTTTATGGTGAGTGTTTTGAAGTAAACATATCCGCCTGCGGCGTTTCCGCGTGAATCCTGCCATGTTATAACCGCAGTGTCGTTTGAGGATTTATAGGCCACTCTGGGCAGTGACTGATAGTCGGACGTGGCAGCTATTATGAATTCGTTCCCGCAGGGGGTGCCGTCGGCATTTATGAGACGGCCGTAAATATCCGTTCCCATTGTTGCGGCGTTTCTTTCATCCTCCCAGACTGTCAGCCAGAGGTTCTGCCCCGCGAGGTAGATTACTTCCGGTTCATTCTGGTTCAGCTCCGCCGCAGTGACCTGTATTCCGTCGCCGTCATCTTCAAAGGTGCCTAGCGTGTGGGAGATGCCGTCTTCGCTGAAGCTTGCGACTGCCCTTACGCTTCCGTCAGTGAAGTCCGTTTTTGCTGTTGGCTCGCCGCCGGAGCCGCAGGACACTGCTATGAAAACTGAAAGAATGAGCAGGAAAAATTTTAAATGACGCATAAATACAACCTCGCAGGGAGTTTAATTCTTTATCTGTATCGGCGGCCGGAGAAAAATATGAACCGGAAATGCCGCTGATATATTTTATTTGATCTCATGCGGATAAACAACACGGAATACGGTTCCGAGAGTTTCGGATGATGAAAAGCCCACGTGCCCCTTCAGATACTTCTCGCTCAGGAGCTTGACGCTGTGGGTTCCCAGTCCTCTGCCGGCTCCCTTTGTGCTCACGTTTCTGTGGAACAGGCGTGCCTGAATATCTCTCGGTATGAATCCTTTGTTGTAAACCCTGAACTCCACGCCGTTTTCCGAGGGATAAGAACCGGCCTTCACGCTTCCTCCGGGGGGAACAGCTTCAAGGGCGTTTTTCAGAAGATTGCCCAGAACCCGCTTGAGTATTGTTTTATCCGTTGTGAAGTGAATATCTTTTCCGGCGGGGTCAATGACGATGCTTTTGTCAATACACACAGTTCCTGCGGAATAGAGGGTCTGAAGCTCTGAAAGTATTTCGGCGGTGGAGACTTTTTCCGGTCTAATGCTCAGCCCTCCGCTTTCCGCTTCGAAGATAAGCTTGTGGGAGCGTATTTCGTCCGTGAGGCTCACGGATGTCATGCGCATTATAGATGCGAGTTCCTTTATTTCCTCATGGCTGTCCGTTGTTTCCAAAATATCGGAGACAGTGCTGATGCCGGAGAGCATATTCATGATGTCATGAAAAAACAGCCTCTCCAGTATAGCCTTTCTTTTTGAGTCGCTCAGATCTTTTATGTACACGAACAGGTACAGAAGCCCGTCTTTTTTCATCGGTGTGGAGGTGACCTGAAGATCCATGACTTCGCCGTCTGTTTTGAGTATGCTGCATTCCTTTGCAGTTTTGACTTCGCTGAGACTTTCCTTCAGGGCGCTGTTTGCTCCGCAGTGCTTGCAGAACTCCATTGTTCCGCACTGATCATGGGATGTCACTGCGTGCGAGCAGCCCAGAACCTCTCCGGGCAGCTTCCCAACCAGCTCATCTGCGTTCCCCAGAACGGAAGCCGCTGAGGAATTGAAAGCGACAAGTCTGCGTTCGTGATTAAGGATGATCACAGGCTCCGGCACGGCGTCCGCAATGAATTTCACGGCGTGGCCGCAGCCGGAAACATCATCGGCGGCGGTTTTGAAATTGTTTTGGTAAGTATCGGTTATCGGTTTCATTTATATGAAGCCTACCATAGGAATCTGTTTTTGTATCAAGAAAGTTGCAAAACAGAACAAAAACTAATAATCTTCTGAACACAAATAAAAGGCAGGAAACAGAAATGAAAAAAATAGGATTGGCCGAAGGCGGGGGCGGAAGCGCCACCAATAAATTTATAAAAGAGCTTTTCATCTCCCGTCTCGGGAATGAGGCATCGGAAAAAATGCCCGATGCGGCTCATGTCCGGACAGAAGGCACAACAGCATTCACAACCGACGGCTTCGTGGTTCGCCCTGAGTTTTTCCCCGGAGGGAACATAGGCAAGCTTGCCGTATGCGGCACAGTGAACGACCTGGCGGTGAGCGGAGCCAAGGCGGAGTATCTCTCCCTCGGGGTTGTTATTCCTGAAGGATATGAGGCTGAGAAGCTGGAAAAAATTGTGGATTCCATAGCCGAAACCGCAAAAAAAGCCGGAGTCAGAATTGTCTGCGGTGATACAAAGGTTGTCGAAAAAGGCGCCGCGGACGGGCTTTTCATTAACACAGCCGGAATCGGCAGGGTTGTCAGGGACTGGACAGCCTTTGAAAATATAAAAGACGGCGATGCGGTTATCCTTACCTCGGATCTAGCCCGCCACGGAATGAGCGTGCTTCTTGCCAGAGGGGAGCTTGGTTTTGAGGGGAATATCGAGTCCGACTGCGCACCCCTGAACAGGATGCTGGAAGCTCTTCATGAATATGATGTTCATTTCTGCCGGGATGCCACAAGGGGCGGAGCGGCGGCTGTTCTGAACGAAATAGCCGAAGGCGCGGGGAAGGGTTTTCTCATTCGTGAAAACGATCTCCCGCTGAGGCAGGATGTGGGGAATTTGTGTGAAATTCTGGGATTTGACCCTCTGTCTGTTGCGAATGAAGGATTAGCTGTTATACTTGTATCAGCCTCGGATGCTTCTCATGTTGTTGAGAGGCTGAAAAGTTTTGAAGAAGGCAGGAACGCCTGCGTTATTGGTTCTGTAAATGGAGAGGGGCGTGTTATACTTGAAACGGCGGTCGGCGGCAGACGTGTTGTGGATATGCCTGCGGGCGAGCTTCTTCCCCGTATTTGTTAGCATAATAATTTTCGGCTGTTCAGAGAGCGGGAAGACTTTTCCCATAATTGAGCAGAAATGCGGCAAATGCCACAAAGCCTCTGTTGTATATCAGGAAAAACGCACCGAGGAGGACTGGAAAAGGGTTCTCCACGGCATGAAAATGCGCGGACTGGTTGTTACAGAGCAGGAAGAACAGGACGTCATGAAGGTTCTCACAGAGAACTTTCTTTTAAAGAATTAGAATAATCTGCCGAAATTTGACTCAGGATAGTGATATGATTGAAATAGATTGGGGAAAGCAGGCCGGTCTTCTCCCTGTTGTTGTGCAGGATGAGGAGACAAAAGAAGTGCTTATGCTTGCTTATGCTAATAAAGAAGCGCTTGAGCTTACAAAGGAAACAGGTTACGCGCACTACTTTTCCAGAAGCAGGAACGAGCTCTGGAAAAAAGGCGGAACTTCGGGAAACCTCCAGAAGGTTGTTTCGGTGAAGCTTGACTGCGACGGGGATACTCTGCTTTACACAGTAAACCAGACCGGCGCCGCCTGCCACACCGGAGAGAGAACCTGTTTCTTTACCGAGCTTTATCGGGGAGTATAGATGTTGGGCGGAAAACAGCAGCTTATCGGTGTGGATATAGGCAGCAGCTCAGTGAAGATAGTTGAGCTTAAACCTAAGAAAAAAGGATATGTGGTTAAAAGCGCCGTTGAGGTTGCTCTTACCCCCGATGTTATAGTCGAAGGCGCGATAATGGACTACGGCGAGGTCGCCGGAACCGTTTCCGAGGCCTACAAATCCGGAAAATTCTCTTCAAAAAACGTCGCCGCAGGCCTCAAGGGGAGCGCGGTGATCGCCAAAAGACTCTCTGTTCCCATTACGGATCAGGATGAACTGCGTGAAACCTTCATGTGGGAGGCGGAGCAGTATATCCAGATGGATATCGAGGATGTCAGCATAGATTACGAGACAGTAGAGGTGGACGAAGCCAAAGGTGAGACCGATCTTGTTCTCGCTGTTGCGAGGAAGGATCTTATCGTTGACTTCAAGTCCGTGCTGGAAGCGGCAAAGCTCAGACCCCTTGTTGTGGATCTTGAGGTTTTCGCCATGATGAACGCCTTCATCGCCAACTACGAGGTGGATGACGAGGCGGCGGTTCTGGTTAACATCGGCCACTCCACCACGCTTATCATAATAACCCGAAACGGAAACTATGAGTTTTCCAGAGAGGTTCTCAAGGGCGGCAAAAATCTCTGCGAGATGGTAAGCCAGTCGCTCTCGATCCCCTTCAGCGAGGCGGAGAGGCTGATGAAAAACACCTCTGCCATTGAATCAGACGAAAACCTGAAAGCCACGGTGGACAGTTTTAACTCCCAGATAGCAATGGAGATCAAAAACTCTATAGAGATGTTCGACACCGCAAACCAGTCAAAGCCCGCGCGCTGCTTCATCTGCGGCGGGGCGGCTGTTCTGCCCGGCCTGCGGGAAAGAATAGAGAAAGCGGTGGAGGCTGATGTCTCGGTGTTTGATCCTTTTGCCAGAATGGAAATAGCGGGATCGGCGGATAAAAAGCTGATAGAGGACAGGTTCCATGCTTTTGCGGTTGCTGCGGGTTTTGCTCTCAGGAGCGCGGGGGAAAAATGATAAGGGTTAACCTGCTGGGCAGGAAGCGCAAAAAGAAAATCAAACCGATACAGATCGAGCTGAGCGCTTTTGTTCTGGCGGTTGTTGCGGTTTTCGCAGGGATCATGCTGTTCAACATGACTGTGAACGCGAAAATTGCGTATCTTGAGGAACAGGTTAACATAAAACAGAGGGAGTTCAGGAAGCTTCAGAGCGTTAAGCAGGAAGTGGAGCGGTTCCGCACCCAGATGGATGAAATCCAGAAAAAAATAGAGATAGTCCGCAAGCTTAAAGAAGGGCAGAAAGGCTATTACAAAATACTGACCAACATAGAGCACTCCATGCCGGATGATGTCTGGACAAGCAGCATCAAATTCGAGGGGAACAAAATCGTGCTCAGCTGCTCCTCCCTGCGGGTTTCATCGGTTAACAGCTTTGTTATGAAGCTGTACGAAACCAAGATGTTCTCCACAATCGACCTTGAAAAAGCGGACAAGAAAGACGAGGAAACCGTTGAGATAAACAATTTTGTAATTACCGCCGGCGTGAGGTTGGACTGATGCTTAAAAAATTTGCCGCCATTCCCTTCCGCTTCAGGCTTCTGATTGAGATAGCGCTCATCGCCGTGATCATCGGCGGATATTACTATCTGTTTCTTATGCCTCTTCAGGAGAAGATGGAACAGCTTGAAAAGGAATATGACGACCTCGTGTATAAGATAAATGACGTGAAGCCCTATGCTCTGGCATATGACGACTTCAAGAAACAGCTTGAGATGATGGAAGAGCAGTTTCAGATTGTTCTCAAGGTTCTTCCCGATGAAAAAGGCTACTATCTGCTTTATGACGAAGCTGTGGGACTGGCCGAGAAAGACGGCGTCAAGGTCACCCTTTTTCAGCCCGGAGGCGAGAAAAAGATAGACGGCTTTCACTCTAGCGTAAACTTCAATGTCAAGATGGAGACACAGTACCAGAACTTTGTCAGATACCTCTATGACATCAACTACCTGAACAAGATTATCAATCTTCAGAACATGCAGATAAACGTGCTCAAGTCCAAAACCGGCGAAAAGGTTCTGGATGTGTCCGCGAGCCTCAATTCATATAAATTCAGCTCCGGTTCCGCGGAACCTGCGGCAAAATCCAAGAAAGCGGCCTCCAAAGCGAAGAAAGGGGGCGATAAATGATAAAAGCGTTATCAGTTCTTTCAGTTCTCCTTCTTTTCGGATGCACTGAGATTGACCGTGAAGCCCTCATGAAAGAAAGGGCGGAGGAAAAGTCGGTCAAGCCCATTGAGGTTAACTTTGAGAAGCTTGAGAAACAGAAAGCCGAACTTATCGAGCTTTTCAGCACAGAGTATGTGCCCCCTTCATACACCTTTGTCAAGGATCCGTTCATAAGCGTTGTTGACGAGTACAGGCAGGCGCAGGAAGAAGAAGCTGAAACCCTCAACCCGATTCTTGTTCCCGCCTTTGACGAGTTTAAGCTTGTTGGCATCCTGACGGGAGAGATAGGCAACATAGCCGTTCTCGCGGTGGCTGACGCCAGCTTCTACCTGAAAGCAGGGGACATATTCAGCGCCAACCGCAGCACGATAATATTTATCGGGCAGGACTACATAAAAGTGCGGGACAACAGCAAAGACATATTCGGCAACATAAAAACCGAGATAAAAGATATAAAACTCGACCATCTTAAAGACGATTCCTCAAAGGAGAAGACCTCATGAGCAGATACAGAATACTAGTTTTGATACTGACGCTTTTTGCAGTGCTGTCCTGCGCAGGGAAACAGCCTGTGGAGGAAGCCTCTGTTAAGGGCAACCTGCTTTCCGGAATCAGGATAGTCGATCTTGGGGACGGGGAATACGCGCTGAGCCTGCGTTCCGCGGAGGAAACGCAGTTCAGGGTGCTTTACTCGAAAAGCCCCTATAAGCTTGTGGTTTTTGCTCCTTCCACGGTTATGAACGATGAGGTGCTCAAGTACAACTTCTCCGATGAAGTGGTTGAAGGGCTTGCTTTCCTGCCCGGAAAAGACGCAAGCCAGATAGAGATTCTCCTCACTGAAAATGTGGATTACGACTACTCTCAGGATAAAACGATGCTGAGCCTCACCTTCCGTGTGTTTAAGGGAAGCACTGCGGCTCTTGAGAAATACGGAATGGATGTGGGGGCTGTCGCTCCTGAAAAAGCGGGGCTGGCATCAAGCGTCCGCAGTTTCCGCAACCTTTCGGACAGTTCCATGCTGAAGCTTGAGTTCGGGCTGGACGGCATAGCAAGATATGACTACGGCTACCTTGATGACAGCACCATGTATGTGGATCTTTTTGATGTCACAAGCTCGCTTAACAAAAAGAGATACTCCGCGCAGGGGATGGTTTCCGATGTGAAAGTCGGCGAGTATTACCCGCCCAAGAAGGTGCGGTTCCTTATGAAGGTGACCTCGCGGATGCCTCTTTTCGCCGGACAGGACGGCGACAGGCTCACAGTCTCCAGCGAGATGGACGCAGTCCCCGCGGACAGCAGATACATAGCGGCGGTTGACGCCCTGCACTACAAAAATGTTCAGAGCATAATAGTCCGCTTCATAGGCAGGGTAAGCTACACTAAAAAAGTGGTGAACAACGCCCTTCATCTTGAATTTGATCAGGATGTGAAGATGCTCGGCACCGTGCAGAACAGGTTCAGCTTTGCGGGACTTCCCTTTAAAAATGTGGAAATTCTGAAGATAGACGGCAAGCCGGTCATAGTCTTCACCCCTGAAAAGGATATATACGCCAGAGTGGATGAAACTCAGGACGGAATACTTGTAAGCGCCAGCTTTGAGGAGTTCGCAAGGGCTGACATGGAGCTCTCCGAGCCTGCCTCGGCATCTTCCGCCGAAGGGGACAAAGCTCCGAAGAAGGAAGACCTCGTGACCCTCAACATGAAGGACATGGATCTCCGTGAGGCGATACGCCTCATTTATTTCGGCAGGGCAAAGAACGTTATATTCGGTGAAGAGGTTGCGGGAAAGGTTACGCTTTATCTCAAAGAGGTTGACTATGAAACCGCACTCAAACTTATTCTCCGTGACAGAAACCTGACCAGAATAGAGGAGAACGGCATAGTCTGGATAACCTCAACCCAGAAATACGAGGAGAGACAGAACTCGGAAGCGGCAAAAATGCGCGCCGCCGAGCAGGCGAAAGAGCTTGCTCCCCTGAAAACAGAGATAGTTCCGGTTAACTTCTCCGATGCCGCTTCACTTTCCGGCATAGTGAAATCAGTTCTCTCCAAGAGGGGCAGCGTTGAGGTGGAGGCCAGAACAAACAGCTTTGTCGTAAGGGACACTGCGGATGTTATAACCGAAGTCAGACGCCTCATGAAAACCGTGGACAAACGCACGCCTCAGGTAACCATAGAGGCGAGGATTGTTGAAGTCTCCGACATCAACAGCCTTAATTTCGGTGTTCAGTGGGGAGCCACTGTCAGAGACACAACCAAGGTTCACTTCCCCAACACTGTCAACGTGGGCGGGGATTCCAGCGGATATATGGTGAACATTCCCGCCGCTGAGTCCGTGGGCACGTTCGCCCTCGGCATGATGAACAGAACAGGCACATTCGGGCTTGACCTCGCGTTAAGCGCCCTTGAAAGCCAGAACAAGGCGAAAACAATCTCCAGCCCCAGGGTGACCACTCTGGACAATATGGAGGCAACTATAAAAAGCGGCAGCAAGGCTCTGATCGTTCCTTCCGGTGATGATACCAATACCGAAGAGATCGACACGGGGATCATTCTTACCGTTAAGCCCCACATAACCTCAAATGACATGGTTTTCCTTGATATTCTTGTGGAAAAAAGTACACTCGGCGAAATAACAGCCACAACCGCCACCGCAGACGAGAAAAAGGCGGAGACAAAGGTTCTCCTTGCCAACGGTGAGACAACGGTAATAGGCGGTCTGTACGAGGACGAGGAGATTAACTATGTTCAGGGAGTGCCGGGACTCAGCAAGTTGCCCATACTCGGACATCTTTTTAAGGGGACTCAGAAAAGAACCACAAGAAAAGAGCTTCTGGTTTTTCTGACGCCCTATGTTGAAAAGTAAAAAGATCTTTATCATCGCCGGGGAGCAGTCCGGCGATACTCATGCTGCCAACCTGATCAGAGAACTTTCCGCCTATTACGATATAAAAGCGTTCGGAACCGGCGGAGCCCGCCTCCGCGCCCTAGGGCAGGAACAGTATTACGATATAAATGACCTGAGTGTGATCGGTCTGGACGGCATTCTTAAAAAACTCCCCTTCTTTTTCAAAGTCCGTGACGTTCTTCTGGAAAAAATAAGCGAAATCAAGCCGGATGCGGTTATTCTTGTGGATTATCCGGGTTTTAATCTGCGGTTCGCAAAAAAGCTTGAGGGCTCAGGCATTCCGGTTATCTATTTCATCGCCCCGCAGGTCTGGGCATGGAATTACAAAAGAGTAAAAACAATAAGAAAATGTGTGGATCTTCTCCTCTGCATCCTCCCTTTTGAGGAGGAAATCTTCAGAAAAGAGGGGATAAACGCCCGCTTCATAGGCAATCCTGTTGTGGATCACCTTGAGTGCAGATATGCGGACAGGGAGTCTTTCTTCCGTGCGGCGGGGCTTGATCCTGATAAAAAAACAATAGGAATACTCCCCGGAAGCAGGCGGAAAGAGGTGGAAACCCTTCTGCCCGTTATGCTTGCCGCCGCAGACAGCCTTAAAGACAAATACCAGTTCATTATATCCAAGGCAGAGTCGGTGAGCGGGGAACTGCTCGCCTCTGTTATGAAAAGACGGGACTACAGGGTCGCCGCCCTCACAGCGGATATAATGAAGCATACGGATCTTGTCTGGGTATGCTCCGGCACTGCCAGCCTTGAAACCGCCGTGAGCGGAACCCCTATGGTTATTCTTTACAAAGTAGGCGGACTTACCGCGTTTATAGGGCGGCTTCTGCTGAAAATAAAGTTTATCGGCCTGCCCAATCTTGTGGCGGGAAAAGCCATAGTTCCCGAAGCAGTGCAGGACGATGCAAATGTCTTCAAGCTCCTTGACTACACAGAAAAAGTTTTTGCTTCGTATGATTCTGTAAAAGAGGAAGTAGAAAAGGTCGGCAGGCTTTTTCACGGACTCAACCCTTCTCAGAAAGGCGCAGAAATTATTGCTGATTTTCTTGAAAGGGGGGAGCAGGGTGCTTCTTTGAAGTAAAAATTGCCATGGATGGCAAATTTTTACTGCCTGATCAGGAATAAACTTCCTGATCGTATATCGTCAGCTCATCGGAAAACTTTAGCCTGATCACAATCAAACCATTGATTTTCACGGAATTTTTTATCCTGAACCCCGATCTGAAGAGACTCAGAGACAATTTGGCACGGACTTTTCTATACACACTGCGGAGGTGTGTCAATGGATTTGATGTCATTCATCACGCCGGGTACGGGAAGAATCCCCTCATTCGGCACCGCCATCTCCGCACAGAGCGGTTCTCAGGCTCCTAAAAGCTCTTTTGACGACTTTCTCAAAAGCAGGCTGGGCGGAACCGGAACAGAGGCCGTCTCTGACAAGGCCTCAGCCGGACGAACGGAAAAAAAAGCCGATCCCCGTGCTGAGGCCGGAAAAGTAATTGACGGGCTTGATATCCCCGCGGAACAGAAAGAGCAGTTAAAGAAGGAACTTGACGCTCTGGAAACCGAGGAGGATGCGGTCGCATTCCTTGAGAATCTTGAGGAAGTGCTCATGCTGAACGGAATCAGCGTTGAGGAGACCGTGGGCAAGCTCTCAGAGGCATTCGTTGCGGAAGATGCACAGAACGCAGCGGGCAGTACCGGTCTTGATTCCGCCATGCTGAAAGCCCTTAAAGCAAAGGGCTACGCACAGACGGAACAGAACCTTACAGACAGCGAGCAGCAGGCGGCGAGCGAGGCTTTTGAAAAGCTTGTCATGCCCAAAGAGGCAAAGATAGGCAGAGAGGAAGTCAAGGTTGCCGAGATTGTGAAGCCGCTGACCGCGGAACAGGTTCCCCAAGGGGAACAGATTACGAAAACCACAACAGCGGATCTTCCCGACATGGAAGTAGGGGAAGCCGTACTTAAATCAGGGCAGAATTTTTCAATGGAACAGGAACAACCTGAGCTGAAAATAGTAACGCCCCGAGATATTAATAAGATTGCCGACTTCATTCAGTACACGAAGGCAGGCGATCAGAAAAAGCTTACCATACAGCTTATGCCGAAAGAATTGGGTAAGCTGCATATCGAGCTGGTTGACAACGCCGGCAAGATAAGCGCCCGGATCACTATGGAAAGCGACCAGGCGAGAAACCTGCTTGTCAACAACGCAGAAAGCGTGAGACAGCAGCTGGAAGCAAAAGGGATAGTGCTTGAAAAAATGGAATTTTTCTTTGCCGAAAAGGACTCCAAGGACGGAACCGACCAGCAGTTTTTCAGGAAGAAAAACTCAGGCGGCGGTAAAAGTGAATTTGCGCTGGATGACGCTTCCGAAGAAGCAGTCGACCCCTCCAGAGGGCTCTACGCGTAAATCCGGAGGTTATTATGACCACGATATCTGATTCGGTTCAGAATATTCTTAATGGCGGAAGCTCGAACACCGGGAAAAAGGACAAGGAAACCGGAACCACCGAAATGGACATGATGGATTTCCTTAACCTGTTCATAAGCCAGCTCAAGAATCAGGATCCTCTGGAGCCGATGGACAACAACCAGCTCACAAGCCAGACCAGCCAGTTCTCTATGGTGGAGCAGCTTGTGAGCATCAGCGAAGCGGTAGACAAGCTTGTGGACGGCGGCGCGGATTCCGGCAGCATGGACACTCTGTTCAGTGCTTCAAGCTTTATCGGCAAGCTGGTGGAGTATGAAGGAAACTCTGTTGTCTTCGACGGTGAAAGTGCCGTTATTGATTTCGATCTTGATACGGCAAGCTACAAAACAGAGATCTACGTTTACGACGCAGCGGGCAATCTGGTTAACGCAGTGGATGCGGGTCAGCTTGATTCCGGCAGAAACAGCATAGCCTGGAACGGAACAAACGGAGAAGGCGAAACTGTGGCCGCAGGTCAGTACAAGTTTGTTGTAAAGGCTTACGACACCACCGGTAATGAGATTGACGCAACAACCTACGGAAACGGCTATGTGTCCGGTGTTTCACAGAAGGACGGCAAAATCGTTTTTGATCTTTTCGGACAGGAACTCGACGCTGATAAAGTTATTGCGGTAAGAAGCTATTAAGGCTGTCAGGGGAGATGGTTCTCCCCGTTTTTAATCAGCGGATTAAGGAGTGCGCTTATGATGCGTTCACTGTATTCGGCCATCAGCGGTCTGAACACCAATCAGAAAGCAATGGACGTAATAGGAAACAATATATCAAACGTTAACACCACAGGCTTTAAATCGGGCCGTGCTGTTTTTCAGGATCTTTTCAGCCAGACGCTTGTGGGCGGAAAAACCCCCACTGACGCCAGAGGCGGGGTAAACCCCCGTCAGGTGGGTCTGGGCGGATATTTGGCTGCCGTTGACAATATATTTGAAGCAGGCACGCCCACAACGACAAGCAAGACAACAGACCTTGCCATACAGGGCGAGGGCTTTTTTGTGGTGAGGGGCGAAGGGCTCAATGAGTATTACTACACAAGGGCAGGCGACTTCAACTTTGACCGTTACGGCACATTTGTCAACGCCGCCGGCTACCCTGTGCAGGGGTGGATGGCAGATCCCTTAACGGGAGAGCTCATCGACAACGGCGAAGTGGGCGACATAGTTGTGGGTTCCGCTTTTCAGACCATTCAGGCAAAAGCTACCACACAGGTTTCAATGAACGCTGTTCTCAACACGGTTGCAAATGCTTCCGTACTTGAGTATCCGGCGCTTCTGCATACCGCGGACAGCTCAAACGATATTTTCTCCGTTTTCTCAACAAACGGCGTGAAGATGGATCTTGCTGAAAACGAGCCTGTGATAATCAAGGCTCACGCCACCGAAATAACCGATATGCTTTACGCCTACAATGATTCTGATGTAAACCTCAACCTTGCCTCTGAATCCAACCTGCTGGTTTACATAAACAGCACGCCGTATACATTTACATACGGAGTGGATTTTAAAAACATGGGCGAGCTTGCCACGGCAATAGAAAACAAGCTTGAGGGAGCAGTGGGCAACGGAGCCGTTGCAAACAACTTTGTTGAAACAACTGTTAACGGCATATTCAACGAAGCTGTTGTGACTCCCAACGCCTCATATGCAACAACAGAAAGCTGGACTGTGACAATAGACCCGACAAACCCCGCCAGATTTAATGTTGTCGGCTCAGTTTCAGGAGCAGTCAACAGCGGCGTGGTAGGACAGACGTACACAGCTGCGGACCCTGTCACAGGGGATGCCCTGTTCACTATCCCTTCCACGGCGTGGAGCGGCTCATGGGCGGCAGGCGAAACAGTCACTTTCGATACAGCAGCGGCGCCCGCTTCCGATTTCAGCGTTAACGTTGTGAACGGTAAAATACAGATAGTAAGAGATACGGACAACGGTATAGACATACAGGTCAACTCATTCAGCGGAAGCCCCTATCTTGCCGTTATCATGCAGTCTCTCGCGGGAACCTACAACGAGGCCTCAACCTCAAGAAGCAGTGATGAGATACTCTTTGAGCAGACAAAATTCGCCGGAAGGGATTTTGACACTCTGGCGGAGCTTGCTGCGATTATTGAGCAGGCGATAGACGGCAACGTCATTCAGGCAGACAGGTTCAGCGTGAACTTTGACGAGGCTTCAGGAAGGTTTGAGTTCAGAAACATCGGCGAGTACGACACGCTCACAGGGACGACAGAAGGGCTTACCCTTTCAAACTTCATGGTGGACAAGGCGTACAGCGGCTCAGTTTTTGAAAGCAACATAACTCCCGCAGGTTCTCTCACTATTCAGGCGGTGGATCCGGATGACGACCCCGGGTTTGTCGCCTCTTCTGATTACGGCTATTCAGAAGAATTCCTCAGATATGCGGAAGGCTCTGATCTGCTTACCGAACTTTACACCAACTCAGGCGAAAGCCTCGGTCTCGATGATACGGCAATTCTCCAGTTCACCGGCTCGGTGGGCGGCGAGGATCTGCAGGGAACAGGAACCATTCCGGCCCTCGGTTCAACTGTTGATGATCTTCGTGCCATGATGGCAGGGTACCTCGGCTTTGACAACGCCACTGAGAGCCAGATAAGCGAACACATCAGCGATATTGAGGAAAACAGCGGCAAAATCAAAGTTACCGGTGAAAAGGGTCTGTCAAACGCGGTGGATTTCCTGAAGTTTGAAGTGGTGGGAGCTCAGAGTTATCAGAACTTCTACGACTATTTTGAATATCAGACAACACAGAACGCCAGCGGCGGGCAGATGGGAACCACTCAGACGATATATGACGCTCAGGGTAATGCCCACACGCTTAAATATACTTACGACATGGTGAATTCCACAGGGAATATCTGGAAGCTTTCGCTCAGCACCACTGACGAGAACACGTCCGTTTCCTTTAATGCCACTGGCGGCAACGAGATACTCCTGCACTTCAATAACGACGGCTCGTTCAACTATCTAACATCCCCTGCGGGGACAAGGGTAACTGATCTCAGCTTTAACTTTGACCCTGCCAACGGCGCAGGTGTGATAAACAATGTGTCTATGTTCCTCGGGAACCCGGCAAGCTATGACGGCGTGTATATCTCCGCCAAGGAATCATCCAAAAACAGCGCGGAACAGGACGGCTACGCAGTGGGCTCCCTTGAGCAGGTGACATTCAACCCCGCCGGAGAGATTGTGGGCTACTACACCAACGGCGAGGTCATGACAGTCGCTCAGGTCGCGCTTGCGACATTCACAAACAATCAGGGTCTTCTGAAAGTGGGCGACACTATGTTTGCTGAAACCGGAAACTCGGGCACAGCAGCCATAGGCAAGCCTCAGAGCGGCTCAAGAGGGGAGATAATGTCCGGAGCGCTTGAAAACTCCAACGTTGATCTCTCAAACGAGTTTGTGAGCATGATCACCACGCAGAGAGGCTTCCAGGCGAACTCAAGGGTTATCACGACCAGTGATGAAATGCTTCAGGAACTTCTCACGCTTAAACGCTAATAACCATTTTTTACAGTAAAAAGTCAGAAAAGGCGCCTTCGGGCGCTTTTTTTGTTAACAGAAACAGCAAAACGGACGATTTATTCATAGATTTACCTTTAAAGATGTGTGTTGTCTGCCTGCGGACGCACAGCGCAGAGGCGTTTTAAAATAAGCTTGACTCTTTTGCTGGCGTTCCTGTATCTTTTAAGGGTAGAATAGTACAAAATGTTTATATCAAAGTTTATTCTTTGAGTAGACAGTCGGGCGGGAATGTATGGATTTAGCAACGGTTGTTGGGTTCCTATTGGCATATATCCTCCTCGTCGCCGCGCTTGTTATCGGTGCCGGCGTAGGGGTTTATGTCGATTATCCTTCGGTGCTTATCGTTATCGGCGGTACTCTGGGTGTTGTAATGATCAACTACCCTCTGGACAGGATCACAGGTCTCACAAAAGTGATGATGAAGGCCTTTTTCAACAAGTCCGGAGATACGGCGGAGCTTATCCAGCAGCTTGTGGGCTTTGCCGTTAAAGCCAGAAGAGACGGAATCCTTTCCCTTGAATCCGCGGAGGACGAGGTTTCGGACGAATTTCTCAAAAAAGGGATAAGGCTTGCCGTTGACGGAACGGAACCCGAAGTCATCAAGACAATTCTGGAAACCGAACTTGAATTCATGCAGGAAAGACATAAGGAAGGCGCGGCTATTTTCTCCGCCATTGCGGACTTTGCTCCTGCCATGGGTATGATCGGTACGCTTGTGGGACTCGTGGCGATGCTTCAGAGCCTCAGCGACCCCTCAGCCATCGGCCCTGCAATGGCCGTTGCGCTGATCACCACTTTCTACGGCTCAATAATAATGAACATGTTTGCCGCGCCCATCTCCGGCAAGCTGAAGGTTCGCTCAGGAGAAGAAGTGCTCCAGAGGCAGATCATGATCGGCGGAATCATGGCGATTCAGGCGGGAGACAACCCGAGAATCGTTGAACAGAAGCTGAACGCCTATCTTTCACCTAATAAACGTAAGTCGCAGTTTGACTGATTAAAGGCGGGGCTTTTGCCGCGCCGCATTATAAAGGCGGGTTTAGTCTTATGTCCGGAAAGAAAAAATCCTGCGATTGTGAAAAGGGTGCGCCTAAGTGGATGACCACCTTCACAGACATGAACATGCTCCTTCTTACCTTTTTTGTTCTGCTTGTTTCCATGTCAACGCTGGATAAAAAGAAAATTCTTGAATCTCTGGGCTCCTTTCAGGGTTCCGCCGGTCTTCTGAGCGGAAGCCGCAACGAGGTGAGCGCCCAGAACATAATGACCCGTATCAATGTCATAGAGCAGACGGGCAGTTCCAACGCTGAAACTGCGGAAACACTTAGAAACTATGTGAAATCCGCGAACCTTTCCGAGGTGGTCAGCGTCATAGAAACCAAAAAAGGCGTCTCGATCAGAGTTCTGGATTCGCTTCTGTTCGCTCCGGGCAGTGCGGATGTGCAGGGGGAGGCGATCCCGTTTTTAAGAAAGGTCGGGGCGGTCATAATTGACTCCCCATACTATACACATGTCGAAGGGCACACTGACGACACACCCTCCCGCTCCGCCCGCTTCCCTTCCAACTGGGAGCTTTCCGCGGCCAGAGCGGTCTCTGTGGTGCGGTTTCTCATTACGGACGGTGTGAACCCTCAAACTCTTTCCGCGGGCGGATTCGGCGAGTTTCATCCGCTTCTTCCGAACATAACGGTGGAAAACAGGGCGAAAAACCGCAGGGTGGAGATAAACCTTGTGAGTCCTGAGTTTGCGGAAACAAACAAAAATATTTTTGAAGAAGATAACGGAGGAGAGTAATGGCGGCAGAAGAAAAAGACACCCAGCCCGAGCAGGGTGGGAAGAAAAAGTCTAAGCTTAAACTGATCATTATCATCCTTCTTGTTTTAGTACTGCTCGGAGGCGGGGGCGCAGCGGCTTATTTTCTTTTTCTCAAACCGAAGCCTTCTCCGCAGGCCGGCCAGCAGACCGCTGCCCAGAGCCAGACAGACGCTCCCCAGACAGAGACAGTCACTCAGATCGGCGAGCTTTACCCCCTTGAGTCATTTGTGGTTAATCTCGCGGATCCGGGCGGGAGCAGGTATCTCCGTGTTACCCTCCAGCTTGAACTGACTGCTGTGAAAGGGCTCAAGGAAGAGATAGACAAGCGTGCTCCGCAGATCAGGGACGCCATAATCACAATCCTCTCATCAAAACGCTATGAGGAGATAAATTCCGCTCAGGGCAAAATGATAATGAAACAGCAGATAATGAGGAGAATCAACTCTCTCCTCGCCGCCGGGCAGATAGCAAATGTCTACGTCACAGAGTTCGTTATCCAGTAAGGGGTTTTAATGATAGAACATGCCAGAAACCAGTTCGGCGAAGTTCTCTTTGAGATAAGGGTCGAGCTAGGAAGAAAAAAAGTGTCCATAAGGGAAATGCTGAACTGGGAGAAGGGAACAATCCTAAAGTTCAACAAAACCTCCGGCGAGCCGGTGGATTTCCTCGTGAACAACAAGCCTCTGGCTCTCGGCGAGGTTATGGTTCTGGATGACAGGTTTGCCATACGAATAACCGAGATACTGGACAAGGAAAAACTCACCGAAATGTACAAAGACGGAATCTATGGCTAAAATCCGGCTCCTGTGCGCCGCTTTCCTGATATTTCTGTGTTCAATCCCCGCTTATTCTGCGGAGGTCAAGTCGGAGCTTACTGACAGCTCTCTGAAAATCTCAGTTCAGTTTGAAAAGGGCTATTCCGACGTAAATGTAATAAAACTTGATAAATCATTTATAATCAGCTTCCAGACCGCAGAGGAGGCTGTTTATTCCGAAGAGTTCTGGGATTCTCCGGTTTCTCAGGCATATATACACGCCGAAGGGGACAGGAAGAAGCTCATTGTGGATTTCACCGCTTCTGCGGAAGAGCCGAAAATTGAAACAGCCGAAAAGGGGATGACGGTTCTCTTCTCATTCGCTCCTGCTGCGCCCGCTCCTGCTGCGACCGGAACCGGCGCTTATGTCCGCATGGTTACCGGACTCGCCTTTGTTATTGTGCTCATTCTGATAATATACTGGCTTACCCGCAGGATGCTTTCCAGAAGGGTGCTTTCCGAGCTTCCCGGTTCAGGAAGGCTTCTGGGCAAGGTTGATCTGGAAATACGCAAAAGCCTTTTCTTTTACGAACTAGGAGATGCCGTTTACATCTTCGGCGTTACCGACATGTCCGTAAACCTCATTGAAAAAGTCACCGACGAAGCGGAAGTGAACAGAATTAAATCAGGCTTCGCGAGAAAGGGGGAGTTCGGCTCATATCTGAACTTCTTTTCAAAAGGATCTGACGTGAGAACGGATCTTGACGCATCAAGGAACATAATCAGGGAGAAACTGAAATCAATAAAAAAACGCTGATTTTCACCCTTTTAATGCTTCTGGCTCCGCTGGGCGCCATAGCTGCGGATCCTGTACCTTTCCCCGCATTCCGTTTCGGGCTTGAGGCCGCGCAGAATCCTGATGATGTGGCGGTTACCCTCCAGATCATCTTTTTTATAACTATCGTTACACTTGCGCCCTCAATTCTCATACTCATGACCTCTTTTACGAGGATACTCATTGTCTTCTCTTTCCTGAGAACAGCCATGGGAACCCAGCAGATGCCCCCTAATCAGGTTCTGGTGGGGCTTGCGCTGTTTCTTACTTTTTTCATAATGACTCCGGTGTTCAATCAGGCTTATGAGAAGGGGCTTCAGCCTTATTTCGCGGAGCAGATGGGCTTCACGGAGATGCTGTCCGAGGTGAAGAAGCCTTTCCGCGAGTTCATGATTAAAAACACCCGCAAGCAGGACATGAGGATGTTCATTGATATAGCAGGCGGAGAAAAGCCGAAAACCGTGGATGAAATCCCCGATTTTGTGCTTTTGTCCTCATTTGTAGTCAGTGAGCTTCAGACCGCTTTTCAGATGGGTTTCCTGCTGTTTCTGCCTTTTCTTATCATAGACTTCGTGGTGGCGAGCGTTCTACTCTCGATGGGTATGATGATGCTGCCGCCTATAATGATCTCCGTTCCGTTCAAGATACTGCTTTTCGTCCTTGTGGACGGCTGGGGGCTTATTGTCTCGTCCCTTGTGAAAAGCTTCATGTAGTGCTAGACTGGATTCAGGTGAAAAATGACTTCAGACACGGTTATTGCCCTTCTATCCGATGCCCTTAAAATGTCTCTGCTTATAGCTTCGCCCATGCTGATTTTCGGGCTTGCGGTGGGGCTTATTGTCAGTATTTTTCAGTCGGTTACGCAGATTCAGGAGATGACTCTTTCGTTTATTCCGAAAATTGTCGCTGTGGTTGTGGCGGTTATAGTTTTTGCGCCGTGGATGCTTCAGAAGATGGTTTCCTACAGTGCCTCAATTTTCGGCAATCTTCACATGTATATAGGAAAATAAATCAGGCGAGGCTTATTATCTCCGCCGGCGCTCCCGCTGCCAGCTCGTTTCTGAGCAGTTCCATAGCGGGGGATTCATCAGTGAAGAAAAGCTTCCTTATCCCCCTGCCGCCTGTGTTCAGTCCGCTTTTTATGAGATGCTCTATTATCACTTCGGATGAATCCACAATGTTGAACTGCGGGTAGAGTTTTGTGATGGTGTTTTTAAGCAGAGGATAGTGAGTGCAGCCGAGAACAAGGGTATCCACCCCTTTTTTGCTGAGTTCGTCCAGATACATTTTCACGGCAAGCTCCGCAATGGGGCTTTCCGTCATCATCTCCTCCACTATGGGAACGAAAAGCGGGCAGGCGTTTTCATATATATCAAGCTCAATCTCGGACATGGTTTCAAGGGCGGCGCGGTATGAACCGCTGCGGATGGTGGCTCTGGTTCCGATTACGCCTATTTTCCCTTTTTTGGAAGCCCTGAGAGCCTGTTCCGCTCCGGGCAGAACGACACCTGTCACGGGAACACGGAATTTTTCGGCAATTATGTCAACAGCATAGGACGATGCAGTGTTGCAGGCGATGACAATTGCCTCCGCCCCGCATCTGGTTATGAGGTATTCCGCGCACTCCAGACTGTAGCTTATGATTGTTTCCGGTGATTTGCTTCCGTAGGGAACGCGGGCAGTATCCCCGAGATAATAGATATCAAGGGCGGGAAAATGCTCCGCTATGGATTTGAAAACTGTGAGTCCGCCGATTCCTGAGTCAAAAACGCCTAGTGCCATTCGAACTTTATACTCCAAAGCGGGCTGTTCGGCAATAGACGCTTTAAACCGCGCCTAAACTATTTACAGGAACCTGTGAAAGAAGCATTCCTGTAGGATTTAGAACAAAAAATAAATTTATTTGATTTAACTTTTTCCGGATAATGAGGTATTATTAAAAAGACGCTCCTGCCGAACGGGAGCGGGGCTTTTTTCTGATTTATTTTTACCTTCGCTTGTCATATGATATAATATTAAATATACGGCGAAGACTTGCATTATTTTAAATTTTTGATATTTAGCTGGTTTTTCAGTTTATATATACAGGCGCTAATTTTATTGACGGAGTTGACTTGATGTATATCAAGCTGTTTTTAGGTGAAAAAACGGCTCCGGGAGTTTTCAGTTTTGATTACAGCAAAGAGTTTATCCGTTCCTGCGGAAAGGATGAGTTTAAGGAAAAACTGAAATTTGCGGATCTCTCTTTTGTGGATTCTCCCGAAGCTTTTATGAAAGCCGTTTCCGATGCTGTTGATGAGGCTATGGAAAATGAGTTCAAGGCAAGCGAAGTCTACAGGGCCGGCAGATGCCCCGAGACGGGCAAAATTTGCTATATTTGCGTTAATGTTGAGGATTACGAAGTAAAAACAGCCTGAAAGCCTTTTATTTACAGGGCTTCCCGCACGGCGTTCTTAAAGCGCTTCGCGAACCTGTCCAGCTCCTGTTCAGTGCTTATGCCGTGCTGTTTGGGGTTCAGGGAGGAAACTATTGTTTTGATGGGCTTCATTGTCTTGAGATCATAGCGCGCAAGATCGAATATATGTGATTTATCAAGCTTTTCTCTTTTTTCATCGGTAATAACGAGAACCTTGGGTCGGGTGAGATCTTTTTTGTTCGGCTCCAGAATTATGCCCAGCTCTCCGGAATCCAGCATAACAAGGGTTCCCACCGGGTAAATCCCTATGGTGTTGATGAAAAATTTCACCAGAGTCTCGTTGAAGTGCTTGCCCGACCAGCTGAAAAGTATTTTCAGCGCCTCAGACGGAGTTCTCTCGTGGTTATAAGACTTTTTGCTTGTTATGGCGTCATAAACATCAGCGATTGAAACAATTTTTGTTATATTGCTTATCTGCCTCTCGCTCAGCCCTAGCGGATAGCCGCTTCCGTCGGATTTTTCGTGGTGCTGAAGCGCAACTGCGGCTGCTTCCTGAGGAAGCCCGTCGCTTGAGGAGATGATTTTGTAGCCGTATTCCGAGTGCTTTTTGATTTCCGCGTATTCCTCATCGGTAAGTTTGCCCGGTTTCTGTATTATCCTGTCGCTTATTCGGGTCATCCCCACATCGTGCAGAAGGCCGCTGAGGCATATGACTTTGAGTTCGTCAGCGGTTTTTCCCAGACGTTTCCCAAGGGCGAGGGAAATCACCGCTACGTTCAGGGAGTGGCTGTATGTGTAGTCGTCCTGATTTTTAAGATGGGTCATTGCGGTGAAGATGCCCGGTCTGGAACTGCTGACTTCAACAAGCTCGCCTGTTATCTCTCCCGCCGCACGGGTGTTGACGCGCCCTTCGGCTTTTACTGCGCCGAGGAGTTCTCTCGCTTTGCCGCGTATGCTCTCAAAGATTGCCCTTGCCTGAATTATGTCGCTGATGGCGGGGGCGGAGTCGATGAGGTAGCAGTCGGAGCTTTCAAGATTACTGCCGAGCATTTCCGTGAGTTTGCCGGAGAGTTCGCCTTCCTTATCGTCTTCGTCTTCTTTCTCTTCGAGGATGTATACGTATGTCACGCCGGAGTTTTTCAGGACATTCACAGGGCGGGTGTCCGTAAGCTGTTTCTCAAAGAAGGGAAAGTGCAGTCCTTCCTTGTCTGTCCTGACAACGGTCATCCCTGTCTTTAATTCTGAGATATGCAGTTTACGTTCAATTTTCATTGTGTGTTTCCGAATGTGTATTACCTAATAATAACTTTAATCAGGAAATAATACAATATAAACTATGTGGTTATCAGTAAAAGGAATAGTCTGCATTAAGCTGGTTATTTATATGTAGAGTATCCCTCGCGGAAGCGAATAAATCCGGAAGTTTTTTTGCCGCTGTTTTATTCCGCGGTAAAAGAAAAGACTCCTGGTTTACAGTAAACACTGGCGGAACTGCCTTTAATTGGGTAGATTATAAAAGTGCATAATAAATAGGCAGTGTAATCTGCATCTTTTCGGGAAACAGGAATGAAGGACAGAATCAGAGTTTTAGTGATCGATGATGAGGAAAATATTCTGTGGCTCTTTAAGGAAGGGCTTGAAGACGATAAAATAAGCGTGACGACAACTGATAACCCGGCGGACGGGGCGGCTGTGCTTTCCTCCGGCGGGGCGTCCATATGCTTTGTTGATCTTTTTCTGGGCGACAGCAACGGTATTTCACTGGTGCGGGAGTGGTCAAAGACTTATCCGCACGTACACTTCATAATCATGACCGCGCAGGACACAGGCTCCAACGTTATTGAAAGCATCAAGTCCGGAGCGACCGACTTCTTCCCCAAACCCTTCGACCTTGCGGAACTCAGGACAAAGATTCTGAACCTCTCCGGAGCTCACGGGGAAACTGACGAAGCTGAGGGCGCGGGCTACGACTTTGAAACGAAAAACCGCAAAATGCTCGAAATTTACAAGCTCATAGGAAAAATCTCCGGCGCGAACATAAATGTCCTGATCTGCGGCGAATCCGGTACGGGCAAGGAAGTCATCGCCCACATGATACACGAAATGAGCAACCGCAGCGACAAGCCTTTCGTGCCGATCAACATGGCGGCTATCCCTTCCGACCTTATGGAGAGCGAGCTTTTCGGCCACTCAAAAGGCTCATTCACAGGTGCGGTCACTGATAAGAAAGGCAAGTTTGAGGAAGCAAACGGCGGAACCATTTTTCTTGATGAAATCTCCGAGATGGACTTTTCTCTCCAGTCCAAGCTTCTGAGAGTCATTCAGGAAAAAGAGATAAACCCTGTGGGCTCCAGCCGCACCGTCAAACTGGACACAAGGATCATCGCCGCTTCCAACAAAAATCTGGAAGGGCTTGTGGAAAACGGCAAGTTCCGTGAAGACCTTTTTTACAGGCTGAATGTTGTCTCCATTGAGCTTCCGCCTCTCAGAGACAGAAAAGAGGACATCCCCTACCTCGCGGGGCATTTCCTGAGAAAGTACAAAAATATAAAAAACAGGGTGCTTAAAATAAGCAGCGAGGCCCTCGGCGCCATGGCCAAATACCGCTGGCCCGGAAACATCAGAGAACTGGAAAATATTATCCAGTACGCCATTGTTAACACCGACACGGACGAGATAACAAGGCAGGGACTCCCGCAGAAGATTTTCAGCACCGCTCAGGAGAAGGACGCCTCATGTCTTTCGGATGAGCTGTATAAGCTGGCTTCAAACATCGTGGAATCGGAAACACTCTCAGAGAGCTACAACGCCTTTGAGGAGTATATGAAAATTGTTGAGTTCCCCCTTATGCGCGCGGTTCTGGAAAGAACGGACGGAAATAAGTCCGTATCTGCCAAACTGCTGGGGATAAACAGGAACACATTGCGCAAAAAAGCTAAGGAACATGGATTTGACTGATTTAAAAAAAGAACTGCTTAAAATATTTGAGAAAAACGACAGCCCGCTCCCCTCAGGCGTTATCGCCAAACAGATGGGGATCGATAAAAAGATTGTAAAAAAAATAATAAGCGAACTCACCCGCACAGGGGAGCTGATTAAGCTGAAGTCCGGCAGATACGCCCCCGCCAAGGAAATAAACCTCATAACAGGAAAGATAGATTTTCACCCCGAAGGCTATGCCTTCCTCACTCCGCTTTCCGGCGGAGGGAGCGATTACTTTGTGCCCGCGATGAAAACGGGAAACGCCCTGAATGGCGATATAGTAGCCGTTAGCCTTGAGAAATTCCGCGGCAAGACCGAGGCGAGGGTTGTGAAAATAATAAGCCGCAGTATGCAGAAGATTGTGGGCCGCATAGAGAAATCGCGCTATGCCATATACTGTATGCCTCTGGACAAAAAATTCCTTTACGACATATTCATCCCCGAAGTCCACGCAAAGGACGTTCAGGACGGTGATATAGTAATAGTCGAACTGACCGCTTACCCCGACAAGAAACGCCGCCCCGAAGGGAAGGTGGTGAGAAAGCTCGGTACCATAGACGACAAAGGCATCGAGAATGAAATTGTTCTGGCAAAATACAGCCTTGAGCGTGAATTTCCCAAACGTGTTATTCAGGAGGTTGAGGAAAGCGCCGAGAAGCTGAAAAAGAATGCGGGGAAACGCACGGACTTCACCGAACTTTTCACCGTAACCATTGACGGCGAAACGGCGAAGGACTTTGACGACGCTATCTCCATCGAAAAAACGGAACAAGGCTACAGGCTCTATGTGCACATTGCGGACGTGAGCCATTTTGTCCGTCCTGACACCTATCTGGACAAGGAAGCCCTCAAACGGGGCACAAGCACATACTTCCCCGAGTTTGCCATACCCATGCTGCCTGAAAAGCTCTCTAACGACCTCTGCAGTCTCCGTCCGGATACGAAAAGGCTCACCATGACGGCGGCAATGGATTTTGACGGAAACGGCAGAAGAACAGGGCAGAAGTTCTACCGCTCCGTAATTAAAAGCGATAAAAGACTGACTTATACATATGTTTTCGATGTTCTGGAAGGCAGGGATAAGACGAGGAGCAAAGAGCTTAACTTCCTGATCACCGCCTCCGCCGAACTTGCGGAAAAGATAATGAAGCGCAGAAGCACTGAAGGGATGCTGGACTTTGATCTGCCGGAGCCTGTTTTTGAGTTTGACGAAAACGGAGACCTGAAGGATGTTCACCCCCTTGAGAGGAACATAGCCCACAGGCTTATAGAAAACTTCATGATAGAGGCAAACGAGGCCGTTTCCGAATACCTTGAGCAGAATGCGGGAGCATCCATCTACCGCGTGCATGACAAGCCGGACAGGCAGAAGCTTGAGGAGTATGAGAACTTGTGCGCCTCCTTCGGCATGCCTGTCAGCTTCGGGGACACCATAGACACTATAGCCGTGCGTGAGGTATGCGACAGGGTGAATGACTCCAAGTATGCCCATGTGCTCGGCGGACAGCTTGTGCGCGCCATGGCGAAAGCTGTTTACTCCACAGCGAACATCGGCCACTTCGGGCTTGCATCCGAATCATACACCCACTTCACAAGCCCCATACGCCGTTATCCCGATCTTCTGGTGCACAGGCTTCTGGCTTCGGTTCTGTTTAACGATCCTTATGAAATAGACGGAGGAAGGCTTGAGGCCTTTGCCGCTATGTGCAGCACTGCTGAACAGAACTCGACTCAGGCTGAAAGGGACATACAGAAATTCAAGACCCTCAAATATCTCTACAGCCATTTTGACGAGCCCTTCAGCGCTTATATCAGCAGAGTCAACGCGAACGGGATGTTTGTTTTTCTGGATAAGCTTATGATTCAGGGCTATGTTCACACATCATCACTTGAGGGCGACTATTACGCCGTCAGTGACGACGGAAATGCTCTGGTCGGCAGGAGAAAAAAGAATATGTTCCGCGTGGGCGACTATGTGGAGGTAATGCCCGACCGCATAAGCTATGATATGCTTGAGGCGGAGTTTGTAATCGCCAAAGGCTGAAAAGGGAGTTTAATGCGGCTTTGAAGCCGCAAAGAAGCCTCCTCAGTCCGGAACAACCTGTAAAATAATGAGAAATGCGGCTCTCCCTCAGAACGGGAGGGTTTTGTTTTTCTGAAGCACGGACGGCTTCTCTTTCGGAGATAAGCGGGATAAGCCCGTCAGCCGGATATTTTTCCGATATTCCACTGCTTGAGTTCAATGGTGAAGCTTGCGCCTTTTTCGCACGGGTTGGTGTATATTCTGCCTTCCATGTTGTTTTCAATGATGATTTTGGACATGTAAAGCCCTATGCCCACCCCCTGTCCTTCCTCTTTGGTGGAGAAGTAGGGTTCAAATATTCTGTCTCTTATATTTTCGGGTATTCCGCATCCGTTGTCCTCAAGGGTCATCTTGATTATATCCCCTTCCGGCTGGACAATAAGCCTGATCAGTCCGGATTCCTTTGAGCCTGATTCCCTTGACTCAATGATTGCGTCCCGCGCGTTTGAAATGAGGTTAAGGAGAACCTGCTTGAATTCATTGGGATATCCGTATGATGTCACGCACTTTATCTGGCTGGGGAGCTCTATCACCCCGGGCTTGAGCACAACAGGGTGTTCCCCGTAGAAGATCTGAAGCTCTATGTTGTTGTTTATCAGCTGAGGGTTGATCAGCGAAAGAACCTCGCGCACTATCTCGCACAGGTCGAATATCTCCTTCTCTTTGTCCGGTTTGAAGAAATTGCGGAAATCATCGATGGTTTTCGACATATAGGCTATCTGCTCCATGCAGTGATCCCTGAACTGGCTTATATACTCCATGTTCAGTTCGCCGTACTCAAAGGCGTCCTCCACATCCTGAACATAAAGACCTATGGTGGTGAGCGGCTGCCTCCACTGATGGGCTATGGCGTTTATCATCTGACCCATTGCGGCCAGCTTGGACTGCTGCATAAGCATTTGTTCCTGAATCCGGTTGTGCTCAACCTCTTCCTGAACGCGCTTTTCCAGATCTTTTTTCTTCTGCGCAAGTATCTGTTGGGTTTTTTTGCGGACGGTTATGTCTCTTATTATGATCTGAACAAACCTGCTCTCTCCTGCGGTGAAGGAGTTGGTGGCTATCTCCGCGTCGAACTTGTCGCCGTTTTTGCGGTAAAGCTCTTTTTCGAAGTGCTGTCTGGTTTCCTGAATGAGATCCGGCATGTTTTCATCAAGCTCAAACTCGGGGAACAGGTAGCTTATTTTTCTGTCTTTCAGTTCGGCGCAGGTGTAGCCGATCTGCCTTTCCACAGCGTTGTTGGCATCCTGAATAACTCCCGCAGAGTCCATTATTATTATGGGATCCGCTGAGGTCTGGAAAAGGCTTATGTATTTTTCCTCGCTGTTTCTCAGTCTGT
Source organism: Deferribacterales bacterium (assembly GCA_050253335.1). GTDB lineage: Bacteria > Chrysiogenota > Deferribacteres > Deferribacterales > Geovibrionaceae > Geovibrio. The sequence continues at coordinate 33,521 of JBFWJG010000007.1, read as the reverse complement.
TTTCGGCCTGTTTTCTCTCTTCAATCTCTTTCATGAGCAGGCTGTTTATCTCGCTGAGCTCGCCTGTTTTCTTCTTGATTTTTTTCTCAAGGAAAAGGCTGATGAGAAAGAGCAGAATAAGGGGGATTCCCAGTCCGATTGTGATCAGCCTGAGTGTGGACGAAAAGTCACCCTTTTCCTTCACGCCCATCCACTTATCAAGCGATTTGTGATAAAGGGAATTCTGGTCATTTTTCATTTCCGCCAGATGCTTGTCCAGCATAACGGAGAGAACAAGGCTCTTCTGTTTGCCCTTTGGCATGGCGAAGCGGATCTCTATGGGGTGAATGAGTATAGGCGTGCGTCTCACGTTGTATCTGCTTTCGTTAAGCTGACCGAAAAGCCTGTTCAGCAGGCCGGCGTCCGCCTTGCCTGTGTCCACGGCTTCGATGATTTCACGGTAGCTTTCGGCGTATACGAACGTTGCCTGAATGTTGAACGCTTTAATGAGGTTTTTAAGCCCCTGATCACTCTTGAAGTATATATCGGATTCGATAACGGCGATTTTTTTGCCGTCCAGATCGGGTATGGAGGTGATTTTTTCTTTCTCTGCGGAGTATATCTGCCCCCAGTTTGTGAGAACGGTTTCATCGTTGAAGTGGTAGAGCGCAGCGCGCTCTCTGGAGAAGGCGATGGGGAAGATTATGTCTGCCCCGCCGTTGTCCAGCAGTTCGAGACATTTGTCCCATGTGGTGTTTATATAGTTTATTCTGAGATTTTCCTGCTCCGCGACATATTTCATTATATCGGCGCCTATGCCGCCAATCCCGCTGTTTCCGCTGATTTTTATCATAGGCGGGTTTTCATATACGCAGTAATTCACGGGCATTGCGTCTTCAGACGCACCGAAAGAGGGTGATACTGTGAGGAAAAACAGGAATAATAAAAGAATTCTTTGCATTGCGGAACTCTCACTGTTCTGTGCTTATTAACACATCCTAATTTCAAAGAGCTTATTAAGCAAGAGCTAATAGCTATTAATGGGGATTCCGGAAAAAGAAATAAGAAAAACGCCGCTTTAAGGAGGCAGAGGAAAAGCGGCGTTCAGTTTTTTATGGAAAAAGGATTATTTCTACGCATTTTTAGCGTATTGGCTGCAGTTTATGCAGTCGCCCATACATTCGCCCTTGTCAAAAAGCCTGAGACATTTCTCAATGGTTCCTTCCACGCTTTTCACGCTGCAGTTGTGGATCTGGAAAAGGGGGACGTTTCTCTGCTTGGAGATGCTTCTGGCCTTGCTCGCCACACCGTGGGCTATGTTGGATGTGAGAAGAACTATAGCATCGCTGTTTTCAAGTATATCCGCTATGTGGGTCTGTTTTTTGAGTATTACCTTGGTCTTGACGCCTAAAACTTTTCCGGCGTTGATGTACTCTTTCTCGAGCCTGTCAAGTCCGCCTACTACTGATACCGTCATATCGTGTCTCCTTAATCATCACTAAATAAGTTAGGTATGCCTAAATATACCCATGCGGTAGGATTATGTCAAGCGGATTATTGAAAAATAATTGTCAAAAGATCCGCTGGTTTATCATTTGCTATTTAAAATATAGATTTTATAGATTTATGTCAACAGGTATCAGGATGTGCCGATCTCAGGGGAGGGTGTGGTCATCAGGCTCAGTTTCTTCAATCTCGATAATAAATTCCGCGCCTCCGCCCTTGACGTTTCCCGCTCTGAGCCTGCCGCCCATGTTGCTCTCTATTATCACTTTAGACATGTAAAGACCTATTCCCGTGCCTTTATCAGGGTTTTTTGTAGTGAAATAGGGCTCAAATATCCGCTCTGTAAACTCAGGGGGTATGCCGCCGCCGCTGTCTTTTACTGAGAGACGCACAGTTCCGTTTTCAACAGTGACGGAAATGCTGATGACCCCTTCCTCTTTCCCTTTTTCCCGTATCTTGACAATCTCATCTTTGGCGTTATTGAGGATGTTCATGATTACATGCTTAAACTCGTTTGAATAACCGTTTATGAATATTGCGGGGTATTCCCCGGCTGCCGCAGTTTTTCCTCTGCCGGGAGCAGCGCATGTGAAAAGAACGTTTATGGCGTTGTTGGATATCTGCGATGCCATGAGGGAAATAACCTCCTGCACCGCGGAGCATACGTTTATTTTTGATTTCTGCTTGCTAGGTCTGAAAAAATTGCGGAAATCGTCTATGGTGGAGGACATGAGGTTTATCTGCTTCATGGCGTCCGAGACCGTAGCCGACATATAGCTGTCTGTTATCTCCCCGCAGATGTGCGCCTCCTCTATGTCCTGAACAAGAAGAGCCAGAGCGTTCAGCGGCTGGCGCCACTGGTGGGCTATTGAGCCTATCATCTCGCCCATGGCGGCCATTTTTGACTGCTGAACCAGAAGCTGTTCCTGAGTCCTCAGCTTTTCAGTCTCTTCCTGAACCCGTTTTTCCAGATTTTTGGAGAACTCTTCAAGTTGAACTGTTTTTTCCGTCAGTTCCGATGTGCGCTCCTGAACCTTCCTCTCCATCTGGTCATACGCCTTCTGGATGGAGTCCTCCCACATGACCCTTTTCAGAGCGCCGTCGAAGATGTTTCTGAAAAGTCTTATCACCGAACGGAGATTCGAATATCCGTCTGTGCCCTGCGCCTCCTCGAACTCAAAGAGGATGACGGTGTCGTTCTCCTGCTCAATGCTCATTGATGAAGCCGCAGCGGAGGCTGTTCTTCTGCTTTTCAGAAAGTGCATCGCAGAGGGATTTTCCCCCGTTCGCCATACGGATTCTATAAACAGCTCCGGCTCGGCCGATGTGCGTTCGAAAAGCCATCTGCTGAATGAGCGGCACTCCTCAGTCCCCAGAGGGCAGTCCGAGGGGTCGTATCTGTAGGGGATTCTGCATCCGTCTGCCGTTTTTCTGTAAACCGCGGCCCGTGAGGCTCCTATCAGCATACTGAATTTAATCAGCGCGTTTTTGAATATCTCGTCAGTGGGCATTGAAGAGAAGCTTATGAAGCCGGCGGATATGTCGCTGACTGCTTTCTCTGTTTCCAGACTTTTTTTCAGGGCGTTTTCAGCCCGCAGTTTGTCCTGAAGATCCTGCTCCAGTTTTCGGCTGTAATCGTCTATTGTTTCCATATATCTGTTGAAATGGTCTATCAGCCTTCCTGTTTCGTCAGCGGTTTTCTTTTGCAGCCGTATGCCTTTTCCGCCTTTCTCGATGGCCTGCGTGAGTTCCTTTATCGGGCCTGTTATGCCTGCGCTCAGCCACACTGTAAGCGGGATGACCGTGATCACTGAGATGAGAAACACTGCGGTGAGATAAACTTTGAGCCTGAAAAGAGGCGAGTAGATCTCATCCAGATAGCTTGAGGATGCGACTATCCAGTCCAGCTCCGGAATATATCTGTGGCTTGCCACCTTTTCCCTCGGCGCGTCCTCCCCGGGGTTTTTCCACGGGTAATAGGTTTCACCGTTCTTCTTCTCAATTATTTCCCTGATGAAGTATCTGCCGTTTGTGTCGGCTTCGTTGTATATGTTTGTGTTCTCTATGGCGGGGTGTATTATCACATTGCCGGAGGAGTCTATGACATATGCATAGCCGCTTTTGCCCGGTTTTTTAGCAAGAATAGCCTCACGCACTTCCTCAACCTCAAGTATGTCCTTAAAGGAAGCGGAGGGGATTGAGACTGTTATGCACCATCCTGTTTCCGGTGCGGTGTAAGTGCCTGATATATAGTGAACGCTGTTTTTAACAAACTTTTCTGTATGCAGTTCCGCCGTGCCGCAGGATGAGGCGTTCCCTGTTATTCCGTATGCGATAAGCTGTCCGCCCTTGTTTCTGATGCTCACCGAGGAATCTTTCAGCGGGGGCTTTGACGCTGTCTCAAGAATGCCTGCGGTGCTGAATCCTTTGCGGCTCATTGCGTCCACGGCTGCGGCGCGTTCAAGGAGGGTTCCCTTCAGATACTGCTCGGATGCGCTGTCCACGGAGATTTTCACCATGTCCGTAAGGCTGTCCGCATAGATATTGAGCTGTTCGGTTATCCTGCCCTGAAGCTCCGTCTTTATTATGAAATAAAGCGTGAAGCTGCTCAGCGTCAGGATGCCGAAAAACAGAAGAACGGCATAAAGAAAAATTTTCTGCTGTATGCTGGTGAAAATCATAGGAAATCTCATTGTCTCTTTACCGCCGTGATATTGCCGTTTTTCTTAATGATAGCCGATCTTTGTTAAAAAATCCCGAAACAGATCCGAAAAAGTGTTTTTACGGATAAAAAAATGTGTAAAGCCCCGCCGTAAAAGCCGTAACGGCTTCTGTCGGATTTCTGCTTGCATATTCTAAAACTTTGTCTTATCTATGTACGGGTTTCGCTTTTGTTAAATAACAATAAAGTTGTCAATTGTTTGCAATTTGCGGATCACAAGAAAAGTCAGGAGATTGTTTATGTTCAGGCGTTTAATTTTAATTATTGCCGCTGCGTGTTTTATTTTGCCTTCGGCGGCGTTCGCGAGCGGTTTTGCCATCAATGAGCAGGGCGCAAAGGCACTTGGTATGGGAGGAGCATTCGCGGCTCAGGCGGACGACCCCACAGCAGTTTACTACAACCCCGCGGGCATCACTCAGCTTGAGGGCACTCAGGTTTCTTTAGGTTTTTCTTTTATCAAGCCTTCCACAGAGTTTGAAGGCACATTTACGGGTAATGATGTTTCAGGTGAAACTGAAGACAGAACCTTCATTATCCCTAACTTTTATATCACCACGAAAATCAATGACAGGCTTTCCTTCGGTCTCGGCTCTTTCATCACATTCGGTCTCGGAATGGACTGGAAGGATGACTGGGCAGGCGCTCACCTTGTGGGCGGCAAAAACGCCGAAATAGCGACTTACACTGTTAACCCCGTAATAGCTTATAAAGTCACAAACGACCTCAGCCTCGCGGCTGGTCTTGTTTACCAGAAAATGGATGTAATCATCGGCTCCAGAACCCCAAATTTCAGCACATGGGGAATGCCTTCGGAGGATCTCAAACTTGAAGGCGACAGCGATGCATGGGGCTGGAACATCGCCGCTCATTACAAACTCGGCAAAAACTGGCGTTTCGGTCTGAGCTACAGACCCGAAATAAAGCATGAGGTTGAAGGAACGAGCGAAACCGACTCTCTTCTCGCGAATGTTTCCCAGATTAAAGGTGATTTCAAGGCGGACATAACACTCCCCGCCGTTACATACGTTGCTGCCGCATGGTCCAACGGCAAATGGACATTCGAACTCGACGGTCAGTACACCCAGTGGTCATCATACGATGAACTTAACCCCGAAGGGCTTTCAGGCATAGGCGTTAAACCCAAAAACTGGGACGATGTATGGGCAATCCGTTTCGGCGGCCAGTACAAGCTGAATGAGATGGTTGATCTGCGTGCGGGAATCATCAGAGACTACAGCCCCATCCCCGACGAGTGGGTGGATCCTATGCTTCCTTCCGGCGACAGATGGCTCTACACTCTGGGCGCGGGCTTTCACTTCGGCAAAAGCTTTGACCTTGACGTAGCCTACAACTACCTTGACGATGAAAACAGGAAGTTCGACAACGAAGCAGGCGACATGCCCACTTCACCTGTGACTGAAGCAAGAATGACGGGCGATTTCAAAAACACGGACGCACACATCTTCGCCGTCAACCTCACTTACAAGTTCTAAGATAATCAGCGGGAAATCCTTCACGGGTTTCCCGCTTTATTTCCAATATTTTTTATCCCTAATTTCTTTCAAATTCCTCCGCATTGCTGTATAGTAGGCTATGAAACGATTCACAGCCCTGTTCATACTCTTACTGATGGTTGCCGGATGCGATTTTTTTCTCCGTGCCACTTCGGGCAATGTAACAGTGATAATCGGGGATAACGGTTCTGATAATAAAACAGACAGAAACGGCGCCGTTTTTTACGTTTATGCCGCAGGCGAGAAAAAGCCTTTTGCCGCTGTTGACACTGCTTCCGGTTTATTTTTTTACGCTTCGGACAACGGAACGGAAAAAAGACCGCTCAGCGGAGTGCAGGGAGTTTTCACCGCTTCCGCAGAAAGCAGTCTGGGAGAAACCGAACTGTTTTTTGCCGATATCTGCGAAAACGGCTTCCCTGCGGAAAAGGACGCAGCGCTTATCCGGCGTAACTGGGAAAGCTTTGCCGCCGCCTGTGATTTCGGCGGGTGCGCTCCGGAAGGGTTTGATATTTCCGCTTACGCCGAGCGCAACGGATTTGACGCATACTGCTCAGCAGAATAATTTACATGGTGCTTTGCCGTGAACAGAAGAACTTTTCTGAAATTTGCCGCCGCTGTTCCTGCCGTCTCCTGCCTTTTCGGTGCTGAGGAGGCTTTTGGCTTTGTTTTCCCTTTTCCGGAAGAGAAAAAAGACCCTAAGGCCGGCCTGTGCCGCATTGAGGACGGACAGCAGATATACAACAGCGAATATTTCAAGAAAATAAGGGAATTCAACCACAGCTTCAAGGATGATGTGATAGCCTCTCCGGCTGAATTTGCCCTGATTCAGAGCTGTAACTCCAAGCTCAGGGAGCTTATGAAGTTTGTCGGCTTCGGCAATTTCAATATACTTTCCTACCGCGATGCTCTAAGCACCATGAGCCTCAGAGGCTCACTGGCCGAATTTACCCCTCAGGAAAAAAACTTTATGGAGGAATTTTTCCGCAGGAACGCATCCGTTTACGGGTTCTACGGGGACAGGATTTTCAACAGCCTTTACGATGAGGTGAAGGATAAGCACGTAATCAAAATGCCCGGAACCGGACACTTCATATACAAAGGCAGGGCCGAGGAAACCTACAGTAAAATCACCTCCGACATGAAGACCCTGATTCTCACCTCCGGCGTGAGGAGCATTGTGAAGCAGGCGGGGCTTTTCCTCGCTAAGGCTGTGGAAACCAAGGGGAACCTTTCCATGGCCTCCCGCTCCATAGCTCCCATAGGCTACTCATACCATGGTACCGGGGACTTTGATGTGGGAATAAAAGGCTGGGGACACTTCAACTTCACAGACAGGTTCGCCACCACAAGGGAATATTCCAGACTGCTGGAAGAGGGGTACATGCGCATCCGTTATGACAGAAAAAACCCTTACGGAGTGCGTTTTGAACCCTGGCATGTAAAAGTTGTCTGATTCCGCACCTCTCACGGAGCCGTGCACATGAAAAACCGCACACCGTTTATCCATAAGTTTTATATCGCCGTTAACCGCTACACGGAAAACGAGCTGACAAACCACGCGGGAGCTGTGGCGTATTACTTCTTGCTGTCCATAATTCCGATTATTCTTCTCATGCTCACTATATTTGAGTCATTTTTGGACAGCCATGCCGGTTTTTCCGAGGACTTCTTCCGCATACTCAGCAGTTTCAGCCCGGGGCTCAACAGAGAGTTTCTGGAGAGGTTCGGGCTCAGCGGCGGGGCGGCGGGAGCTGTCGGGGTATTCGGCGCGCTGAACCTGTTATGGACATCCAGACTGATCCTCGCCTCTGTCCAGCGGGCTTTTGATGTTATATTTCCCTCGCCTAAGAACAGAAACTTCATTCTGACCGCATTTATCTCCATAGTAATTATCCCCGCCGTGTTCCTTCTTGTCACATTCTTTGCCGGAATGAGGCTTGTTCTCGGCTTCATCAGCGGAATCCTCATGCAGGCGGGCATAGGAGCGGAGATTATAGGCCGTCTAGGGGGGCTGGGGTTCATTCTCCCCGTGTTCGCCGCCTTTGCCGGAGCTTTCATCTGCTACAGATATCTTCCCATTCGCCGCCCTTCAACCCAAGCCGCTCTGAACGGCGCTCTGCTGTTCGCTTTTCTCCTGTTTCTGCTTAAATTCGCCTTCGGGTTCATGGCGGATATGGCGAAAACAAACATGCTCTACGGGGTCATAGGGGCGCTTATCGCGCTTCTTCTCTGGGTTTATGTTGTGTGTCAGGTGTTTTTCATCTGCGCTGAGTTCGTTTATGTCTGCGACAGAACGGACATTCTTGTGATAAACAAGGTTTTCAGCGTGCACGGCGAGGGGAGGCGCAACATTTTTGAAAAGTTCTTTTTCGGAAGCGGTTCGTCCATGCTGAAGCGCTACTCGGACTTTTTTCCGTCAGGGGAAATCCTTTTCCGTCAGGGGGACACTTCCAGAGAAGTCTATTACGTTTACAAGGGACGGGTGGATATTTACATAGACGGCGTTGAGAAGCCCTTGGGCGCAGTAAAAGAGGGCGATATGCTGGGCGAGATGGCAAACCTGCTGGGCTCTCCCCGCACCGCCACAGCAAAGGCGGGCGAGGATTCCGTGATATTCCGTATAGAGCCTGACGCGTTTCGGGAGCTCATCGGGCTTAACCACAGGCTTTCATTAAGAATTATTAATTCCCTCTGTGAGAGGTTGAAAGATATGGATGAAAAGCTATACTTATAAGCGGGGCTTGTTTCACTCCCCTGTTTTTTTATTTTAAAGAGAGCTGTAATGACTGAATTTAATGATTTGAAAAGCCTGTCCGCCTTGTTTGTGGAGGATGACAGCTACGCCAGAAGAGCCATGGAGAGCATTCTCCGCAATCTTTTCGGGCAGATTTTTCTGGCGGACAACGGAAGGAACGGTCTGGAAATCTTCAGTAAAAATCCCGTGGATCTTGTGATTACCGATCTTTGGATGCCGGAGATGACCGGATTTGAAATGATAGCCGGAATGAAGCAGATCAACCCCGAGCCGGTTGTGGTGGTTATGTCGGCATATGATGTGCCGGACTATGAAAAACGTGCGGAAAATCTCGGAATCTTCGGATTTCTCAAAAAGCCTTTCACTCTGGCTGATTTTGAGGCCGTGCTCAGAGAGGCAGGAAAAAAGTCCGCCGAGATCAGGCGTCTGAAGCAGTAATCCTTTTTTTTATCAAATTTTCCCTTGAACTGTCATGAAATCGGCGTACTATACCCTTACGGGGTATATGTATGAAAGAAGAAAGCGTAAAACTCAATATAACCGGAATGACATGCTCTGCGTGCTCATCAAGGATAGAAAGAAAGCTCTCCAGACAGAAAGGCATATCCGAAGCGGCCGTAAACCTCAGCACAGCCAAGGGGCGGGTGGTTTACGACAGGGAAATTCTCAAAGAGGAAGACATTATCCGCCTCATTGAGGATATAGGGTTCGGAGCCTCCAAAGAGGCGGGCGATCCGGCGGAGGCCGAAAGGCACACCAAAATAATTCTCATTCTTTCCGTTATTTTCACTCTCCCCATGAGCCTCTCCATGTTTGACCATGTGTTCGGGCTCAATGTTTTTCCTCTCATTTTTATGAATAAGTGGGTGCAGTTCGTGCTGGCATCGTTTGTTCAGTTTGCGGGCGGATGGCGGTTCTATAAAGGAGCTTACGCCAACCTTAAACACGGCTCGGCTAATATGGATGTGCTTGTGGCAATGGGAACCACAACGGCGTACCTGTACAGCGTTGTGAGCATGTTCTTTGACGGGCATCTGTACTTTGAGGCTTCAGCCATGCTGATTACCCTTGTGCTTCTCGGCAAATATCTCGAAGGGATAGCGAAAGCACGCACGGCGGACGCGCTCAGGAGCCTGATGGAACTCGGCGCGAAAACCGCCGTTGTCATCCATGACGGCAAAGAGGCTGAGGTGGGCGTGGAATCGGTTATGGCCGGCGAGACCCTTGTGGTCAAGCCCGGAACAAAGATTCCTCTGGACGGGGAGATAATCTCCGGTTCTTCTTACATAGACGAATCCATGGTTACGGGTGAGAGCCTGCCTGTTCTGAAAGAAACGGGAGCCGAGGTCACTGGCGGAACCGTGAACGGCGGCGGAACACTCCTCGTCAGGGTAACCCGCGTGGGTGCCGACACCCTCCTCAGCAGGATAATCCGCATGGTGGAGGACGCGCAGGCGGTTAAGGCGCCTATCCAGCGCATGGCGGATGTTATTTCGTCATACTTCGTGCCTCTGGTTATCATCTTCGCCCTTATGGCTTTCACTTTCTGGTTTTTCATACTGGGTGCGGGATTTACCAAGGCAATTATCATATTCACCAGTGTTATAGTTATCTCCTGCCCCTGCGCTCTGGGGCTTGCCACGCCGACATCCGTAATGACCGCAACAGGCAGGGCGGCCTCCTTCGGAGTGCTTTTCAAGGGCGGGGAGCATCTGGAGAAACTCAGCCGCACTGACACCCTTGTCCTTGATAAGACAGGGACTGTCACTGAGGGTAAGCCCGCAGTGAGAGAGATTGAAACAGCGGCCGGCTTCACGAAGGATGATGTGCTGAAATATGCCGCCGCGGCGGAAATGCTCTCGGAGCACCCTTTGGCGAAGGCGGTTATAGAAGCGGCGGCGGGGCTTGAGCTTCCGCCTGCGGAGAATGCCGTGACCGATGCCGGCAAAGGGATAAAGGCCACTGTGAACGGCAGAACGGTGACAGCCGGAAGCAGGAGGCTCGCCGAAGCGGATTTCTCATCTCTTTCGGCAAAGGCGGAAGAGCTTGAATCCCTCGGACGGACTCTGGTTTATGTGACAATAGACGGACAGGCGGCAGGTCTGCTTGCCGTTTCGGATAAAATAAAAGACGGTGCAAGGGAACTGGTGGAATATGCCGGAAAGCTGGGCATGGAGGTTTTCATGCTGACCGGAGATACGGAAAAAGCCGCCCGTGCCGTGGCTGTTGAGGCGGGGATAAGGCATGTCATAGCCGGAGTTCTGCCGGACGGCAAAAAGGAAGTAATCGAAAAACTTAAAGCAGACGGCAGAACCGTTGCCATGGTGGGGGACGGAATAAACGATGCGCCTTCTCTCGCACTTGCGGATGTGGGCATAGCCATGGGCACGGGTACTGATGTGGCCATAGAGACATCGGGTGTTACCCTGCTTAAAGGCACAATGAAGGAACTCGGAATCGCCCTGAAAATAAGCAGGAGCGCAATGACTAACATAAAGCTCAGCCTGTTCTGGGCGCTGATATATAACATACTGGGAATCCCCCTCGCCGCCATGGGCTATCTGAGCCCGATCATAGCGGGAGCGGCGATGTCGTTCAGCTCCGTTTCCGTGGTGCTGAACGCGCTGAGGCTCAAGAGGTGGAGCCCTGACAAATATTTAAGGAGAGTGCGGTAATGGAAAAAGCGGAACTTAAAGTTGACGGAATGAAGTGCGGACACTGCAAAATGGCAGTGGAAAAAGCCCTCGGCGGAACTGCGGGCGTTGAGTCCGTTAAGGTTGATCTTGCGGCGAAATCGGTTGAGGTTGAGTTTGACGGAGCGAAGGTGAGCCTTGAGGAGATTAAGGAAATAATCATTGACGAAGGCTACGAGGTAAAATCTTGAAACACGCCGACACTCTGGACAGGCTGAAAAAAATTCAGGGGCAGATAGGCGGCATAATCCGCATGGTGGAGGACGGTTCATACTGTATCGACATAGTGAACCAGATCTCCGCCGTGCGCGGCGGGCTGGACAAAGTCACGCTCATGGTGCTGGAAAAACACCTGAAAAGCTGTGTCTCCTCCGCCATCAGGGAAGATAACCCTGACGCCGCCATCGAAGAACTGATGGGCACTATTCAAAGATACATAAAATAGCTGAACCCCACAGTTCCATGGATGGAACTGCGCCGTGCGCAGCGAAGCCTTGCTCTGCAAGGCGCGAGCGTGTGTAAAATCAGGCAGGATGCACTGATTTTACTATCAAGTCGAAGAACTGATGGGCACTATTCAAAGATACATAAAGTAATTAAAGCCCACAGTTCCATGGATGGTAAATTTTGAATAATCAGGGAAAGAGCCTGCCCCCCTTCCTTAAAAAGGAGGGCAGGGAAATATTTCAGCGAGTACCGCTGTTTTCTGCCTTAATTAAACTGATAATCGCATACCCAGTGAGAACCGCTGTAGTAGTCCTGCCATCCGGTAACCTGAGTCTGGAACATCTGAGCTATGCCGTCAACGGTTTCGGAGACTGCAATGGATTTGAGGTACTCCTTCACGCTTGAGGCCAATGTTCCGTACCGGATTACAGCCACTATCAGATCCCCTATGCGGCTGTTGGTATCTCCGCCCATTTTGTGTCCTGCTATGGAGATATTGAATTTGGAGGCATATTTATATGCCTGTCCGGCCGTGGCGAAGGCAAATCCCCACCATGAACCGCCCACCAGAATTTCCTGGGCAACAAGCTTGATCAAATAAGCCGCATCGCTTATCGCGGACTGGGCAAGCGCGCTTTTTGGCCTCTGATACCAGTGGATGTTCCAGTGATCCGCTATCTGTCCGTGTATTGCCCATTCGCTTACGGCGAGTTTTATTCCTCTGCCGAATCTGGGAGTTCTGAGGTGTGTCCAAGGGCTTTTGTTGCAAATGCCTGATGTTGTCCTGACAGATGCGTCATTGTGGAAGTGCTCGCTCTTTATCGTGATCTTCTGATAAGGAGAGATAATTGTTCTTGCCGCCGCAACGCCTGAAATGACCGAGCTTCCGGAAACGGATAGATTGTCGGACAAGTCGTAGCTTCCCGTGGCTGTTGCACAGGATGATTCGCCGTCAACAATGACAATGTTCCCGTCCTTGTCGTGGAGGCAGGAAGCCCCGTGTTCATCCCCGGGGCCTGCGCCGTCAAGGTCGTCGTTATAAGTGTGCGTGTAGTATTCGTAATCAGTGTCGAGGTAGTCCTCGCCTGTTATATTCGGAATTAAGAGGGAAGCCTCCGGCATGAGAGCATCAACAGCCATGAGACAGTCCACGTCTTCATTGGTTTTTGCTGTTCCGTGGATTTTGCCGAGAGTTGATGAAATAAGGCTGTCAGAGGGGCTGAAAACAAACATGGCGTCATATGACGGGATCTGATGGCTGTTCAGATTTTCGAGAAACCACATAATAAGCCCGAAGTTCTTTGCCGCGGCTGCTTCCTCTGCCTCACTGAGAGTATCGCTGTTTTTCGTGAGAAGAGCCTCGTCATGTCCTGCGCTCATGTCATTCACAAAGAAGACCAGACTGGCGCTGATCTGATAGTCCCATTCAGCGGCAGCAGGATTGATAAATTCGCTCAGATTATCATTTGCCGCGACTTCTGTTATAACATCCGAACAGGCGGCAAGGTCAGTGTCCTGAGCAGTGAGCACAAAGGGGAGCACAATATTCAGGGAAATCATAGATCTCTGAACCCCGTTTTCAGTGTACACACCGTCTGCGACTGAGATGGATTTCAGTTCAACTGAATCAGGCATGCTCAGGGCGGTGATGTTGTTTGCCCCTGTGAAAAGAGGAAAGTTTCCGACTGCGTCATGAAGCTTTGCAGTCACTGAAGGGTGGGCGAATATTTCGTCAATAAATTCCGTAATGTTGTTTTCGTAGCCCGCTGCAGTGCTTTCGCCGAGGGTTGCTGTGAGTGCTTCCCTGTCCAGCCCGAACGCCCAGCCGGCCGAGTTGTCTCTGGCTGCGTATGTGGCGTAATCAGAAAGGGAGGAACCGCCGATGCTTCCGCTGAGAAGATTTGTCTGGGTCAGGTTTAAAAGTCCTGATGAACTGAAAACCGCCGTATTTCCTGCTTCAGGTTCGGGAAGCATGGAGTAGACAGACACATCATTTTCAGATGAACCTGAGCTTGAACCTGAGCCGCATCCGGCTGTCAGTAAAGGCAGAATTAGAATGAACGAGATAAGGGTGTACAGAAACTTTCCGCGCATGGCGCACCTCCGATAATGAGAGATAATACCATGTTTTACGGAACAGGAGATAATTGTTTGCATTTTTCACAATCAGGACATAAAAAATGCCGGCCGCATTGGGGAAGCGACCGGCCAAGCATGTGTGTTAAGGAGGGGAGGGAAAATTTCCTTGCTTATAACATTGGTTCCCGCCTTTTATTTGTCAACGAAAAAAGTCCGAATTAGGACGGAAAAATTTCAGGTTAATATTTCCCGTTCTCCATAAGCTCTTTGAATCCCCTGAAATGTGGTGTAAAATGACTTAATAATTGCTCTGCCGGAGGGGAACATGGCTAAGATAGACGCTTTTTTCAACCACCTGATGAACGAAGGGGGCAGTGACCTTCACCTTTCATCCGGCGTTAAGCCGCAGATGAGAAGGCACGGCGAGCTCACGGAAATCCCTTTTAAATATGACAAACTCACAAACGAAATGCTGACCGAGCTTCTTGCTGAAATATGCAGTGAGGAGCAGTGGAAGAAGTTTCTCGATAAAAAAGATCTGGATTTCGCTTATGAAATTCCCGGGAAGGCACGTTTCCGTGCCAATTACTATTACCAGAAAAGGGGCATGGGCGCTGTTTTCAGGATAATTCCCGATACAATCCTCACTGTGGAGCAGCTCGGTCTGCCGCCGCAGGTGCTGAGGTTCGCCGACTACAGCCGAGGACTTATCCTCGTAACCGGAGCGACCGGAAGCGGGAAGTCAACCACCCTTGCCGGAATAATTGACTACATTAACAAAAACAGACCCGATCACATTCTCACTGTCGAGGATCCGGTGGAGTTCGTGCACAAGCCCGCCAGATGCCTCGTTAACCACCGAGAGGTAGGGGCGCATACCCAGAGCTTCGCCGCCGCGCTCAAGGCCGCCCTGCGTGAAGACCCCGATGTAATCCTCGTGGGTGAGATGCGTGACCTTGAAACCATCGAGCTTGCCATAACAGCCGCCGAGACGGGGCACCTTGTCTTCGGCACTCTGCATACCAACTCCGCCGCAAAGACCGTGGACAGGATAATAGACGTTTTCCCCGAAGGCAGGCAGGCGCAGATCCGCGCCATGCTCAGCGAATCCCTGAAAGGCGTTGTCTGCCAGCAGCTTTTCAAGAGGACGGACAAGCCCGGCCGTGTCGCGGCGCTTGAGATAATGTTTGTGAACAGCGCCATCGCAAACCTCATAAGGGAAGGGAAAACCTTCCAGATCCCCTCCAGCATCCAGACCGGAAAAGCCGAAGGGATGCAGCTTATGGACGGAGCTATCAGGGATCTGCTGAATGACGGAAAAATATCGCCGGAGGAGGCATACGCCAAATGCTTCGATAAGAAGGCGTTTGCCAAATATCTCAGTACCCCCCCTGCGGAAGCTGAAGGTTAATGGACGGACTCACTCTCACTAAAACAGTCCGCCTGCTCAATGCAGAATTTGCCGGAAGCAAGCTGAACCGTATCGGCGTTACGGATGATTCGCTTTACCTTTCTCTTTACGGGGACGGTGCAAAATATATCCGCATCCGCTGCGGCGATTCGCCCGCTGTTTTTCCTACGGACAAGTGCGACGGCTCCCAGTCCGACAGGCTGGACGCCCTCAGTGGCGCCACGCTGAAGTCCATAGACTGCCGCAGATACGACCGCCTCGTGCGGTTCACCTTTCTCAAACGCCGCCCCAGCGGGAAAATCATTCAGTACAGGCTTATGGCTGAGCTGATCGGCAGAATGTCCAACGTCGCCGTGACTGACGGTGAGGGGACTGTGCTTTTTCTGCTGAACAGAAGCAACGCCGATGCGGACAGGGCGTTCGGTATAGGTGAAAAATACGCCGCGCCTAAGGCGAACAAGCGTCTCAGTCTGGAAAATCACGAAAACTGCGGAAACTTCGCCGAGCTTGCGGGTTTTTACCCGCTCACGGTTAAACATGCTGAAAAACTGAGGGCATCGGGCTTCTCTTTTGCGGAAACCTGCATGTATATCAACAGCTGTCTCTTTGAAGACGACAGGTTTTACATAACGGAAAACGGCAAGGTGATCCCTTTTAAGTCTCCGGAGGCAGAGGAGAGCATAAACCTTGCTCAGTATGCCCGTATTCTCAGCGGGGATGCGGAGATAAAAAAGAGCGGCGCTGCGAAGAAGCGTCTTCTGAAATTTTATGAAAAACAGCGGAAAAAATATACCGCACTGACGGCGGAGCTTGAAAAAGAGCTGAATGAGGCGTCTCTCTGGAAGGAAACCTATGAGAAAGGAGTTCTTCTGCGTGACAACCTCTCGGAAATTGACGGACGCACAGGGGAACTGGAGCTGAATTTTTATACCACGGGAGGCGTGGAAAAGCGTATCTTCACAGTGCCCGAAGGCGAAAACCCTTCCGCCCTTGCGGGAAAGCTGTTCAGAAAAGCGGCGAAGATGGAGCGCTCCGTTTTCAGGATTGAGGAGAGAATTAAAGAGATAGAGCAGTTTCTGGAAGGGATTGAAGAGCAGATCTACTTCATAGAAAACTCCGCTGGCGAGGAGGAGCTTCTGGCTCTTGAGGATGAAATGCGCCGCGGTGACAGAGCCAAAACCAAGCAGGAGATAAAGCAGAAGCAGTTTATGTGCTTTCAGCTTCCCTGCGGCAAGGCCTACGCCGGACGAAACTCGGTCACCAACCACCGTCTGGTGTTTCAGTTCGCCAAGCCTGACGACTACTGGTTCCACGCCCAGAAAATACCCTCCGCCCATCTCATTCTCCGCTGTGAAACCCAGCCGGATGAGGCTGACATAATGCAGGCCGCCGCCATAACAGCCGCCTTCAGCAGGCACAAAGAGGAAGCAAGGGTTACTGTGGACTACACAAGGAAAAAGCACGTCAAAAAGCCCAAGGGAAGCCCGCCCGGCTTTGTTATTTATCATAAATTCGGCTCTGTCACCGTCCAGCCCATGCAGGAGGATGAGCTTAATAACCTGAAAACGGATTAAGTTTCTGCTTATGCTTGGAAAACTGCTGTTTTCAATGTTAAAATCATATAAATATTTATTTTAGGTGAAAAGTGACAAAATCATACTCCCTTGGCAGAACATACTTTCTGACAAGCCTTGCCGCTGTCTTCCTGTTCATCATCCTTTTTTCTTCTTTTCTCGCATACTACGAGTACAGGGACTTTGCCGCAAAAAGCGCAGAAGTGGACGCCAGGCTGCTCAGGGAGGGGAAAGAAAGTCTCCAGACAATGACTTACACTGTGGCCACTTTCCTTGAGAATGAAAAAAGCCTCGCTGAGGAAAAACTCAAAACTCAGGTTAAAAACAGGCTGGAATACGGCTTCGGCTTTGTGGAAAACATCTACCGTAAATACGGCAGTACGGAGCCGGAAGAAAAAGTGATTCGGAGAATAACCGAGACTTTTTCCGATTTCACCTTCGGTGCTGACAGCTATTTCTTTATCTTTGACAAAAACTTCAGGCAGATTCAGGGGGATTTCGGCCTGCCTGCGGACGTAAGGCTTTCTGATGTGAAAGACTACAGGGGCAGATATGTTGTCCGTGAAATAAAGGAAACCGCCATGAAAGGCGGCGGATTTGTCACCTACCAGTGGAAAAAGCCCGGGGCGAGCGACTTCTCCTACGGAAAGATATCCTACGTACGCTATTTTGAGCCCTACGGACTGATTATCGGTACAGGCGGCTATGTTCAGGATGTGACGGAAGAGGTCAAAAGAGAAGCCCTTCGGCGGATAGAGCATCTTGTCGGCGGGGAGAAATCTTTTTTTTATATCCTTGATGAAGCAGGAACTGTTCTGAGCCATTCCGAAAGCGGACTGGCCGGAATGAAAACAGATGAGATTGAAGATGACGCAAGACGGCACGCGCTAAAAGGGATTCTGGAGTTTGCCGGACAAAGGAAGGAGGGCTACCACGGTTTTGACTGGAAGCGGGAAGGAGCGGAAAACCTTTCCTCCATGGCCTCGTACAATCTGAAATATCCTGACTGGAACTGGGTTATCGGTTTTGCGATATATGTTGATGATGTGCGGAAGATAATTGACGAGGGCAAGCAGGAGCTTCAGAAGGGGCTGCTTCAGTCCATGGCTATCGTCGCTCTTTCGTTCATGATAGTCTTTGCCGCCGCGTATCTGATAGCGAAGCGTTTTTCAGGCACACTGGAGAGCGAGTTCGCAAAATTTCTGGACTTTTTCTCAGGCGCCGCGGAAAAAGGCTCATTCATCGATCCGGACAGCATGAACTATGAGGAATTCAGCCGGCTTGCCGTTTACGCAAACCGCATGACCGAAGAAAACAGACGCAAGACAGTTGAGCTTGAAAAAGCCATGGATGCGGCACGCAGGGCGAGCAGCACAAAATCCGAGCTTATCGCGCATATAAGCCACGAGCTCCGCACCCCCCTTGCCGGTGTTCTGGGATTTATTGAGCTTCTGGACGGAACGGAGCTGGATAAAATTCAGAAAAGATTTCTGCGCATCATAAAACACAGCTCAAGCAATCTTGTGGGGGTTGTGAACGATATACTTGATTTCTCCAAGCTTGAGACAGGAAGCCTTGACCTCAACTATGACAGGTTCAGTCCGGTGAGCACGTTCGAATCAATGAGCGAGCTTTTCGGCTTCATGGCTTCGGAGAGCGGAATCGAGTTTGCTTTCTGCATAGACCACGACATCCCTTCCGAGCTTTCAGGCGATGTTGTGCGCATAAGTCAGGTTCTTTCAAACCTTGTGGAGAACGCTGTTAAGTTCAATTATCCGGGCGGCTATGTAAAACTGAATATAAAATCGGTTCGGAAGGGAACAGACTCCATCCGTCTCCGCTTCAGTGTGGAGGACAGCGGCATAGGCGTAAGCGCGGAGAAAGAGGCGGAGCTGAGAAAGCTTTTCTCCGAGTATGACACAGAAATTGCCGAAAGATTTGAAGGTTTGGGAGGCATCGGCCTCAGTGTTTCATCGGATATTGTTAAGCTAATGCACGGCGAGATAGGCTTCGAAAGACCGGATAAGCATGGCTCCGTGTTCTGGTTTGAGCTTGATTTCAGAGTTGTTAACCCTAAGCCTGCTGTGGATGCGGAACGGGTCCGCGACTGCTATTCCGCTGTTTTTTTCAATGATGAATCAGGAGAGCCGGGGGTCACGGAAAGTCAGATAATGCGCTGTCTTCAGGCCTTCGGGAATGAGGCTGTTTATTTCTCTTCCCTCGGCGATATTGAAAAACTGCCCTTTCTGGATGTGGTTTTCTATGTTTATTCGGAAAACACCAGAGAAAAATTTCTCGAAAGCATCCGCACGCACGAAGGTGTGCCGATAGTTCTTGTTATGGATATGCACAGACGGTTTGAAGAGGAAGAACTGAGAAAGCGCGCATCGTCTGTCCTGTTCAAGCCGATCGGACTTACGGATATTTATGAATCAGTCTACATAGCAATCAGCTACATGCATGATGAACCTGAGACCGATGAAAAACAGGCCGACAAAACAGGCGGGTTTTCCGGAATGGCTCTGGTTGCGGAAGATAACCCCGTGAACCAGAAAATGGTGAGGCTGATCCTCAAGGAGCTGGGGGTTGACAGTGTCTGCGTGGACAACGGGCGCAAGGCTGTGGAGGCGTTCAGACAGGGCGGGTTTGATATTGTGATAATGGATATAAACATGCCGGAACTCGGCGGAATCGAGGCGGCAAAGCTTATAAACGAATATGAGAAAACAAATTTTCTGAAGCATGTGCCCGTTATAGCCCTCACCGCATACGCCATAAAAGGGGACAGGGAGCGTTTTATGGAGGCGGGAATGGATGATTATCTTGCAAAGCCTGTGGGTATTGATATTATGAGGGAAACATTGCAAAAACATTTGAAGGGCGGTAATAACGGATGAAAGACACTCCTCTTTTTAAAAAAGCTCTCTTTCTCGCTGCAAGGCGCGCCATGCTTGAGAACGAAATGATTGTCCGCGAGTTTGTGGAGCACAATCTTCCCGCGCACTACACCGAGCAGGACATGGAGGAGCTTTGCGAGCTGCTTCTCAGAATTTTCGATAACGATCTTTTTGATATAGTCATGGGGCAGAAAACCTCGGAGCAGTTCGAAGGTCAGTACAATGTGAGACTGCTCAAGGATATTGAGAAATACGCCGCAATCTACAGAGAAAATAAGAAGATAAAAAAATAACCCGCCTAGGCTTGTTTTTCAGAGCATATGTGCGTATATTTATCCCCGTTCTTACTTTTTTAACAGGTGATTTATGTATCAGGAAAGGTGGATGCTTGTCCGCGAGGACATGACATGGGAAGAAGTGCGCTTTGAGGAAAAGGGCGGCATTTTTCATGTCCATATTTATAAGAAGAAAAAGGATCTGGAATGCTCCCTTGAGGCAAAAAACGAAACCACAAAGGTTTACAGACTTAAAGATATGGTAACTGATGAAATTTACGATCTGGTGGACTTCGCCGAGATGGACAGAATGTTTGAGGAAAACGGAATCATCTTCCGCAACAGAAGAGGGCTTCATAAGGAAGTCCGCAGGTATATAGACTTCAGCCTTACATGAAAAAACGCATAGGCTTCACCACCACAATCCCCGTTGAAATAATCCTCGCCGCCGGGCATGTTCCGGTTGATCTCAACAATATATTCATAACCGACAAAGACCCGACGGCTTTTATCGACTACGCGGAGACGGAAGGCCTTCCCCGCAACATCTGCGCTTGGATCAAGGGGATATACACCGCCGTAATCAGAGGCAGTATTGACGAGGTCATCGCCGTTACCGAGGGAGACTGCAGCAACTCCCACGCACTGGCTGAACTCTTCATGGAGCACGGAATCCCCGTTCACAGCTTCGCCTACCCCTTCGGCAAGGAGGACAGGCGCAGTTTTCTTGAGCGTGAGTTCCGGTCGCTGGCAAAATCCCTCGGCACAACATACGAAGCCGCAGAGGAATACACAAAGCGCACAGACCCCATCCGTGCGAAGCTCCGCAGGCTGGACGCTCTTACTGCACAGGAAAAGGCATCAGGGTTTGAAAACCACCTCTGGCTTGTGACCTCCACCGATTTTAATACGGAGCCTGTTTCATACGAGGCGGAGCTTGATGCGAAACTGGCGGAGATAGAAGCGCGAGGCAGTGCAGAGCGGAAGATACGCCTTGGAGTTCTTGGCGTTCCCACCATTTTTGACGATATGTACGGCTTCATAGAGGAGAAGGGGGCATCCGTTGTTTTCAACGAGATACAGCGGCAGTTCGCCATCCCCAGCACAAATCCGGATTATATATCAAGATACGCAGAATACACTTATCCGTATGACGTTTTCGGGCGCATACAGGACATCAGGAAGCAGACGGCAGAGCGCCGAATAGACGGGCTGATACACTACGTGCAGTCGTTCTGCTACCGCCAGATGCAGGACATCACCATCAGAAAGCATATGGACGTGCCCGTGCTCACCATAGAGGGAGATTCCCCCTCCGGCATAGACGCACGGACGAAAATACGCATAGAATCATTCATAGAGATGCTGGAGGCACGGAAAAATGACCGTTAAAGCGGGAATAGACCTCGGCAGCAGGTATGTCAAGCTCGCCTTTCTGAAAGACGGCGAAATCACCTACCGCAGGTGGGACACGGCGGAGTTTTACCGCTCATTCGTCAGGCGAGGCGCGGAAGGGCTCGTCATAGATCTGGACGCCGCCGGACTTGAACATGCAGATTCAATAACCGCAACGGGTTACGGCCGCAACCTGCTTAATTTTGCAAACGCTAACGTAATCTCCGAGATAAAAGCGCACTTCAAAGGCGCACTTGAAGTCACAAAAGAGAGGGACTTTGTTCTGGTTGATGTCGGCGGGCAGGACAGCAAGGTTATCTGCGTGCAGAACGGATATATTGAAGATTTCGTGATGAACGATAAATGCGCCGCGAGCACAGGGCGCTTTCTGGAGAACGCATGCGGCATACTGCGGATAACTTTGGACGAGCTTGCGGAAATGACGGAAAACCCCGTGAAGCTCAGCTCCACCTGCGCCATATTTTCCGAAAGTGAAATAATCGGCAAAATAGCCGAAGGCTACACAACGGAGGAAATAGGGGCGGGCGTTAACGAATCCATAGCCCGCAGGCTGTACCCGCTTATGAAAAAATTCAGAGCTGAGAAAATCTTCGCCGCGGGCGGAGTCGCTGCGAACAGCGCGCTTATTCACTTTCTCAGTGAAATGGCGGGACGCAGGATAGAAGTTCTCCCCGACAGCCAGTACAACGGATGCAGAGGTTGTCTGGGGTATTGAGATTTTATCCTTGTTAGGAAGGATAGAAATCGACTTATTTGTCCTTGTCAAGAAGGATAAATATACTTATATTTATCCTTGTATGGGAGGATAAACATGAGAGAAACCTTTAAAACCCTTATCACTGACTTTCAGGAACGCAAACCGGATAATATCATATCCAGAGAATATAATATTCCAGTGGACAGCGGAAAGATAGTCTCTTTAGTAGGTGTGCGGCGCTGCGGAAAGACAAGTATTCTTTTTGATATTATAAACTCCCTCAAGAAAAAGGTTCCTTCCGAAAATATAATCTATGTAAACTTTGAGGACGACCGCCTATTTCCCACAGAATTGGGAGATCTGAATCATATTATGGAGGGTTATTATGAGATGCATCCTAAAAAAAGGCATGAAACAGTATATGTCTTCCTTGATGAGGTGCAGAACATTGCCGGATGGGAAAGATACGTGCGGAGAATATACGATACCCTGAACATACGGGTTTTTGTCACAGGTTCTTCCTCAAAGCTTCTCAGTAAGGAGATAGCCACATCGCTCAGGGGCAGAACCCTCACTTATGAAATTTTCCCTTACTCTTTTGCAGATTTTTTAAAAGCAAAAGGTATAAAGGTCAATTTCAACAGTTCAGATTCCGTAAGCTATATAAAAAACGCTCTTAGTGAGTATCTCACAGACGGCGGATTTCCTGAAACAGTATTGCAGTCTGCTGATATAAAAAGACGCATTCTCAGGGATTATCTGGATCTTATAGTCTATAAGGATATAGTGGAGAGATATGGAGTAAAAAATAATAGCCTGCTCAAGCATATAATAAAATACAGCTTTTGCAATATAGGCACACTTGTGAGCCTGAACAAGCTTTACAATGATCTGAAATCACAGGGGTATAAACTCAGCAAGGATACAGTTTTTGATTATTATTCATATCTGGAAGACGCTTATGCTGTTTTCAGCATTCCTGTTTTCAGAAACAGTATAAAGGAAGAAAACCGCAACCCCAGAAAAATATATTCAGTGGATAACGGTTTTAAGGGAGTTTACGATGCTTTTGTTACGTACGATTTCAGTAAACTATACGAAAATGCCGTGTTTCTGCATCTTCGCAGACAGACGGCTGAGATCTACTACTACAGCGGAAAACATGAAGTAGATTTCTACTGCGTTGCAGAAGGTAAAAAGACTCTGGTAAATGTCAGCTATAAAATTGACAGCCCCAAAACAAGAGAACGTGAACTAAACGGGCTTCTTGAAGCAATGGAATATTTTAAAATGAGCGAGGCTTATCTTATCACTGCTGATGAAGAGGAAACATTTCAGCAAGATGACCGGACTATACATATTCTGCCGCTCTGGAAGTGGCTGCTGGGGTGATCTCAGGTTTTTGGCGCAACAAATCCAGAATGCTTTTATGTTACTGAAAAAGTTGTACAAGCTGTCATAGTTTATTTCGATTATTTAGGGCAGTCACATAAATAATCACATAGATTTTAATATTATAATCTCCACATATCCATACCGACACCATTCGTCTGTCAAATTTTCCCTTTATAATGGGAATATGCTGCCAATCAACAGCTTTTTTAGCTCTCTCTGATGATAATCAGATAAAATTCCCTTTATAACGGTAAAATACTTGTTTTTTATTGCTTCTGGGTTAATAATATCTATAAACATGAAATTTTCCCTTTATGGAGGGTATCTGGATGGAACTTGCTGAGATAATTAAAGATGCAAGGAAGGCGGCTGGGCTGACACAGAAAGAGCTTGCGGAACATGCCGGTGTTGCGAAAAACCTCATATATGATCTTGAAAAAGGCAAAATGACAATCAGATACGAAAATATTTTAAAGGTTCTGCACATCCTTAATATTAAAGTGAAATACATTTCTCCGTTAGGCGGTAAAGATGCGTAAGGCGCTTGTATACCAACAGGGGATACCTGCCGGATTTCTCACTGAGACTGAACGCGGTTACGAATTTAAATATCTTCCTGATTACGGCGGCACAGCAGTTTCACTCACACTTCCTGTGGCAGGTAAATCTTATCAGTTTGATGATTTCCCGCCTTTTTTCGACGGACTTCTTCCGGAGGGTTACCAGCTTGAATCACTGCTGAGAAGACTCAAGATCGACCGCAACGATTCTTTTGCACAATTAATGGCTGTGGGGGCTGATCTTGTCGGCTCTGTCACTGTGGAAGAGGTGGCGGAATGAGATGCCCGGTTACCTACGAAGAGACGAATTACAGATACAGTGAAGCGGGTTTGAAAACCATAAATCGTAGTTTGAAAGAACTGCATGAACTGCCCTACACTAAAGACGAGCTCCGCATTGAGGCTGCGGCAAGGTCTGAAAAAATGTCTATTCAAGGCGTTCAGCCGAAGCTGTCCGCAAGGCTAAATGTCAAGGGAGGCGTTTTTGAGCTTACGGACAGGGGCGGGCAGTACATTCTAAAGCCGCAGTCAGCCGATTACCCTGAACTGCCCGAAAATGAAGACCTGACAATGAGGCTTGCAAAATCTTACGGGCTGGATGTGCCGCTCCATTTCATGATATACGGCAAAGACGGAGCACTAACGTATGTAATTAAGCGTTTTGACCGTGCTGGGAAAAACAGGAAACTGTCTGTTGAGGATTTTGCCCAGCTGTCCGGAGCGACACGGGATACCAAATACCGCTCCAGCATGGAGCAGGTGGCGAAAATAATAGAAAAATACTGCACTTTCCCGCAGATAGAAAAAGAGAAGCTTTTTAAGCTGACCCTGTTTTCATTTATCACAGGGAATGAGGATATGCACCTGAAAAACTTTTCGCTGATATATGAAGGCGGTAAAGTTCAGATTTCACCTGTTTATGATCTTTTGAGTACGACAATAGCCATTCCTAACCCTATAGAAGAACTTGCATTGCCGATTAGAGCCAAAAAGAACAGAATAACCAAAGCCGACCTTGTGGATTATTTCGGGAAAGAAAGGCTTGGTCTGAATGAGAGGGTGATTGATAAGGCACTGTCATCGCTTGAATCTGTTTCTGCGGAGTGGGGGAAGATAATTGAAATCAGCTTTCTTTCCGCAGGCATGAAGGAAAAATATTTAAAACTGCTCACAGAACGCCGGAAAAGATTATTTTGAACTAAGGGTGAGTGTAGTCATTTGTAGTCATTGTTCGGTCGGCGTAAACTCCCGTTCTCGTCCTCTGTAAATAAAAAAGCCCCTGACTGATGTCAGAGGCTTTTTCATATGCCGAGGGGGGGACTCGAACCCCCACAGGATTAACTCCCACAGGTACCTGAAACCTGCGTGTCTACCAATTCCACCACCACGGCTTAGCATAATAGGGAAAGAAATATTATGATTTCCTTAATCCGTTGTCAACAGATAAATCCCTTATCTTTATTTATTTCCCGATGCCGTGAAAGCATTTTTCCACATGCTCCTTCGGAAGCTGTTTTCCTGCGAATGCTGTGGCAAGCGTAATCAGCGCCGACACGGGCAGACCTATCACAAGCGGGTCAACCGCCGCCCAGATTGTGCCCTCCGCCAGAGAGTTCACGCCGAAAACCGCCTTGCAGATCATCATCGGCCCTGAAACCTTGTCATGCACAAAGAAAAGCCAGAAAAAGCTGATTATCGTACCCGCCGTAAAGCCTGTGAATGCGGAGAACTTCGTGATCCGCCTTGAGTATATCGCTCCGAAATACAGGGGCAGGAAGGCTGCGGCGCATATGCCGAAAAATATTGCCGTTCCTCTTGCGATTATCGCTGTTCCGCCGTCAAAGAAAAGTGGCAGCCCCCACGCAAAGAAGTAGCTGAGCATGATCGTGAAGATTATGCCCGCTTTTGTGATAAGCACCGAATTGCCCGATTTCCCCAGCCATTTTTCATAAATATCCCTGCCGAGGGAGGTTCCCATGGCATGAAACTGTGAGCTCAGCGTGCTCATTGCCGCTGAAAGCATGGTTATGGTGAATATAGCGGTAAACCACTGGGGCATAGCTTTGCTTATATAGAGAGGGATAATCTCCTCCACATTTTTATTGGCGGCGACGAGGGATATTTTCCCCGCCGTTTCCGGATTCATATAATAGAAATACACATTTGACAGCGCGCCGACTATGAACGCCACTCCCACAGCCACAAGAACGAACACCCCGCCTATGAGCACGGCACGGTTAAGCTCCCTGTTGCTTTTAACGGTCATGAAACGGACTATAAGCTGAGGCTGAGCCAGAACGCCTATCCCCACGCCCATTACCATAGTGGTGACCACTGTAACCCAGAAGGGGGAGCCGAGTGTGGGAAACGATGTCCAGCCTGTGTGCCCCTGAGCGCCGAATATGCTCACGGCAATGTCTGCCATGTCTGTAAGTTTCTGATGAGCCTCGACTACTCCGCCCATTTTCCAGTAGGTGAAAAAGAGCAGAATGATCATGCCCGCAAACATCACAGAGCCCTGAAAGGCATCGGTATACATAACGCCCTTGAGCCCGCCCATAACAACGTAAACAGCCACTATGACGGTGAGGAAAAAGAGCGCGGCGTTGTAGTTAACGCTTAATATCTGCGCTATGAACTTTGCTCCGCCCATGAGAACCACGCTGGCGTAAAGAGGCATGGCGACAAATATGAGAAGCCCCGCGAGCCCTTGAAGCGTGCGGGACTGAAAACGCAGACCGATGAACTCCGGAAATGTATGGGCATTGAGGTTCAGCCCCATGACCCTTGTGCGTCTGCCAAAAAAGACGAAGGCGACAAAAACGCCGACGAAAATAGTAAGAACCGTAAGCCAGAGAAGGCTCATGCCGAAAACAGCCGCCGCGCCGCCGAAACCCACAATCGCCGAGGTGGAGATAAACGTTGCGCCGTATGACATAGCCATAACGAAGGGGTGAATCTTGCGTCCGGCCACCATGTAGTCCGCCGCGCTGACAGTGCCCTTATAGGCCTTGACAGTGAGCCAGCCGACTATGGAAAGATAGATTATGACAACAAATGTAAGAAGAGGCAGACTCATTTCCATCAGAGCGTCTCCTCGACTTTTCTTTCTTCCTCAGCCCATGCCTGTTCCTGAAGAAATTCCTCATCGGTCATGTAGCCTTTGTTCCAGTTGATTATTCCGTAAACGATGCAGAGCACAGTGCTGAGAAGCATTAGAATAAAACCCAGCGGAACCGCCCATCCTGATAAACCGAGCATACGAGCCCCCAAAAAATAATTAAATTTCGGAAGCTTACATTTTTTGAGAATTACAGACAATAAAAAACTGTCACTCCCGGACAGTGACCTTGCGGAAGTGGGATTCAAAAAGGGCTTTAAGCGAGTAAAACTCGGCCTTGGTCATGGGCGGGGAGAAGCGTTTGTCCAGAAGAGGCGTTGATTTCTGCAGAAACTGCAAAGCCAGAGGCACATCCCGCGCAAAGTCAGCCAGCCAGAAGAGTGATTCCTCATCGGGCTTTTTCCATGCGGTATAGCGCAGTTCAAAGGGTATGCCGCTCTCCTTGAGAGCCCTTATGGTTTTCACAAAAGGTTCGGTGGAGCGGGCGGTGCGGGTCATGTAGTCTATGTCCTCCGCGCAGAAGCCCTTTATGTCCACCGCGGCGTAATCGATAAGCCCTTTTTCAAGGAGCGGGATCAGCCTTGCCGGGGCAAAGCCGTTGGTGTCCAGCTTGA
This sequence comes from Deferribacterales bacterium, assembly GCA_050253335.1. Classification (GTDB taxonomy): domain Bacteria; phylum Chrysiogenota; class Deferribacteres; order Deferribacterales; family Geovibrionaceae; genus Geovibrio. The sequence goes on along the minus strand of JBFWJG010000007.1, from coordinate 5,866 downwards.
TCTTGATTCCGTCATTTTTGAGAAAAGTGACAAAATCCGTGATATGCTCTGAAAAAAGAGGCTCGCCGCCTGTTACGGCGACTGCCCCTATATTTCTTACAGCCATATAAGAAAAAAACTCGGATGACTTGTTGTCCCTTTTTCTGCCGGTTACCAGAAGGGGGTTGTGGCAGTATCTGCACCTCAGGTTGCAGCCGTGGGTGAAGACAGTTGCCGCCACCTCTCCCGGGTAATCTATGAGACTGACGGGCGTAAAGCCTGCAATAAAGAAGTCTGTGTGACTCATTTGGAAACTCTGAAAGTCCCCCTGTTTATAAATTCCTCTTTTTTACCTTCGTTCCAGTGGCTTGTGGGGCTGTGGTAGCCGACCACTCTGCTGTAGACATCGCAAGTTGTGCCTTTCACTTCTGCCAGTTCTTTTTCCAGTGCCTTGATTTTCTCAAGTTTCTCCATTTTGTGCCTCCTTGCGCTTTTATGTGTTCAGTGTCTTATGCTTCGGATTTCAGTTTTTCCAGTTCTTTGAAAATCTCCGCTTTTTTCTCCTCCGCGCAGAGCGGGCACTCAGGGTGTTTCCCCTTGAGGTAGCCGTGCACCGGACATACGGAGAATGTGGGGGTTATTGTTATATAAGGTATTTTATAGCAGCATGTTATCTCTTTCAGCAGTTTGCCCACCGCCGAGGGTTCGTCTATGGATTCCCCGAGGAAAACGTGGAACACGGTTCCGCCTGTGTAAAGAGGCTGGAGCCTGTCCTGATGATCCAGCGCGGCGAAGAGATCTTTCGCCTTCTCCACGGGAATCTGCGTGGAGTTGGTGTAATACGGGCGGTCAAGAGAGCCGGATGTGATAATTTCCGGATAGTCCTTGATGTCACGCTTGGCAAGGCGGTATGAAGTGCCTTCCGCGGGCGTTGCCTCAAGGTTGTAGAGCATGTCGTCATCTTCCTGAAACTGTGCCAGCTTGCCGCGCATGAAGTTAAGTATCTTTTCGGCGAACTCGAGACCTTCTTTATGCATAATATCCACGCCGATGAAGTTCAGCGCGGCCTCGTTCATGCCTATTATGCCTATGGTGTTGAAATGGTTTTTCCAGAACTGGCCGAAACGGGCATGAATCTCCTCAAGGTAGAACCTCGCATAGGGATAGAGCCCGTTCTGGGTGAGCTTTTCAAGGGATTTGCGTTTTATTTTAAGGCTGTCGCGGGCAAGCTCCATGAGGGAGGAAAGCTTTTCGAAAAATTCCTCTTCACTGCCTGAGGTATAGCCTATTCTGGGCAGGTTTATGGTTACGACGCCGATGGAGCCTGTGAGGGGGTTCGCACCGAAGAGACCGCCGCCGCGCTTGCGGAGCTCCCTGTTGTCCAGACGGAGACGGCAGCACATGCTGCGTGCGTCTTCGGGGCTCATGTCGCTGTTTACAAAGTTGGCAAAGTACGGGATTCCGTATTTCGCCGTGATTTTCATCAGATCAGCCACTATGGGGTGTTCCCAGTCGAAATCCTTGGAAACGTTGTAAGTGGGTATGGGGAAAGTGAAAATGCGCCCTTTGGCGTCCCCCTCCATCATGACTTCCATGAACGCGCGGTTAATGAGGAACATCTCCTCCTGAAACTCGCCGTAGGTTCTGTCAGTCATTTCACCGCCGATTATCACCGCCTCATCCCTGTGGGTGGAGGGAACGTACAAGTCCATGGTGAGGTTGGTGAACGGAGTCTGGAAGCCCACACGGGTGGGAACGTTAAGGTTGAAGACGAACTCCTGCATAGCCTGTTTGACTTCCTTGTAGGAAAGCTTGTCATAGGCTATGAACGGCGCAAGATATGTGTCGAAGTTGGCAAACGCCTGAGCGCCCGCCGCCTCCCCCTGCAATGTATAAAAGAAGTTGGCTATCTGCCCCAGTGCCGTGCGCAGGTGCTTGGCGGGTTTGCTCTCCACCTTGCCCGCAACTCCGCGGAACCCCTTCATCAGCAGGTCTTTTAAGTCCCAGCCGCAGCAGTACACCGCGAGCAGGCCGAGATCGTGTATGTGGAAATCCCCTTCCGTGTGCGCTCTCTGCACTTCGGGCGGGTAGATTTTATTCAGCCAGTATTTGGCGGTTACTGTGGATGAAATGTAATTGTTCAGCCCTTGCAGAGCATAGGTTGTGTTGCTGTTTTCGTTTACGCGCCAGTCACTTCCGCCGAGGTACGTTTCCACTATGGATTCAAACCCCTCCATGCTGTCCGTGAGCGAGCGCATGTCCGCGCGCTGTTTTCTGTATATTATAAATGCTTTGGCAGTTTTGGCATGCCCCTGTTCAATGAGCACCTTCTCCACGCAGTCCTGTATCTCTTCAACGGAGCAGGAGCCATAGCGCTCATAAGCATCGGTGAGCTTTCTGGTAACTATAAGGGAAAGGGCGGCGGCGTTGTTTCTGTCGGTTCCGCCGACAGACTTGGCGGCCTTGAAAATGGCGTTTGCTATGCGTTCCTGATCAAATGGAACAAAGCGCCCGTCACGTTTCATAACTTTTTCAATCATGCAGTCAATCCTCCGTAAAAATAAGCGTAGTCCGAGCGGGAGGATGTTTAACAGCTAAAGATTATATGCGCTGAAATAACGGCGGCGTGCGATAATCTCATCCATCCCTCCGATGGGCAGTTTATTCCGCGGGGCAGGTATCCTGACTCGCCGTCGTCCTACTTGCTCAGCCTTCCCGTACATATTACAGTGGCAAAGAAAAGGAGCGTTCGTCCGGCTCACAGTTGCGGGGGCAGTGACGGATTTTAACCGCGCTTCCCTGAATCCCGTTGAGTTATTCTGCTATGAAGAGATCGATAAGTCAACCCTGATTTGGGTGAAAGAGGATGAAAAAGCTCCTGTTTAGAAAGCAGCCGTTTCTCAAGCCCGCCCCCGCCATGTTTTCAGGAGACGGCGGGCATTTGTCAGATGTAAATTCGTGTTCGATTTTTGTAATATTATATCTTTTAGAGTGTAATTTCAAGTGTATATTATATTATATGTGCCTTATAAGATAATATATTGAATCAGGGGATTACTGTATTCTTAACAGTATGAACAGGATTGAACAGGTAAGGAACAATATTCTTGAGGCTATTGCGGAATCCGGTCTTTCACGGCTAAAGGTGACAGAGAAGGCGGGTATATCATACCAGCATCTCACGCGCTTTCTTAACAACAGCACCGGCGGCGAGATAGGTATCGGCATACTGTACAGGCTGGCGGAAGTTCTTAATGTTCCAGTGAGCTATCTTCTTGGAGATACTGATAAATCAGGAGAATACAAACTCACCTCATGCGGAGCGCAGATCCCCCCTGAGTGGGATAAAGTAATGAAAACCGTGATGAAGATGGATGAGCGGGAGCAGGAGAAAGTATATAAAATGCTTTCAACCTTTATTGAACTGATGAAGTAATGCGGTCATGTAACCCTCCCTTAAAATAGTGCCTTTCATTAAGAAGTTTAACAGAACATATCGGAGTAAGATTCTTGACTTCTACATCTTTGACAGCTTATCTGAAGTCAGAACAAAAGCAGAATCGTGGATTGATGAATATAATAATGAAAGACCGCATGAATCATTAGACAACTTGACACCTATGGAGCATGCTGCAAATATGTGAAAAATCTAAGAGTGAAATGGCACTAAACTAGGTATGGTTACAATCTTCTTTCAAGATCATACGTATTGCATTAATAATTCCTGTTTTCCCAGTTGCATTTTCTCCTACAATAATATTCAGTCCTTTTGAAAATTCTATCTCAAATTTATCTGTAAAGTTTTTGTATCCTTCAATAAAGACTCTGTGTAAATACATGTTTTCACCTGAGAGTAATTCTTTGAGTATATTTCAAATTTATAACACATTCTGTAATAAAATGTTACTGTATAGATATAAAGATAGTTATCTATTTGAGGTAATAGTGGTACAGAAAGATGAAATAATTAGTTCTATAAATTCTGGAACATTTTTAAATTTGTTGTATGGCATTGCTCATGATGATGAGCTAACCATGAGCTTGCTTATTGAGATGCATAATGCTGATGAAATCAACATTGTTAAAGAATGTATGCAAGCCTGTAGGGATGCAGTTGACTATGACTTTTTCGTATTAAGATTTAAGTTTGAAAAACTGTTGCCATCGTTAAATGCATCTGTTGAGGAGGTTATGAATTGCATACACAACCTTATTGCTCAAGCTGGTGATGATCTGGCATCGCATGAACCTGTTCCTGCTTTTAAAAGTTTTTGTAAACAGCAAGAAGGAAGAATTGATGAGGCTTTAAATATTGCTGTTAAAGAATACTCGAAATATCATGAATTTATATTTTGGTTACTTTCAGCGGGAGTAGAAATGGATTTTGATAAATACATTATTCAGCTCAGAGAACTTCTTCTTGGTTCAGTTATTCAACATAAAATATCATCAGTAGCAACTATTAAACAGATCGACTTCTCCGGTAAGTTAAACGAGGCAAAAGAACTATTCTTCGTACTCAAAAGTGTTCTAGATACTAATGATAATAATCAGCTACGTTCAAGCTCTTTAGATTCTTTACTGAATTTGTATTCTCTTCACTTAGATATTCAAAATGAGATTCTGCAATCAATTTCACATATTCTACAATCAACAGATGAGCTTATCCTTCATAATGCGGTTTGCTCTTATCTTCGTGTGGAGGAAAGTGCCAATTTAGAATTGAGATCTTTGTTTCTTCGGTCGTTTATCAATATAAATCCTCAAAATAAGGGAACAATTAAGGTATTGGATTCTGCTCTATATAGAATGTTATCAAGTTCTGTCTACATTGAGGGAGTTGAGTTTATTGAGAAATACCTTTTGAAAAACGAAAGTTTCGATGTAATGGAGTTCAGCTCAGCTACGCATGTAATTATTAGAAAACCAGAATTACTTGGTCATATTGTTACTCGTTGGTTTCTATCAAAAAAATATATTCTTGGGCGTGCTGTTAGCCAAGTTTTCTCCCGTTTATCAAGTGAGGGAATCTCTGTTGCTTTTGATAGTAACAGTACCACTCATTCACATGAAATTTCTTACATCTTTTTAGCTCGAAAAGCAGTTGGATGGTTGTTTTTTTATCCAATGAGCATGGTGAGTTATTTATACTCTCTTTTACATTATGCTAGTGATGAAGAAAGAAAACAAATTGCATATTTATTATTAAACAAAGTCTTATTAAACTATCCCGAAACAGGTAAAAATTATTTATCTTCAAAAATTAAAGATGAAACAGATAGCAATATTAAGAGCCTATTAAATGAAATCTTAGGAAAGATTGATTCATACTTTATCGAATTACAATCTACTAACCAATTAAAAGAGCTTCACATTTCTGAAGAGTGGCGAATTGCTTTTCAGCGCTATCATTCTGGTTTAACGAGAGACTCCATGAAAGAAGCTGAGAAACGCTCTATTTTTAGACAAATTGTAACGAAGCAACTCATTTTATATGGACACAAAACTGTAAGCTATTTTGGAATTAATGATACTGAAGTAAAGAGAAGTGAATCTGAACTGAAACCATATGAGGTTTCAAGATCGTTCCCAATTCTTGCAATTATTGACCCTACTGGACTTGAATATGAGTTATTTATTTTAAAATGGGAGGAGTGTGTATGAAACTTATTCTCAAGGAGTACCTTGCTTCTTTAAAGGAGAGAGAAGAGTTAGACGCTATACTTCCTGATCTTCTGAGCCAAATGGGGTTAAATGTCTTTTCTAAACCACTTCGTGGTCAAAAAGAGTCAGGTGTTGATGTTGCTGCGTATGGGAAGATTGAAGATAATGAAAATGGAGTGTATCTTTTTTCTATCAAAGCTGGAGATATTACACGAACAACTTG
>JBFWJG010000006.1:0-66147 GCA_050253335.1 Deferribacterales bacterium | reverse complement strand
AAGTGCGTTGAATATAGTGGACTTGCCGACGTTGGGCAGGCCGACTATTCCGCAGTTGAAACCCATAATAACCTCATATTGTCTGCTTGCTTAAAGAACAATTATATTGCTACAAGTTTGAAAAAAAAGCAAAGAAGAGTTTGTCATTCAGCATACGCCTTATAAAAAAAGGGCAGGCTTTTTAAGGCCTGCCCTTGTTGTCGTAATATTATGTCCGCTTATCAGCCCAGAAGAAGGGGCGCAATGATAAGAGAAACGATGCTCATAAGTTTTACAAGAATGTTCATAGCGGGGCCGCTTGTATCTTTGAAGGGGTCGCCCACTGTATCGCCCACAACCGCGGCTTTGTGCTGGTCGGAGCCTTTGCCCGCGCTGTCCCACTCGCCTTTTTCGATTGCTTTTTTAGCGTTGTCCCATGCGCCGCCTGCGTTAGACATAAGCAGAGCGAGAAGAACGCCTGTAACCGTAGCGCCTGCGAGCATACCGCCGAGAGCCTCTTTGCCGAGAAGGAAGCCCACAACAACAGGAGCGAGAACCGCAACAACGCCGGGGAGAATCATCTCTTTAAGTGCTGCTGCTGTTGATATGTCCACACATGTTTTGGGGTCCGGCTTAACGCCTTCTTTTCCTTCAAGCAGACCGGGGATTTCCCTGAACTGACGGCGGATTTCGTCAACCATCTGTCCTGCGGCCTTGCCCACTGAAGTCATTGTCATAGCCGCAACAAGGAAAGGCAGGAAGCCGCCGATGAAGAGACCGATAACAACTATGGGTTTGGTTATGTCTATGCTTGAGATTCCGGCGCTGCTTGCATATGCGGCGAAAAGCGCAAGTGCTGTGAGAGCGGCGGAGCCTATTGCGAAGCCTTTACCGACTGCGGCGGTAGTGTTGCCGATTGCGTCAAGGCTGTCAGTGATTTTTCTTACTTCGGGTCCGAGTTCAGCCATTTCGGAGATACCGCCCGCGTTATCAGCGATGGGGCCGTATGCGTCAACTGTCATGGTAACGCCCACTGTTGCGAGCATTCCCACTGCGGCTATACCGATTCCGTAAAGGCCTGCAGTTGCGTTTGCGACGAAGATGGCAACGCAGATGAGGATTACGGGGATAACAACTGATTCAAGACCGACGGCGAAACCGTGGATAATGTTTGTGGCTGAGCCTGTTTCGGAAGCGTGAACGATTCTCTTAACAGGGCCTGCCGCTGTATAGTATTCAGTAACAAGACCGATTGCGATTCCCGCAAGCGTACCTGAAAGAAGAGCCCAGAACACGCCTGCTTTTAATCCGTACATAGAGATTACGAAGTAAGCCGCTATGAGGAAAAGACCTGCGCCTATGAAAGTGGAGTATCTGAGAGCTGACGCGGGGGGAGTGTTTTTAAGAAGCTTCATGGAGAAAACGCCCACGAGAGAAGCCACAAGGCCGATTACCGCAAGACCGATGGGGAGTGACATCATGTTCATTTTGAACATGTCAAACGCCATCCCGGGCTGGCTTACCTGAAGAATGAGCGCAGGTGAGGCAGTTGCGGCAATTGCGATAGTAGCGATGATTGAGCCGACATAGGATTCGAAGATATCAGCGCCCATGCCCGCGATGTCGCCCACGTTGTCGCCCACGTTATCAGCGATAACGCCGGGGTTTCTGTGGTCATCCTCAGGGATGTTTGCTTCAACTTTGCCCACAAGGTCAGCACCAACGTCCGCCGCTTTGGTATATATACCGCCGCCCACACGGGCGAAAAGAGCGATTGAAGAAGCGCCCATGGCAAAGCCGTTGATGTATTTTGACGTTTCGGGGTCACCGAAAATCATGAACAGAACGCCCACGCCTATGAGACCAAGGCTTGCAACGGAAAGTCCCATAACCGCTCCGCCGTTGTATGAAACGGAGAGGGCTTCGGCCATTCCGCCGCTTCTTGCGGCTTCACTTGTTCTGACGTTGGCGCGTGTTGCGGATTTCATTCCGAAGAAGCCCGCTGCAACAGAGCAGAGCGCTCCGGCGAGGAAAGCAACCGCGGTGTAGATTCCGAGGCTGGAAGAGAACAGCATAAGTACAAAAACTATTGCGACAAAGAAAGAAAGAACTTTGTATTCTCTGCCAAGAAACGCCATGGCTCCATCATGGATCATGTCTGAAATTTCTTTCATTTTCTCATTGCCGGCGGATTTGCTCTTAACAGAGCTGTAAATCACATACGCGACAACAAGACCCACCACACCCAGAACAGGAGCGAGGTACATCATCATTGACATTTGGTCCTCCTTATTAATTAAATATGTTTTCGGCGCGAGCCGATTAACGGCTGTCACCGTTTAACTTACGCATTTTTTTACTTAGTTCGGCGTGCAGTACAGCTCCCTCCTTTCTTAAAGGAGGGCGGGGGAGGATTTGAAGCAGGCTAAACCTGCTCAGCCTTGTCCTGCCCTTCTTCACCGTCAAATATTGATTTGTTGTTATATGAGTTCATGGCTGATTTCAGCCCGTTTCTCACCAGTGCTTCAACTGCGTCCGTACCCAGTTCAATAAACTTATCCAGCTCGGCATCGTTCTCGAACTTTCCGAGGACATGCCCCACGGTTCCGCCGCGTCGGCTTTTGCCTATGCCCATTTTCAGCCTGACAAACTTGTCGGTGCCGATGAGTTCTATTATAGACTTGATTCCGTTGTGCCCGCCGCTTGAGCCTTCCTTGCGAAACTTGATGCGCCCGAATTCCATGTCCAGATCATCCTGAATGACAATGAGACTCTCAGGCTCTATCTTATAAAAACTCATAAACGGCGCCACAGACTGACCGCTGAGGTTCATAAATGTCATCGGCTTGAGGATGAAATGCTTTTCATCCGTGCGGAACTCGCTCCAAAGCCCTTTGAAGCCGTCCTTAAAGCCTGTCCCGAAACGTTCGGCAAGCCTGTCCGCCACCATGAAACCGAGATTATGCCTGGTTCTGGCGTACTGACTCCCCGGATTGCCCAGACCAACTATCAGCAGATTATTCATGCCCCATTTCGAACAGTGAACTTATGCTTTCGTTAAGCTGTATCTTATTTATAGCTTTTGCAAATATTCCCGCAACACTGAGAACTACTATTTTTGAGTTCTGTTTTTCCTTAACGAGTTCAACAGTATCGGAGATGATTACCTTATCAAGTGCGCTTGTTGTGATTCTTTCCATTGCAGGGCCGGAGAGAACGCCGTGAGCGGCTGATGCGATAACCGACTTTGCGCCGTGCTTCATAACGGCATTGGCCGCCTGAGTGAGCGTGCCTGCCGTATCTATCATATCGTCTATTATTATTACGTTTTTGCCTTCAACACTGCCTATAACGTGCATAGCCTCGGCCGCGTTGGGAGCGCTTCTTCTTTTATCAATTATCGCCAGAGATGTTCCGAGGAGCTTAGCGTAGATCCTTGCTCTGGCAACACCGCCCGCATCGGGAGAGACAACCACATAGTCGTCTCCCTTCATTCCGTTGTCCACCATATATTTAACTATAACGGGGGATGAATAGAGGTTGTCCACGGGTATATCAAAAAAGCCCTGAATCTGGCCTGCGTGAAGGTTCATGGTCATAACTCTGTTTATGCCGGAAGTTTCCAGAAGGTTTGCGACGAGTTTCGCCGTGATGGGCACTCTGGGCTCTGATGTTCTGTCCTGACGGGCATAGCCGAAATAAGGGATTACGGCGGTTATGGTTCCGGCCGATGCCCTTTTCAGTGCGTCAGTCATTATCATAAGTTCCATCAGATGTTTGTCAGTGGGTGCGCTGGTTGACTGAACAACGAAAACGTCTCTTCCTCTTACGCTTTCATTAATCTTAACTCTTATCTCTCCGTCGCTGAAAGTGCCGACAGTGGCATCCCCCAGCCTTACGCCGAGCTCCGTGGCTATGCCTTGCGCCAGTGTTCTGTTCGCATTGCCCGAAAACAGAAGAAAACTCATCAACCCGCTCCTTTTATCCTTGATTTGAATACCGCGTAACCGGCAAATTTTTCTTTGATTATGCCGCAGGCGGATTCGAGCTGTTCATCCGTTCTGTAGATACCGAAAACAGTGGAACCGCTGCCGCTCATTAAAGCGCCGTCCGCACCTGCATCTAGCAGCGATGTTTTAAGTACCTGCAAAACGGGGTGCTTTGCGAAAACTGCGGCCTCAAGCCCGTTCTCAAGCATTGCAATAAGCTCCGCATAGCCCGCGACGAGGGGCATTCTAGTCAGATCTGCCTTAGCCGTCAACTTCAAATTTCCGCCCCGGAATATTTCACCCGTAGGCACATGAATGCCGGGATTAACCAGCAGAACCGGCGCTGAAGGAAGCTCCGCCTCGCTTACAATCACCTCGCCCCGCCCTTCGGCGTAGCACGGCTTGTCATGGAGAAAATACACCGTGTCCGAGCCTATGGAGCCCAGAATATCCGCCATATCCCCATAGGAAAGTCCGAGACCGGACAGGCTGTTGACGCTTTTGAGAAAACAGGCCGCGTTGGAGCTTCCGCCCCCGAGCCCGCCCCCTGCGGGAATATTCTTCTGAAGAGTAATCCTGTATTCATTTTTGAAGCCGTATTTACCGGCGAGTATATTCTTTATCTTTATAATAAGGTTGGATGAATCTGTGGGGATGCCCTCCGCATCACAGATAAGCTCTGTTTTTTCGGCTTCCTCGATTGTCATTGTGTCGTGCAGTTCGGTCTGCGCGAAGAGGGTCTGGAGGTCGTGGTAGCCGTCCGCCCTTCTGCCGTTTATGTTCAGAAAGATGTTGATCTTTGCGAAGCTCTTGACGCTTATCACCGCTGAAGCCCTATCTCAAGAGTTTTTGCGCCGTTCCTCACCGTGACGCTCGAGACCGCTTCCCCGCTGTAGCCGTATTCATAGATGACTTCTCCGAGACTTATGCTTCTGATCATCATATCGCTTCCTGCGGTGATCTCGGCATAGGGTCTGCGGAAAACATATCCGTTTTCCGTGACTGTCATATCATACGACTCATCGGGTAAAGCGTAGGGGAAACGGAGCCCCAGAATCAGTCCGTCAAGTCCGCGGTTTTTCATAAAAAGTCTTATTTTCTCACTGCTTTCCACGCCTTTTTCATAAGCCTTCACATCGCCGTATCTGTATGTGATGTCGTAGATCACTCCGGAAAAAGCGCCGAGTATCTTCATATCGAACTCATCGGTGCATTTCTTGTCCAGAAGGGCGCGGAACCGCACATCCTCGTCCGCCGCCGAGTCGGTGTATATCACGGATATGCGCCCTTTGTAGGCGCAGGTCTGTTTGTTTTTGGCGGAGATTTCAGAAAGAACGGTGTTCTTGTCCTGAATAAGAAAGTAATGCTTTGGAGCACAGGACACAGCGGACGCAATGATAAGGATGACTGCGCAGAATAAGCTTGCTGACCGGGTAAAAAAAGATTTTCTATTTGCCTTTGAGGATATCATCAACCGATTTGTTAATCTCCAGCCTTTCCAGAATAGCCTTCATATGGTCGCGGATCTCTTTTTCGTCAGGAGCTTTTCTGAGGGCGCGGATCTGGTATCCGTAAGCCTCCTCATATTTCTCAAACCTGTAGAGAACCCATGCCATGCTGTCCAGATAGGCGGGATTTTCGGGGTCTTTCGCCAGTGCGCTTTCAATAAGAGTGTAGGCTTCGTCAAGCCTGATGCTGAGGTCGGCGTATGTGTAGCCCAGAAAATTCATGAGCTGCGGATTGCCGGGGTTCAGCTCCAGAGCCTCACGGAGAACTTCGAAGCATTCGTCATATTTTTTCTGCTTCTCAAGCACAAGGGCGAAGTCGATCACCAGTTCAACAGAGGAAGGGTTCTCCTCGTATCCTCTTCTCAATACTTCATATGCCTTGGAAAGGGTTCCCTTCTCTTTATAAAGCGCCCCTGTGATGCGGTAGTAGTCCACATCTCTCAGTTCGGCGGGAATTTTGGTTATAACTTTGATGCCTTCGTCATATTTTTTTTCTTTAAGGCTGATGAAGCCGATGCGCTTTCTTGCCTCGACATAATCAGGACGGACGGCTACCGCCTTGCGGTAATACTTCTCCGCATCTGCAAACTTGTTCTCCATTTCGCTTATAACTCCCATGGAGTAAAGCACCTGAACATCATCCTGAGCAAGCTCAAGAACCTGCCTGAAGTAGGAGAGCGCGTTTTTATAATCGTCTGTGGCGTAGTAAATTCCGGCTATCTGCCTGAGGACATAGATTTTCTCACGCCCTTCGACCTTGGGGAGAATACGCTTGAATATCTCAAGAGCCTTTGTGCTGTTGTCCGCTCTTTTGTAGATTTCAGCGAGTTTAAGATCGGAGAGGACAAAATCCGGCCGCTTTTCGGAAAGAATTGAGAGGTATTTCACTGCCTTCTCAAAATTTTCCCTTTCTATGTATATCTCTGCGAGCCTTGCAGCCGCGCCGAGGTCTTCATCAAGTTCATAAGCTTTGAGATAATCCTTTTCCGCCTCATCCGCCATATCTCTGTTTCGGTAAAGGTTGCCCCTTTCCACAAGAACGCGGGACGAAGGCTCCCTGACAACAAGCTCGTCAAGGATCAGCATAAGCTTTTCTTCATCATTCAGAATTTTATAAATATCCGCCATGAGGAAAAGATGCTTGGCATCCCTCTCCGATTTAAGGGCGTCAGCGGCGAAAACCTCTGCGAGCCCCGGATCTCTGTAGTGAAAAAGATAAAGCTGAGCCATGGCGAAGTTAAGCTCAGCGTCTTCAGGAAAAACACCCAAGCCCTCGCTCAGTCTGTGCTTCGCGGTTTCATACATCTGAAGCTTTATGTAGAACTCGGAGAGCTTCAGATAGATATAAGGGTCTCCGGCAGATTTTTTGATAGTTTCAAGGAGGGATGTTGCAGTGTCCAGATCTCCGTCATCGGCGGCGTACAGCGCCTCGATGTAAACAGAGTCCACCTCTGCCTGTTCAAGGGCGGAGGCGGACTGACCTGAAAATGTTAATGTGAGTAAGAGAGCCAGCGGAATGAGAAAAAATCTCATCCGAAATACTTCTCTATGAAGGCTGTTGTTATATCGCCTTTGATGAATGCGTGATGCTCAAGTATGCGCTCATGCAGGGGGATTGTGCTCTTGATGCCGTCTATGACGTACTCGCCCAGAGCCCTTCTCATCCTTGCAATCGCCATATCCCTTGTCTTGCCGAAGGTTATGAGCTTCGCTATCATGGAATCGTAATAGGGAAGGACGGTGTAACCCTGATAGCAGTTTGAATCCACCCTGACACCGAAGCCTCCGGGCACAATGTATCCGTCGATCTTGCCGGGGCAGGGGCGGAAAGTTTCGGGGTCTTCCGCGTTGATCCTGCACTCTATGGCGTGTCCGATGATTTTGATATCTTCCTGCTTTATGGTGAGGGGTTCACCTGCCGCGATCCTGAGCTGAAGAACAACAAGGTCATAACCTGTTATCATCTCCGTCACAGGGTGCTCAACCTGAATCCTCGTGTTCATTTCCATGAAGTAGAAGTTTTCCTTGTCGTCCACGAGATATTCTATGGTTCCGGCGTTTTCATATCCGAGCGACTCGATTGCGGCTACGGAAATCTCGCCCATCTTCTTTCTTGTCGCTTCACTGATAGCCGAGCTGGGCGCTTCTTCCAGAAGCTTCTGGTGGCGTCTCTGTATGGAGCATTCGCGCTCATAGAAATGAAGACCTTTGCCTTTACCGTCACCGAAGACCTGAATCTCGATGTGGCGGGGGTTTTCTATGAATTTTTCGATATAAATCTCGTCTGAGCTGAATGCGTTAAGGCTTTCCGAACGGGCAAGCTGGAAGCTGTTGAGGAAGCTCATTTCATTGAGCGCAACCCTCATCCCCTTTCCTCCGCCGCCGGCGGACGCTTTGATCATTACGGGGAAGCCTATCTCTTTTGCTATTTTCAGCGCCTCTTCAGGGGAAGCAACGGGACCGTCGCTGCCGGGGACAGTGGGAACGCCGAAGCCTTTCATCACGTCCTTCGCACGGGACTTATTGCCCATGAGGTCAATGTGCTCCGCCTTGGGGCCGATGAATTTGAACCCGCATTCCTCGCAGATTTTGGCGAAGCTTGCGTTTTCCGCCATGAAGCCGTAGCCGGGGTGAATTGCGTCCACATTGGCTATTTCGGCGGCGGCTATGATGCTTTTTATGTCGAGATAGCTTTTTGACGACTGGTACGGCCCTATGCAGACCGCCTCATCGGCAAAAGCGACATGCAGGGATTCCTTGTCCGCTTCGGAGTAGACGGCAACAGTCTTGATGCCAAGCTCCTTGCAGGCGCGGAGAACCCTCAGCGCGATTTCACCTCTGTTAGCTACTAATACCTTTTCAAACATAGCCTTATCCTTAAAGGGGCTCTGCGATGAAAATTACTTCGCCGTATTCAACAGGTTTAGCGTTCTGTCCGACTTTGCGCACAATTTTGCAGTCGAACTCGGCCTCAATCTCGTTCATGATTTTCATTGCTTCGACTATGCAGAGAGTCTGACCCTTTTTAACAGTGTCCCCCTCTTTGACAAAAGCCTCGGCGCCGGGTGAGGGAGCTTCGTAGAATGTTCCCACTATGGGGGTTTTTATTTCAACCTGATTGCCTTTCAGGCCTGTGTCCTTGCCTTCCGCGGCAGGCGCGGGAACAGCGGCAGACGCAGCGGCGGGTGCGGCTGCGGGCGCGGGTGCATAAGCGGGCGCTGCGGCCGCGAATACAGGTGTATCATCTTTTTTAGAGATATAAATTCTCTCGCCGTTTTCAGTTTCGTATTCAAATTCTTTAATTTCCGACTTGTCAATGAAGCGTATCAGTTCCCTGATGTCTTTAAGTTCCAAAGTCTTCCTCCTATCTGGCAGACCTTACTCTTTCCATGTAAGAGCCTGTCCTTGTATCAATTTTGAGAACGTCCCCTTCGTTAATAAAAAGAGGAACCTGCACAACGCCTCCTGTGACGAGAGTGGCGGGCTTGGAGCCTCCGCTCACCGTGTCCCCTTTAAGGCCGGGGTCAGTCTGCGCTACGGCAAGCTCCACGAAGTTGGGAAGCTGCACTCCCATAGGCTTCTGGTTGAAGAGGAGCACATAAACATTGAGGTTTTCAGACATGAAGTCCGCAAGCTCCCCCACATCGCCTTCGGGAACAAATACCTGCTCGTAGGTTTCGTTGTCCATAAAGACGTAAGATTCGCCGTCTTTATAGAGATACTGCATCTCTTTTTCCTCGAAGTCCGGCTGTTTTATTTTTTCATCGGACTTGTAGGTTCTTTCTATAACGTTGCCTGTGAGAAGGCTTTTTATCTTGGTACGGACGTTGGCTCCGCCTCTGCCCATTTTTATATGAAGATATTCGACGATTGAGTAAGGTTCACCGTCAACTTCTATTTTTGCGCCTTTCTTAAACTGGTTCGGGGTAATCATCGGACTTCACCTCTGAAGGATTTTATAGACGTAGTCTTCTAGCACAGCGGTAAGATTTTCACAACTGTTTTCACTTACGGCAACCGTGTCCTCAAGCCTTACACCGAAGCGGCCGGGGAGATAAATTCCCGGTTCGACTGTGAGCACCATGCCCTGCACAAGAACAGTCTCGTCCCTGAAATTAAACGACGGGGACTCGTGGACATTTATACCCACTCCGTGCCCCAGACCATGGTTAAAATACCCGCCGTAGCCCTTTTTCTCGATGTAGTCCCTTGCGGTTCTGTCCACCTCCGAGCACCTTATCCCTGGGCGTATAACAGCCTTAGCGGCATCCATCGCCCCTTTGACAATGTCAATTATCTCAAGGACGAAAGGGTCGCTTCCGTCATAGACAACCCTTGTTATGTCGCTGCAGTAATGAAATCTGCATCCGTAGTCCACAGTGACAGGATCGCCTGCGCTTATCACCCTTGTGTCCGCACTGCCGTGGGGCAATGCGCTTCTTTCGCCGGAGGCTATAATCGTTTCGAAGCTTCTGTCCTTGGCGCCCCGTTTGCGCATATTATACTCTAAAACCGCCGCCCATTCGGTTTCATTCATGCCGTAGCGCCACTGTGAGAGAGACTCCCTGAAAGATTCAGCGGCGACTGTGAACGAACGGCGTATAAGTTCTATTTCTTCAGGATCCTTCACGCTGCGCATCAGCCCTGCAAGATCCTTTTCATCTATGAGCACTTCTTCGGCGCATCCGGTGAGCATGGTATAAATACTCAGCGGGCATTTGGGGCTGACGGCGATCTGCCCTGTCTGCTTCGCCAGCTCGCAAAGGGATGTCCCGTAAGCCTTGACTATTACAGTTTTAATATCCCTGCTGATTTCGCTTTTGATCTGTTCTGCGTATCTGCCGTCAGTAAAAAAAACCGTTTTCTCGGGTGAGACAAACAGGTAGGCTGTGCTTCCGGTGAATCCGGTGAGATAGAAGATATCCGCAGGATCGGTGAGAAGCAGATTCCTCAGACCGGACTGCTTCATAAGCCCGCACAGGCGTTGTATGCGCTTCATTTCGGCTCCGAAATGAAAAATTCCAGCGCAAGCATGTAGGACATCCAGCCGAAACCGGCTATCACCCCTTTTGCTATGTCGCTGAGATATGAATTATGCCTGAAATCCTCCCTCGCATAGACATTGGAGAGATGAACCTCCACAAAAGGAGTCTTGGCGGCAAGAAAAGCGTCCCTGATCCCTATGCTTGTATGGGTGTAGGCTCCGGCATTTATTATGATTCCGTCAAAGCCGGATGTCTGCTGTATGCGGTCTATGATGGCTCCTTCATGGTTGGACTGGAAAAACTCCAGCTCCGCCCTGCCGTCCGCCTTTTCGATAAGCTTTGTGTTGATATCCGCGAGCGTAAGAGTGCCGTAGTGGCTGCTCTCTCTTCTGCCCAGCATGTTAAGGTTCGGTCCGTTTATTACAAGCAGTTTCATTTTTCCTCCTTCGAGGTCTGTTTCCTTTTTCTCGCCTTATTTATTACACAGGCCAGAGTGTTCTCAAGGGTCTCAACCTGCGCCTCTATAAGCATCCTTTTCGCCTCCGCCAGTTTCTCCTGCGGAGTGAGCTGTCTGGGTTCAGGCGCGGGGGTGGGATGTTCGGCATCCGATGTTTTTTCCTCTTCAGGTTCAGCGGGGGGTAGGGGCTCCATTACGGGAACAGCCTCCGGTTCGGGAACAGCCTCTTCCTCGGCAGGTGCCTCTTCGGGCTCCGTTTCCGAGGGAAGCTCCTCTTCAGGAAGCTCTTCAGTTTCAATAAGCTCTTCCGCTTCTTCCGGCTCAGGTTCCGCCGGAGGTTCTTCCTCAGGCAGAGCCTGCTCATACTCCGGCTCTTCAGCCTCAAAGAAGAGCTTCTCCTCCGTTTCGCTGTCTTCAATATGCTCTTTTTCAGTGTCTGAGATAATCTCATCGCCGTACGAAGCGGAGCCGAATCCTGACAATGCCTCGCCTATCATGGACATAACGGCGTCGTCCTCTGCTTTTTCTATCTCAGCGGAAAATTCATCAAGCTCTATGGGTTCATCAGCAAAGCTTTCGGGCTCAGGAGCCTTCGCCGCGGCAGGCTTCTGAGCCTGCACCTCAGGGGCTGCGTCCTCTGCGTCAAGCCGGACAACATCGCCGAAAACCTCTTTTGATTTTATCTCCTCGTCAACACTGGCCAGAAGATTTTCACGGATCTCCTCTTCGAAATCCTCCTTGCCGAAGTCGTCCATATCAAAGCCGTCTTCATCCTCAGTGCTTTTCTCGGCGATTTCCTGAAAGGTTTTTTCTATCTCGTCATCAGCCAGTTCTTTATCTTCGTATGTATCATGGGAAAGTTCATCCTTCACTTCATCCGCAAGCTCTTCAGCCATGGATACCAGAATCTCGCTGTCCCTGTCGGGGAGGTCAATGTCACCCGCTTCCGCAAGTCCGTTTTCCAGAAGGTTTTCCAGCTCCTCTATGTCCTCCCCGAGTTTTCTGTCCTCAGGGGATATTTTATAAGCCTTGCGGTAATACTCCAGAGCTCTTTCTATATCGCTCTCGGCGCGGTAGATATCGCCCATGAGCTTGTTCGCTTTGTAGTTGAAGCGGTTAACGAGTATCACCTGCTTCAGCAGTCCTTTGGCGTCCTCTACCTTACCTTTGCCCATGTAGGCCTGTGCCATTACGGTCTTCGCCCCCAGAAGCTCCGGAAAATGTTCAAGACCGTGGGCGCAGTAGTAGATAACATCATCATATTTATTGAGTTTCAGAAGTGCCACGGAAAGAGGCATAAACAGCTTGGAAGCCGGATCCTCCTCCAGTTTGCGGGAGAAATATTCTATGTCATTAAGATATTTGGAACGGTTTATCTCGTCCATATCAGCAGAAGAAATCCTTTACCGTGTCTGTTTTTATTCCGTTTATCCATTCGCCCTTGCCTATCTCGGGAATAAAAACAACCGTCAGCCCTTTTTTATCCGCTTTTTTATCCGCGGACAGAGCGTTGAAAAACACATCCGTATCTTTTATCTTATATTCCTTCTCAAAGCCGTATGCATCGAGGATTTCGCCCAGACGCCCGACTGATTCCTCCGAACAGTAGCCCTCCTTCAGACCGAAAAGGTTTTCCAGATACATTCCCGAAGCGACAGCGAAGCCGTGCTTAACGGCAAAGTCTGAATCGGTTTCTATGGCGTGGCCGAAAGTGTGGCCGAAGTTGAGGAGCTTGCGCACCCCCTGCTCCTTCTCATCCTCCTTAACCACCTCAGCCTTCATGCGGCAGCACTCGGCTATCACATCAAGGAGAACATCAGCATTGCGCTCAAGCAGGGCATCCCGTTTTTCCAGCAGCATGTCAAAGAAATCGGCGCTGAAAACGGCTCCGTACTTTATAACCTCGGCAAGACCGTTGAGATATTCATCATCGTCAAGGGTTCTGATAAAGTCGGTGTCTATATAAACTGCCTTAGGCTGATGAAAGGCGCCTATGTTGTTTTTTGATGTGAGAAAGTTGATCCCCGTTTTCCCGCCGACGGATGAATCCACCATGGAAAGAAGGGTTGTCGGCACCTGAACATAGCTTATTCCGCGCATGTAGACCGATGCGGCGAATCCGCCGAGATCCCCCGTTATTCCGCCGCCGACCGCAACAAGCCTGCCGTCTCTGCGGCATCCGTTATTATGGAGAAATTCCAGCACCCTGATAACAGATTCCATGCTTTTATTTTTTTCGGAAGAATCCAGAACAAATGTTTTGCGCCCTTCGAAAAGCTCTTCATAAAAAGCGAAGACAGTGGAATCAGCCAGAAAAAAAGCGTCCTCATACCCTTTCAGCACATCCTCGATGAAGTCTGAGGACAGATGTATATCATAGGAATCGTCTACCTGTTTTTCCAGATCCACATGTATCTTACGCATTTTCAACAAACCTTATTATCTCTTCCGCCGTTTCCTCCGGACTGAGTTCGGTGGTCTCGACTATGTGATCCGTGTTTATATAAAACGGCGCCCTGTCATAAATAAGACGCTTTATCTCATCCAGAGGATTATCCACCTGAAGAAGGGGTCTGCCTCTGTCATCTTTTATCCTTTCAAAAATCTGTTCGGGTGAAGCCATAAGCGTAATCAGCTTTCCGGCCGAGCGCATCAGCTCCATGTTCCCTTTTGTTACAACAATCCCGCCTCCTGTGGAAACAACAAGATTGCGCCGTTCGGTAATATCTTTCAGGATTTCGGTCTCCATCCCGCGGAAGGCCGCCTCGTCCATCTCCTCGAAGATTTCGGTGATTGTCTTGCCCGCTTTTTTTTCCACCATAGCGTCCGTATCGCAGAACTCCATGCCGAGCTTTTCCGCAATCAGCCTGCCCACAGTGCTTTTCCCTGTTCCCATGAAACCGATTAAATATATGTTTTTGCGCATTCTGACCTCTGATGTAAATTCCTTTCGTCCTGACGGAGCCCGCCAGTCTTCATTACTTTATATCATTTTATAACTTTTAGCTATATTCGACTTATCTGACGCATTCCTCAGGCAGGTTATCCTCAGACAGTGCCTCTGTGTAGCCCCTTCGGGATGCGCATCGGGCGGTTATCAGCCTGCCGTCCGCGGAGGAAACCTTGCGGAAGCCCACGCCCGCCGGAACAGGAAAAACCGCCTCGGCGCCTTTTTCAAAAAGCTTCCTCTGCGCAGCCGCCGCCAGAGGAGCGGCCTTCGTGCCCCCTGTTCCCTTCTCGCCCATGCTTCTGCCGGAATCATAACCTATCCACACAACCGCTACATACGGAGGAAACACCGCCGCAAGCCATGCGTCACGGTATTCGTCCGTTGTGCCAGTCTTCGCCGCCGTGCCCTTCATGAGCCCCTTGCCCTTTGCCGTTCCTATCCTCGGCACATCCTGCATTATGTAAAGCGTCTGAAACGCAGCCTTTTCATCCAGAACCCTCGTTTTCTCCCCGCCCGGGGTTATCACCCGTCCGTCAGGGAACTCAATCCTTTCAATAAGCCCCCGTTTGCGGTAGACGCCGTAATCCGCCAGAGTTCCGTAAACCTGAGCGAGATTCACCGGAGTGACGGGAAACACGCCGAGAGGCATAGCCAGATAAGGGCGCACATCAGCCTTCATCCCCATTTTCACAGCGTCCTCCGCCACTTTTTTAAGCCCTGCTTTGACGGCAAGCTGAATCGTGGCGTTGTTGAGGGAATAGACAAGCCCCTTCCGGACAGGAATACTTCCCATGTAAAGCTCTTCAAAATTTCTGGGGGAGTAGCTTCCTTTTCCGAGCTTGTAGACATGCCTTCTGTCGTTGACAAAATCTGTCGGCCTTATTCCGCCGTCAAATGCGGAAGCATATACTATGGGCTTGAAGGTGGAGCCTGTCTGTCTTTTTGTGTAGTAGGCTCTTTTCAGGCTTTTTCCCTCACGGGCGCCCGTCATGGCAACGATGCCACCTTTCTCCGTGTCCAGAAGCACAAATGCCGCCTGAAGCCCTTCCTCCTGCGTTTTCATGTACTCAGAAACAGTAAGGCGGAGCATTTCCGTTTTCTCAGCGTCAAAATATGTATGAACCTCGCAGGGCTCTCCGGCCTCAACGCCCAAAGCCTTCATCTCCTCCGCAACGGCACGGAGATACTCTATCTCCTGCGGCGCGGGGTCTTCAGCCATGTTCAGCGTGAGCCTGTAGTCTCTGGCGCTGAGGTATTCCTCCCGCTCCAGTATGCCCCGCTGGTAAAGCATATGAAGATAAATGTTCGCTCTGCGCTCAGTGGCGGCAAAGTTCTCTATGGGGTCGTACAGGGTATAGTCTTTCAGCATGGTGAAGAGAAAAGCCTTCTCCTTCTGGTTCGCCATGTGAATGCTGCGGCTGAAGAATGTTTTTGATGCGGCTTTTATGCCGTAGGTGTCGTCCCCTATGATTATGCTGTCGGCATAGGCGGCGTAAATGGCTGGGAATCCTGCGGTTTTAAGGAGCCTGTCCGCCGTGAGGAAGCGCAGGAGCCTGAGCCTAAGCCCCGTCACAGGGGTTCCTTCCAGAAGCCTGTCTGCATAGTGGTTGACAATGTAGCTTTTAACGGCTTCGGTCTCTATCTCCATATAGTCCATAAAATAAAGCTCAAGGCGTTCTTTTGGAAGCGGGTAGCCGTCCAGTTCAAGATCAAGAACCCTGAACCATTCACTGAAAAGCTCGGTTTCATCATCGGTGAAAGGCTCGCTTCTAAGAAAAGTGCGCTGTTCAAGGAGGTTTCCGGCGGAATCATACACTGTAAAGGACTGCCCCTGCCTGCTGAGGCTCGGGATTGAGTAGTCATCGGGGAGAAAGTGTTCGAAGAACATCATCTCCCCCCTGTAAAAGTTAAGGACTCCGTAACAGAGTATGCCTGCAAGGACGATAAGCCCGCCGAAGAACCTTAACAGTCTCATTCAAACTCACCTTCTTAAATAAAAGCGGCTATTTCTCCGCCAGATATTTTCTTAAAAGCTCCAGAGCGCGGAACCTGTGGCTTATCCTGTTTTTCTCTTCCGGCGGATATTCCGCCAGAGAGCGTCCGTCCGGCATAACAAGAAGAGGATCGTAGCCGAATCCGTTCGCCCCTTTCTCCGCCCTGCCCAGCATTCCTTCGCACTCGCCGCGGAAGATCCGCTCCGTTGTTCCGTTTTTTGAGAGCGCGATGGCGCAGACAAATCTCGCCGCACGCCTGCCGTCCTGAATGTTCTCTGTGTTTTTCAGCAGAAGAGCGTTGTTTTCGGCATCTGATGCATTTACGCCGGCATAACGCGCGGAGTATATCCCCGGCTCGCCGCCTAGAGCGTCCACACACAGCCCCGAATCGTCGGCTATCACATATCCTTCAACCAGAGCGGAAAGCGCGTCCGCCTTGAGAGAGGCGTTCTCCTCGAATGTCGCTCCCGTTTCTTCCACATCAAAGTCGTTTTCTATAAATTCATAAGCAGAACGCACATCAACGTCCAGCCCGCTTAAAATCGCTCTTATTTCTTTGAGCTTATGGGCATTCTTGGTCGCAACGCAGAGTCTCACAGCTCAATCACCTTTTTCTGCGCCGCAAACAGGGCATTGAGCCCGTGAAAACCGAGGTCAAGCAGTTCATTCAGCTTATCACGCCCGAAGGCAAGCTTCTCCGCCGCGCCCTGAATCTCAACAATTTTGCCGTCCGCCCCCGCCACAAGGTTGAGATCAACCTCCGCTGAGGAATCCTCAACATAATCGAGATCAAGCATGGCAACACCGTCTACAATCCCTACACTGACGGCGGCCACAGGCTGAATAACAGGGTCTGCCGTCAGAACGCCCTGCGCCAGCATTTTATTAACCGCAAGCTGAAGGGCGGCAAATCCGCCGGTTATGGAAGCGGTTCTGGTTCCGCCGTCCGCCTGAATCACGTCGCAGTCTATTATGATCGTGTTCTCGCCCAGCTTTGACATATCAACGGAAGCCCTCAGCGCCCTGCCCAGAAGGCGGGAAATCTCCTGCGAACGGCCGTCCACCTTCCCTTTCCTCGCCTCACGCTGGTTGCGCGTATGCGTGGAAGCGGGGAGCATTCCGTATTCGCCCGTGACCCAGCCTGTGCCTGAACCTTTAAGAAACGGGGGCACTCCCTCGCTGAACGAAGCGGTGCAGATCACCTTTGTGTCGCCGAACTCTATCAAAACGGAACCCGCAGGGTGCTTTATGTAGTCTCCCGCGATCCTTATCTCTCTCATGCTGTCGTTTGCTCTGTTATGTCTGCGCATTAACTTATTCCTTATTTAATTTATTTATACGGAGAAGCTTTTAAAAAAGCTTTCCGCTGCCGTTCTGCCGTCATTCCGAACGCAGTGAAGAATCTTTTATTCAGCATAATGCGGGGACTCTTCGCTTTGCTCAGAGTGACGCAGTGCAGGTGAAAAAAAAGACCTGAACAAAACGCTGAATTTTTCCTCAAACTACTTCCGGAAAAACTAACATGATGACGCAAAAAGAAAACTCTATTCCGTCACCACAAATGCTTTCGGGTATCTTGAGGCCATTCTTGATTTGTGCGCCTCAGCCGCTTCCCTGCTCTCGAACCCGCCGACCTTCACCCTGTAGTAGGTTGTGCCTTTAACATTGGCGCGCTCCACCTTCCCTTTATCGAATGTGTTCGCCAGTGCATCGGCCTGTTCCTTATCGGTGAAGGAGGCTATCTGCACTGCAAAAAGCGCCTGAACTGTTCCGGCGTATGCGATGTTTGGCGAATCCGGCGCAAAATCGTCATCACTCTTCTCTCCGGCGGGGGAAAGAAGCCTGATCCTGACTTTCCCGAGCCCTTTGTCTTTTATGCCTATGTCATTAGCGGCCTTCTTGGAGAGGTCAATGATTCTTCCCTCCACATGGGGGCCGCGGTCGTTTACCCTTACTGTCACTTTGCGCCCGTTGGAGAGGTTTTCCACCTCAACCATGCTGCCCATGGGCAGGTTTTTGTGGGCGGCTGTCATGGCGTACATGTTGTATATTTCGCCGTTTGAGGTGTCCCGTCCGTGATCCGGCCCGCCGTACCAGCTTGCGATTCCTTCCTGCTCGAATGTTTCGACATATTTCAGCCTGTGGTAGGTTTCACCCCGCACAACGTAAGGCTTGTCATAAACCGCGCCCGTCATTCTGGCATCCGGCGGAATCCTGTGGTCTTTCTCTATGGGTTCAGCGTATGCGGGAGGTGTTTCGGTGTCCTTCTCAGGTTCAGCGAACACAGTATCGGGAAACCTGAGAGACGGAGGCTCCTCGGCGGTTTCCGGAGTTTTTTTCGGTATCTCCGGCAAAACGGGGGAATCAACAAAAGGCTTCAAATCCTCATCCGGCACACTGACATAAGCAGAAGGCGGTTCCGGCTGCACCGAAGCACAGGAAACACACGCTGAAACAAGGAAAATCCCAAAACCTTTTCTAAGGCTCATACTTACCCCCGGGCATAATATACGGATTTTATACTACCCTGCGCAGGTTCATTTTGTACAGAAAAGTTTGCGCATTAATGATAATGACGGCCGAGCGGACAGGAAGTTTAAGGGAAAAAAAGAAAAAAGAGCGGCTTTTTCAGCCGCCCGTCGGGGAATTTTTTATTCGCGCGCGTGTTTCAGAAGCGTGTCTATAAAATGCTTCATCAGTTTCTTATTAGTGCGCTTTTTGCTGTAAACAACGTAGATCTCTTTTTCCACAACAAGATCCGTTATGGGAATAGCCTTGATTCCTCCGCCGCACTCATCCTCTGAGAGCGCCATCTGGCTCATGAACGCAATGCCGAGCTGACGTTTTACCGCGTGCTTTATGGAGTATGTGGAGCTGAGCATTGCCACTGCGTCAAGGGAGTCGAAGTCGTAGCCTTTCTGCTTGAAGGCATGTTCAACCGCCGCCCTGGTGCCGGAGCCCATCTCCCTGATGATGAAGCTTTCCTGAAGAATCTCCTCAAGGAAGACGCTGGCACGGTCGTAAAACTTATGGTTTTTATGAACAATGAGAACTATTTTGTCACGCAGAAGCACTTTGTACTCAAGGTCTTTCTTGGGGATCTTCCTTGCCACTATGGCAAGGTCGAGTATTCCGTCGGAAAGCCTCTGCACAACATTCTGGGTTCCGTTTATATCAAGGGTGAAGAAGGTTTTCGGGTACTCCTCCTTAAACTTCCTGATAACCTCGGGGAGAATGAACTCCGCGGGAACAGTGCTGTAGCCTATGTGGAGATGCCCGCTGATCTCGTTGAGGAACTCTTTTATCGCTTCCTGTGAACGCTCACGCAGGTCAAGGATATCCACGGCGTAGGGGTAGAAAACCTGCCCTGCCTCTGTGAGGATAACCTCTTTGGAAAGTCTGTCAAAAAGCTTTACTCCGAGCTGTTCTTCAAGGGTGCTTATGTGCGTGGAGATGGTGGGCTGGCTGAGCAGAAGCTTTTCAGCCGCGCGGGAAAAGGATTTGTATTTCGCAACATAGACGAATGCTTCTATCTGTTTAAAATCCATGGGAAACTCCTTGAAGCAGTAAGTGCTGATAAGTATATTATCAGCACTATATAGATAAAATCAATACTTGTTTTGAGTTTCCTGTCATTTTAACAACAAATCCTTTACATTCAGCGCCCGTTAACCACAAAAGCCCGCATAAAAGGCACAGAGCTGAAAATCTCGGTA
Organism: Deferribacterales bacterium; assembly: GCA_050253335.1. Classification (GTDB taxonomy): domain Bacteria; phylum Chrysiogenota; class Deferribacteres; order Deferribacterales; family Geovibrionaceae; genus Geovibrio. The sequence goes on along the minus strand of JBFWJG010000006.1, from coordinate 46,569 downwards.
AAGCGGGAGCTATCAACATTGCCGATAACAAACATCTGAACCATGTTCGATCTGAATGCTTTCTCGTCAAGAATCAGAAAATCAGTGAAACCTGATTCCCACCTGCTCTCTATGAGATGCACACCCTGAGTGTAGGGAAATTCCCTTGAGTTGAACAGCTTTCCGTTCGCGGTAACCGTGTGGGTTTTGAGCGGGAGAGCGTTGTTCACGAGACCTGTGGCGAGATTTATCCTGTCCTTGCCGCAGATCAGCACGTCCCCTTCTTTCTGGGTGCAGCGCATGGTTATGATGGTAAAGGGGCTGAACTTTCCTGTTTCAAAGTCCCATGTGCCGAGCTGGCTTATAGCGCCTATTTTAAAAAGCATGTCCTTGGTGAAGAGAACAACATACTTGTCATCCGTGACATGAAGAGAATTATCCGCGGCAAAAGCGGAAATATCCTGAGGCGTCCTGCCTTCGGAGAGCATCCTGTCTATGCCCGCTTTCCCTTCGGAGGAAAGGAACGCTATTGTGTTGTAAAGCTCCTCCTGACTGTCCGATGTGAGAGACTTGGCGATGTAGTAGGTCTTGGGGCTCCTTTGGGTCATCCCGTCATGGAAGGTTGTGAAGCCTGCGTATTCATATGCAAGGCCGTAATCCCACCATGAGTATATCACCGCGTCTGAGGGGGCGGCTTTTTTAAGCTCCTTTATCTGTCTGTAGATCCCCACTTCGATGGACGGAGAGGGGTTGAAGTCAAAGGAGGAGCTGTAGATCATAAGCGTGAGAGCGGCGGCGGTTCCTGTGATCAGTGCCGTTCTTATCTGCTCTTTTATTTTTGCCCTGTTTTCAAGCAGCCTGCCCAGAAGGTATATTCCGTATCCGAGCCCGATGCCGACAAAAGGAGCGAGAAACATTCCGAACCTGTTTGAGCTTTTAAAAACCATAAGCCCGAGAATGAACACCGGAGCGAGGGGGAGCATTTTCCTGAAGTTAAAAACACCGCACACGGCAAAAAGCAGAAGCCCTGTGACAGAAACGAACTTAAACGGCGTAAGCGAAGCGAGAACACGGGAGATATCGCTCTTTTTCGCTTCGGTTATTGTGGCGTAAACATCGGGAAAACCTGCGACTATGCTCCCTGTGGGGGTTATATAGGTTTTCATGAAGTCGAAAATATGATGAAAACCCGCATATATATAAACCGGATTTGCGGAAACGATAAAAATAAGCAGTGCCGCCGCGGCTTTTTTAATCCCGGTTCCCGAAAGCAGAAGAAAGAACGCAAAAACGCCCAGATAAGCCAGAGTTATCCCGGGGTGCTCGTACCACCAGTGAAAAAGCCACATTGAGGCTCCCGCAAGGGCGGAGTGCACATAAAGCCTTTTTGAATCCTTCCCCTCTCCGGCGAGAAGCATGAAGAGCGAGGCCAGAAAAGGGAAAAACAGATTCATCGCATCCGTGTCCACCCTGCCTATGGCGGTGCGGACAAGATAGATTATGCCCAGCGAACCGGCGGCCCCGCCCGCTATCCCTGCGGGAATCATCCCCGTGAAATAGAAGTAAAGCCCCAGAGGGATTATGAAAAGCGAAGCCAGAAACGGCAGCAGATACACTGCCGTGCGGTATGTGTTTCCGTCTGAAAAAACAGAGAGCTTGGCGATAAGCCAGCTCATCATGGGAACTGTTTCATGCTTTGCCTTGACATCGGGATAAAACATAAGCGGATCTTTTTCGGAAGGGTAGTAGCTCCCCTTCTTATACTCATCCGCATAGCGCAGCCACTTGTACGAATCAAGGGTTGTCATCTGCGGCATTTTGTCCACAAAGTAGTAGTCCCTGTTTTCCCGCCACCTTTCAAGCTGGATATAGCGCAGCCCCGCCGAAACAACAAAAATAAGGGCGATTGCCGCTGCCGCTATTCCAAGCCCTTTAACAGAGCCGCCCCTGAAAAAATCAGTATCAATTTTCATTTCTGCAATAGTACCTTTCTATAAATTCAAGGAGAAGCCTTATCCCGAAGCCTGAAGCATGTTTCCCGAAGACGGGGTGCTCCTCCTCAAGATAAGCGGGTCCCGCAATGTCAAGATGAATCCACGGCCAATTGTCCACAAACTCCCGCAGAAAGAGAGCGGCGATGGTCGAACCCGCCTCTGTTCTCTGCCTCGCGATGTTCCTCAGATCAGCTATGTCGCTTTTTATTCTTTTCTCATAGGTTTTAAGCAGGGGCAGTTCCCATATGTCCTCCCCCACATCTCCGGAGAGATCGCTTATGTTCTTGGCGAGGAACTTTCTGTTGCTGAAAAGCCCCGCGCAGTGACTGCCGAGGGCAACCACGCACGCCCCTGTGAGAGTTGCCACATCCACAATCACCTCCGGGTCGGTCTGCGTGGCGGTGTAAAGCGCGTCCGCCAGTATCAGTCTGCCTTCGGCGTCGGTATTGAGAACCTCGACGGTTTTGCCTGAGGCGGAGGTTATGATGTCCCCCGGTCTGTAGGCGCTGCCGCCTATCATATTTTCCACAAGGGGTATATATGTTTTGATGTTTACGGGAAGCTTCAGTTCACGGGCAAGCTTGGTAACCGCGAAAACAGTCGCCGCGCCTGCCATGTCGCACTTCATGGTCTCCATGCTTCCGGTGGGTTTCAGGTTGCTTCCGCCGGAGTCAAAGGTAACGCCCTTGCCCACGAGAGCTATGTGCTTTTCGTTTGAAGGATCACCTTTGTAGTCGATGATCACGAATCTCGGCTTGTTCACACTGCCCATCCCCACTACGTCTATGAGGTTAAGCCCCTCTTCCTTTATCTTCGCTTCGTCATAAACGGTTACGCCGAAGTCGCCCCCCGCTTCCGCAAGGACTGTTTCTGCGAATATGGCGGGTGTCATGTCCATCGGCGGAGTGTTGATCAGATCCCTTGCCAGATAAACGTTCTGGAAAATAGTCGCCCATCTCTCCGCGCCTGTGTCTATGAACTTTTTCAGCTTGGTGAATGTAGTGATAACCTCGACCTCTTCGAAATCGAAGCTTTCCTTTTTGCTTTTGTACTTCTCAAATGAGTAGAGACCGAAAAACAGCCCTTCAAGGAAGCTCTTGGTGTAGCTCCCTTCTTTTTTCTCCGCGTAGACATCTTCAAATGAGACAAGGGAAAATGAGAAAAGCTTATCTTTTCTGATAATTTTTGAAAACTGCGCGCCAAGTTCAAGATAATATCTGTAATCCTCCGGATCTTTGGGCACATTAACAAGAAAAATCCTTTTCAGCTTCTTTTTCATATCGATATAGAAGCTTTTTATCTCCTTATCCTCAAAGTTGAAATAATCGGAGTTGACTATATTGGCGATTTCGTCATCTATTCTCTTGCCTGTCAGCAATTTAAGTGAACCCATATTCTTATATACGGGAATAATCACCGCCTCTTTTCTTGAGTTGAAAGCAGTCTTTTTCCTGCATGATATCTTCATTAACAAACCTCGTTATAACACAAACCGGGCATTTAAACCTGTAAACTGCCTTTATACGGATTTCACCGCCCTTGAATTATATTAAAAATTCAAACGTTTTCAACATATTTGAAAAATTTCTCACCTTTGCGGCGCAAAAGTGCATGTTTCGCATGCTAAAGGATCAAAAACACCAGTATTTTCAAGGTTTGTGCTTATTTTCCGGGCTCAGGCGATTGATCTTGATTTTTGTACAGGTATTATCTAATGTATGAGTTCTATGGGAAAAATAATCGCGATCGCCAACCAGAAGGGTGGCGTTGGAAAAACAACTACTGCCATAAATTTAGGCTCGTCCCTCGCCTTTGCCGAGGCAAAGGTTCTGCTTGTGGACATGGACCCTCAGGGGAACGCCTCCAGCGGAATAGGCTTTGAGACAAAAGGCGAATACGCCAGCGTCTATGACGTGCTTATCGGAAACGCGGATATAGAAGAGGCAATCGTGCCCAGCAAGGTGGACAATCTTGATCTGCTCCCCAGCCATATAAACCTCACAGCGGCCGAGGTTGAGCTTGTCACCGCCCTTTCTAGGGAAACAAGGCTGAAAAAGCAGCTTGAGAAGGTGAAGGACAAATACAAGGTCATCCTCATCGACTGTCCCCCCTCGCTGGGTCTGCTTACCGTGAACGCCCTCACAGCGGCTGATTCGGTGCTTATCCCCCTCCAGTGCGAATACTACGCTATGGAAGGGCTCGGCCAGCTTCTCAACACTATCCGCCTCATCAGGGAAAGCCTTAATGAAGAACTTGCTCTGGAAGGCATACTCCTCACCATGTACGACCCGCGCAACAACCTCTCCAAAGAGGTTATGACGCAGATCGAGGAGTTCTTCAGCGAAAGCATGTTCAGAACCATAGTCCCCAGAAACGTCAGGCTCTCCGAAGCTCCCAGCTTCGGCATGTCCATAATAGAATACGACATAAAATCTAAAGGAGCGGCCAGCTACATTGATCTGGCTAAAGAGATACTTCCCAGATTATGAAAAAGAACGTTCTAGGAAGGGGGCTTGAATCCCTCATACCTAAAAATGAAACAAAAGCTCCGGTGGGCGAAATAGACCTTGCCCTGATATACGCAAACGCAAACCAGCCCCGCACACGCTTCGATCAGGAGCCTCTGGACGAGCTTGTGGCCTCCGTCAGGGAAAAAGGGGTGATTCAGCCCATTGTCCTCACCAGAACGGACGAAGGCTACATGATAATCGCCGGAGAACGCCGCTTCCGCGCGGCAGGGCTTGCGGGACTCAAGCGGATTCCCGCAATAGTCAGAAATGTTGACAGCGAAGCGGAAAGGCTTGAGCTCGCCCTCATTGAAAATGTCCAGAGACAGGATCTGGGCGCTTACGAACTGGCGGCGGCATATAAAAACCTCATGGAGCAGCACGGCTACACTCAGGAAGAAGTGGCAAAAGTCATAGGCAAAAGCAGAAGCGCCGTGGCCAACACCCTGCGTCTTCTCAACCTTCCTCCCAAGGCTCTGGAAGCCATGAAGGAAGACCTCATAACCGAAGGGCACGCAAGGGCTCTTCTGGGTCTTGAGGACGACAAAAAGATAATAAGCGCTCTTAAAAAAGTCATCGAAGGAGCCTTATCCGTCCGCGAGACTGAGCGTCTGGTTGCCAAACTCAAGAAAGAACCCGCGCAGAAGACAGAAAAAAGCGCGGAGGCGGATGTTTTTCTCATGGGGCTGAAGGACGAGCTTGAGGAATTCTTCAAAACCAGAATCACACTCAAAACAGCCAAAAACGGCGGAACCATAGAGATCAGATACAGCTCGGACGATGAGCTTGACCGGATTATAAAAAGAATCAGAGGCGAAGAATGATCAAAGGAAAAGAAGACAACGGCGGCATCGACGCTTTTCTCGGCAAGAACACCACCTTCAAGGGAACTCTCATCTTTGACGGGCTTGTGCGCATGGACGGCAATTTTGAAGGAAACATTAAAACAAACGATACGCTTGTCATAGCCAACTCCGGCAATGTGAAGGCTGAAATAGAGGCAGGACAGGTTAAAATATCAGGCAAATTTGACGGAACAATCACCGCTAAAACAAAAGTGGAACTTTATAAGCCCGCAAATGTCACCGGTACTATACGCTCCGCTGCCGTGCAGATGGAGGAAGGGGTTATCTTCAACGGAAACCTTGAGATGGGCGGTTCCGTTAAGACCGCTGTTCCCAGAAAAGGTGATGCGGAATGATAAAGCCTTATATAGTCGGCAATTGGAAAATGAACCTTGACGCTGCGGAAGGAGCGGAGCTTGCGGGCAAGCTTCTCCACGCAAGCATAGATTATGACAGTATTGATGTCGCTGTTGCTCCTGCATTTCCCGTTCTCTATCCCGTTAAGCAGACAATAGCCAGCAGCAGGGGCAGGCTCGCAGTGGCGGCGCAGAACGTATCCGCCGAGGAAAAAGGAGCCTTCACAGGTGAATCCTCCATATCCATGCTCAAATCAGTGGGCGTGACAACGGTTATCATAGGCCACTCCGAGCGCAGACAGCTTTTCGGGGAGACCGACGCAGTCATAAACAAAAAAGTGCGCCTTACCCTCAGCCACGGGCTGAATGTCATTCTCTGCGTGGGAGAGACTCTGTTTGAGAGAGAGGCGGACGCCCACTTTGAAACAGTCACCGCACAGGTTGCCAAAGGGCTTAAAGATGTACCTGTTGACAAAATAGAGCAGCTTACTGTAGCTTATGAGCCCGTCTGGGCTATAGGCACAGGCGTTAACGCAAGTCCGGCGGATGCGCAGGCGATGCACGCCAAAATCCGCGAGATGCTCAAAAGCCTCTACGGACCGGTTATAGCAAACAAACTGAGAATTCTTTACGGCGGCAGCGTAAAACCTGACAACGCCAAAGGCCTTATGAACCAGCCCGATATAAACGGCGCTCTGGTCGGCGGCGCAAGCCTCAAGGCCGAGGATTTTCTCGGTATTATAAATTCCAGCAAATAAAAGAGGTCAGTTTAAATGTACACTTATCTTCTCGTTTTCCACATTTTTGTTTGTATGCTCCTTATAATCGCCGTTCTTCTTCAGTCCGGCAAAGGCTCTGAGCTTTCAGCCGCTCTCGGCGGAGGTTCCGGCAGCCTCTTCGGCCCCGGTGCGCCCGCAAACATTATGAACAAAATTACTTCAGTAATCGCAATCACTTTCATGATAACTTCACTGGGGCTCGCTGTTATGTCAAAACAGAGAACAACAGGCAGCATCACTGACAGGATTCCCCAGCCTCTTCAGCAGACGGCTCCCGCGGCTCCCTCTGATGCGGCTCCTCAAGTGCCCATGGAATCGAAGTAAAATGAAAAGACTTGTTTTTCTGCTGCTTGCAGTTTTATGCGTATCCCTAATTTCCGGATGCGGAGAAAAGGACAAAGAAAGCGGCAAATCCGCGGAAAAACGTAAAAGCAGGGAGGGTGTCACAGGTGACGCCCTCGTAACATCCAGCCTCGGGGACGCCTCGGGGCTGATCTATAACATCACCTCTGACAGCGCCTCCCACGATGTCGCCCAGTATATCTACAACGGTCTGGTCAAGCTAGATAAAAACCTCAGCATCGTCCCCGATCTGGCGGAATCATGGGAAATAGCGGAAGACAGCAGAAGCATAACCTTCAAACTGAAAGAAAATGTGAAATGGCACGACGGCGAACCTTTTACCGCTGATGATGTTGAATTCACATACAAATTCATGATCGATAACAGCACCCCCACCTCTTACGATGCGGACTTCCGCCTTGTGACAAAGTTTGAGGTGATAGACCCGCTCACGGTGAGAGTGAGCTACGCCGAACCCTTCGCGCCCGCTCTTTTAAGCTGGAGCATGGCAGTTCTGCCCAAGCATCTTCTGGAAGGAAAGGAAGCCGCGAAATCATCACTCATGCGCTCCCCTGTCGGAACAGGCCCTTACAGGTTTATGGAGTGGAAATCAGGGGAGACAATCACCCTTGAAGCCAATGATGAGTATTTCGGCGGGCGTCCCAACCTTGACAGAATAATTTTCCGCATAATACCGGATCTCAATACAACATTCATGGAGCTGCTCAACGGCAGTCTGGACATAATGGGGCTCACGCCGACCCAGTGGGTCAAACAGACGGACACGGCGCTGTTTACAAACAGCTATGACAAATACACCTATCTGGCTCCCAGCTACGCCTACATAGGCTATAACATGAAAAACCCAATGTTTGAGGACAAAAGAGTCCGCCAGGCGCTCACATACGCCACTCCCAAACAAGAAATAATAGACGGAATACTCTTCGGCGAGGGAGTTCCCGCTGAAGGTCCCTACAAGCCGGGCACTATGTGGCACAATGACAATGTCAGAAAGTATGAATACAGCCCTGAAAAAGCAAAAGAGCTTCTGGCTGAAGCAGGCTGGAAGGACACCAACGGAGACGGAATCCTCGATAAGGACGGCAAGCCCTTCACCTTCACCCTGCTCACCAATCAGGGAAACAGCATAAGAACAAAGATCGCGGAAACTGTTCAGCAGAGCTGGCAGAAGATCGGGATAAAGGTCGAAATAAGAGTCCTTGAGTGGGCTTCCTTCATAAACGAGTACATAGATAAAGGCAAGTTCGACGCTGTTGTCCTCGGCTGGAACATAGTCGTTGATCCGGATCCCTTTGATGTGTGGCACTCATCCAAGTGCGGCCCCAAGATGCTGAACTTCATCTGCTTCTCAAACGCAGAGGCTGACCAGCTAATCGAAGGCGGCAGACACGCCCTTGACCCTGCCAAGCGCAAGGAGTATTACGACAGGTTTCAGGAGATCCTCGCGGAAGAACAGCCCTACACCTTCCTTTATGTTCCCAATGCTCTGATAGCTCTGAGCAAAAGGTTTAAGGAAGTTTCACCTGCCCCGGCAGGGGTGACATACAACCTTGAAGACTGGTATGTTCCTGTCAAGGATCAGAAATACCGCTTTGAAAAATAAACCCTGAATCGGTGAACATGCTCCGATACATCGCAAAACGCCTCGCGGGGATGATACCTCTTCTCCTCGGGATAACATTCATAAGTTTCGTAGTGATACACCTCGCGCCGGGAGATCCGGCGCAGTTTATCGCGTCCATGAACCCCAAACTCTCGGAAACCGCCTACCAGAAGTTCGTCAAGATGTATGATCTGGACAAGCCGGTGATGGAGCGCTATGTCAGCTGGCTGGGCAAACTCGCCAGACTTGACTTCGGCGATTCCTTCAGTCAGGACGGCAAAAGCGTCATGGAAAAAATAAAAGAGCGCCTGCCTGTGACCATCTGGCTTAACGTGGCGGGGATGGTGCTGATCTTCATTTTTGCCCTGCCCCTCGGGGTGCTTTCCGCATATTATAAAGACAGCATCTTCGACAAGGGGATAACTGTCTTCGTTTTTGCGGGGTTCGCGATGCCGACCTTCTGGCTGGCTCTTCTCTGCATGTATTACTTCGGCGTGGTGAGAGGATGGTTCCCCATCTCCGGACTACGCTCATTTAATTATGACTATCTCACTGCCTTCGGTAAAATAGCAGACATCTTCAAACATACATTCATGCCTGTGGTTATCTCCGTCTTCGGCGGTCTGGCGGGCATAAGCCGCTTCGCCCGCAACAGCATGCTTGATGTCCTCAAGGAGGAATACATAACCGCTGCGCGGGCAAGGGGCTTAAGCGAGGGGAAAGTTGTTTTCACCCACGCCCTGAAAAACGCGCTGCTGCCGGTTGTCACCATAGTCGGTCTTTCCGTGCCCGGCCTCATTGGCGGAAGCGTGATTTTCGAATCGATTTTCAGCATCCCCGGAATGGGGCAGCTTTTTTATCAGTCTGTAATGATGAGGGATTATCCCGTTGTGATGGGCGTGCTTGTGATAGGGGCAATGCTCACTCTCGCTGGCAACCTGATTGCGGATATAGCATACGCCGCAGTGGATCCGAGGATCAGATATGGCTCGAAGAAGAGTAATTGACAAGGCAAGGGGGAACATCCTGTTCCTCACGGGAGCGTCCGTGGTCGCGTTCTTTGTCCTTGTGGCAGTGTTCGCGCCGTTAATCGCCACCCACGACCCTGCGCACATTGACTTCAAGTCTGTCCTGCTCCCCCCTTCGGCTGAGTATTACTTCGGCACGGACGAGCTTGGGCGCGATATTTTCAGCAGGGTTGTCTACGGAACCCGCATATCCCTTTTCGTGGGCTTTGTGGCGGTGGGGATCTCTGTGATCATCGGCACTGTTCTGGGACTTATTTCTGGCTACTTCGGCGGAGTTATCGACACACTGCTAATGCGCTTTGTGGATATAATGCTCTGTTTTCCGTCTTTCTTTCTTATACTTGCAGTAATAGCCTTTTTAAACCCGTCCGTGTTCAACGTAATGGCTGTAATCGGCCTCACAAGCTGGATGGGGGTGACGAGGCTTGTCAGGGCGGAGGTCATGAGCGTCCGCACCAGAGACTACATCACGGCGGCAAGGGTTCAGGGGGTGAATACGTCAAAAATTCTTTTCAAACATATATTTCCCAATGTTTTCACGCCTATCTTCATCACCGCCACACTGGGCATAGCGGGGGCTATCCTCACTGAGTCCGCTCTGAGCTTTCTCGGGCTCGGGGTTCAGCCGCCGGTTCCCTCATGGGGAAACATACTCACAGCAGGGAAGGACAACATAATGTTCGCGTGGTGGCTGTCTTTTTTCCCGGGCATGGCTATCTTTGTAACAGTTCTGGGGTATAATCTTGTAGGCGAAGGTTTGAGGGATGTGCTTGACCCTAAGGAATAGACCGGAATCCGGTTCAGCACATCAATAAATCAGGCAGATACAGCGCCGCAGTTCCGGAGTGAGTTCCGGGAGCGCACGGCGTACTTACCGTTAAACGGTCCTTTTTTAAAGCAGAATTTAAGCTTTTCTTTTTCATCTGAATCATCATGAAAGTAAAAGGGGACTTTTCAGTCCCCCATGGCATCCCAATGCCGTCAGATAACATCCAGCAAACGCTTAAACGCTTGTTCTACAAACCTTTACACGTTTAACTGACTTTAATTACCGTATATAAGAATATGATTCAGTTGTCCAGACAAAAATAACTTTTATTATGGCACATAGTAATTAGAGGCATGAATGATTAAAGAAATTTTTGGACATAATTTAAAAAAATACAGAAACAGCAGAGAGTTTACACAGGAACACATGGCAGAGCTTCTTGATGTGTCCACTACGCAGATTTATAAGATGGAATCCGGTAAAAGCTTTGCCTCTGCCGAAATGATTGAGAAAATCTCCTCCCTGTTCGGCATCCCGCCGTACAAACTTTTTATGACTGAATCTGATCTTGATACAGAATCAGACGATTTTCAGGAATGCGCGAGATACATCAAATCCAGAATCGATCTGCTTTTTGACAAAGACATCATTAAATAAAAAGCCGCGGGGCTAACCGCCCCGCATCAACACTAACGGGGTCCGTCCGGATCTTCCCAGTACTCAGTATCCGGCAGAACCGTGAAAGAGTTGCCGGTTTTGGTTATGCTCCCTGCTGCCTGATAAACATCGTTCAGAAAATCAGTGCAGGAGTAGACAATCTCCGCTGTGTAGTCCCCTGTCACCGTGAATTCTACCTCATCGCACGAAACCCATTCATCGGAACCGGCGCTGTCTATGTAGTAATATCTGGACTCATCCGCCGCCACGCCGCACTGAACCTTTCCTATGGAACGCTCCGGAGAGTAGCTGAACTCGGCTCTGAACTGCACGCAGTCTTCAGAATCGATGCTTCCGTTGTCAGAAGAAATAACCAGCGAGTCAAACTCGTATGTACCAGTGTATGGTGCGGCAATAGGCTCAACGTTCTCCCCGCCGCTTCCGGAACTGCCGGAGCCGCCGCAGGCAGCAATAACAGCCGTACAGAAAAAAATAATAAAAGTTCTTCTCAAATTTTTCACAATACACCTCCGCATAATATTCCGTTATCTGTGCAAATATAGAAACACTTCACACTGACATATGATTAGCCTACATATTATATATCAGCATATTTAACATATGAACAAAAAGAGAGGAAAAGCTGAATAAAAAAATCACGGGAACAGGCGGAAAAAGACAGCCGCCCGCCCCCGAAGGTGTATAGTGTCCGTATGTTATCAGTTCTTTATCTGAGTCTGCAGTTTTTTCTTGTCTTCGATAAGCTTGCGCACTCTGACGAGTGAAGCGTTTATATCAGCGTTCGGCTTGCCGAAAATCCTGTCCGCTTTGTTGTACAAATCCAGTGCCTTTTCAAGCTCCCCGAAAACCTCTGCACAGGCCGCAAGGTTGTAGGCAAGGGGGAACGAGGCGCCCGGGGGGATCTCTCTCCAGAGTTCACAGGCTCTGTCAACCCTGCCGGATTTTGAGTATTCAAGGGCGGTCTCAAACTTCTTTCTGTCTGAGGACTCTTTTATCCCGTCGGTTTCATCCATGACCTTAACCTTCATCACGGCGTAATACGGGGCTATATCCTGTCTGAAAGCAGTTTTGGCTCCCTCCACGGACTTCCGTAGAAGGGCGATATCGCTCTCCACCGCGCGCCTGTCAACACAGGCCGAATCAGAGTTAGCGGAAGGGTAGGTATTGGCGTAGACAACTCTTCCCGTCTGAACCTCGATCAGCTTGACAGAAAATGAGAATATTGCGCTTTTCTGGTAGCACTGAACAGTGTAGCTTTTCTGAATCCAGTTAACGCAGACAGGAATCTGGGTGTTGTAAGGTCCTGTGACATAGCTGTAAGCGCCGCATTCGGTATAGTACCTGTTCTCCGTGTAAGGCTGGGTGTTAGTGCCTCTCTGGTTTACCGCGCCGATTATTATTCCGTCTGCCCCGATCAGCCTTCCCACACTGGCTGCGACCTCATTTTCAACGAGCCCGCTCACGTTGAGCTGCATCTCGCTGATGACCTTATCAAGAGCCGATCTGTCCACAAGGGTAAAATATGGCTTGTCATTGATAATTATGGAAGAAATAACCGTTTCGATTTCCGAGGTAAAAGCGTAGCCCTGCTCCCCCGCCATAGGCATCACGGCGAGCTTTCTGAGGTCAATAGCCGAGTGCGCCTGAGCAGGCATAAGCACTTTGGCATTGATAACCGTGATCCTTTCTGCACAGGAAACACACAGGACATAAGCGAAAATGACAACTAAAACGGTACGCATCAGACTCATGCGGCACCTCTCTCAAAGAAATTGTTTCTGATTTATAATACACCTGAAAAAAGGGATAAGGACATAAGTGTAAAAAAAAGCGGAGCATCCAAGCTCCGCCCTGTTTTTTATCTTATTCTGAATGCGCCCATCATTTCTCTGAGCCTCGCGGAAATGCTTTCTAGTCCGGAAGCGTTCTCCGCCAGATGATCGGAGGTTGATTTGACCTCAATGGAAACAGCGGCAACGGAGTCTATATCCTGCTGGATCTGTCCGCTGGTGGCGGCCATCTGCTGTGTGGCGGAGGAGATGTTTTCCACCATGGACTGAAGCTGAGACACGCCCTCTTCAATATCCTTGAGCACTACGGCTATCTGTTTCGAGGACTCAACCCCCGTATTCACCTGTCCTGTTACCCCTTCCATAGATTTGATAACATTGTCCATCTCGGTCTGGGTTCCCATGACAAGGTCGGATATTTCCGAAGTGGCCTTCTGCGTGCGTTCGGCCAGCTTGCGCACCTCATCAGCAACAACAGCGAAGCCCCTGCCGGCCTCCCCTGCCCTTGCCGCCTCAATTGCCGCGTTAAGGGCAAGAAGGTTAGTCTGGTCTGCTATGTCGCTTATCACGCCGACAATATCCTTGATCTCCTGAGATTTCTCGCCGAGGGAATGAACAAGCACGGAAGACTTGTCCACTGTGTCTTTTATCTTAACAACTCCGCTGAGGGAAACATCAACAACCTTCCTCCCGTTAACTGCCTTCTCCGCCGTGACATGGGCAAAGCTTGAAATATCGCTGAGGTTGCGGGCTATCTCCCCTGTGGTGGCGGACATTTCGTTTGCGGCGGCGGAGATAAGCTCCGAGCGTTCAGACTGCTCGCTCATTCCGGCGGAAAGCTCCTGAGCTCCCGCTGAGAGGTCGGAACTTGAGGTTTTCAGATCCTCCGCAACAAGGGTGAGGTTGTTTATCATATCGCTCAGTCTCTTAACCATGTCCTGAACGGAATGGGTAAGGCTTGTGGTGTCTTTCGGGGAAACTTTCAGTTCGGCTGTGAAATCGCCGTCTGCAATTTTCTGCATGGTCTCCACAACCTGCTCCGGCTCCCCGCCGAGCTGACGCAGAAGTCTCTGGGCTATAATGAAAATCACGCCCGCAACAAGGAGAACCGCAGCAAACGCCGCAACAGCTATGGTCAGTTTTATATGGCTGAGCGCGCCGTATATCTCCTCAAGGGGGACACTGAGGCCGAAAACGAATCTGTAGTCCGTTCCGCTTATGGGAATGGGAGTGTAGAGAGTGTAGGCCATTTTGCCTGTGGTGGCGTTCTTTTTCTCCACAAAGTGCTCTTTCCCTTCACTGAGGTAAGGGGCAATCTGCTGAACCACTTCCGAAGGCTTGCCCACTCGCTCCTTAACAGGATGGGCGATCATTGTGAATTTGTCAGAAAGAAGGAAAGTGTAGCCCGTGTCATAGACCTTGATGTCTTTCAGCATCTCTGTGAGGCTGTCCAACAGTATATCACCGCCGGCAACGCCCGCAACGCGACCGTTAATCTCGAAAGGAACGCTTATTGTCACTGTGGTAAGCTGTTTCCCTTCAAAGTCATATGTGGCTGGTTCCGCAATATACAGACTGCCGCTTTTGAGGGGCTTCTGATACCAGTCGCTCACCGCGCCTGCGTCATACATTGAGGTGGTGTGGGCTCTGCTTATCCCGTCGCCGCTTCTGTAGGGCATCGGGCAGAACTGCCCCTCTCCGTTTGTTCCCGCCGCGCCTGAGCCTGCGAGTTCGGAATCTTTTCCGTCAAACTCGTTCGGTTCCCAGACTATCCAAACGTCAAAAAGCTTGGGATTATCCTCCAGAACCTTCACAAGATGCTCCATTACTATTTCACGGCTCACGCCGGATGCGGTGAAGCTTTCCGCCGAAGCGGCAAGGGAGCTTGCCACTGAGATGGCTTTCTCCACCTCGCCTTTGAAAATGTTGCCGTTGCTTCTTGAAAGGTTACGCACATCATTCTTCGCGATTACTTCCGTTTTTGCGTAAACAACTCTGTAGATGATGATTCCGGTAATCAGAAATGAACCTATGATCGCCGCAATGACAGGGACAAGAATTTTCATCCTGAAAGATACGTTCATTATTTTCCCCTTGATAGATAATACATTGAAAAAAATACAGAAATTTGTATTCAGCTGTTTGCTATGGTTAAGTTATATCTGCGCAACAAAAATGCAATAGAATATTCGGACACTGGTTGACAAAAAAAGGAGCCCAAGAGAGGCTCCTTTTTAATCTTTTATTTATCGGGAAATTCTTGCCACGTCAGATGCCACGGTTTCCTCGTCAAGCCCCAGCAGTTTGAGTATGCCGTCGGGATTGCCGGAGTAGGCGTATGAACGAACACCGAAAGTCTTCACTTTGAGTCCGAGCCCTTCCTCAGCCGCCTTAGCGCCGATGATTGAGCCAAGACCCGTGTTTGCGTTGTGATCCTCATAAACAAAAACAGTTTTTGAGGCATATTTTTTAAGAAGCTCCATGTCAGGCTCAAGGGGGCAGCTCATGTTGATTACCGCGAGCTTAACACCCTTTTCCGCTGCAAGCTTAGCCACTTTCAGCGCTCTGGGGAGCATGGCTCCGTAGGTTACGAATGCGGCATCCCCTTCTGTCAGCACATCCGCTTTGCCGTACTCGAATTTATAATCTCCGGCGAAGAAGGGCGTTCCGTCCGCTTTTGCCACTGTGGGTATTTTTGAGCGTCCCATGGCTATTAGGAAGTTCCCCTGAGTTGCGGCTGCGTATCTCACAGCGCGGTCTGTCTGGTTGGGGTCTCCCGGGACTATTACCTTAAAGCCGTAAATGTTGCGCATTGCGCCCACATAATCGAGGCACTGGTGGGTTTTGCCGTCTTCACCCACATCAAGCCCGACGTGAGTTGTGGCAACTTTGAGGTTGCTGCCGTTTATATCGTTCAGCCTCTGCTGGTTGTATGCCTCATCAACACCGAAAACACCGAAATCAGCAAAGAAGCTCACAACACCGTTAACGCTGGCCGCGCCTGCGCATGTGGCCGTGTGGTGTTCCTGAATCCCTGCCTGAACAAAGTTTTCGGGGCAGTGTTTCTCAACGCCGTCAGTCTTCACTGAACCTGCAAGGTCGCAGTCGAAAACGGCAACGGGTGTGCCTCCGTTAGCCTTGGTTTCCTTCACAACGTCAAGAAGAGCATCGCCGAAGGCGGAGCGGTTGTCTGTTTTATCGGTAACGGCGTATGTTCTGGGAGTTCCCGTGAAGATTTTGGCAGGTTCCTGAACAAGCTCATGCTCAGCGTGGCTGAACTTGAACGCCGCGCGTTTTGCTTTGAGCTCTTCCAGATCGTTCTCAATGCCGAGCTCGGCAAGAGCGTCCGCAAGCTGAGCTTCCGTGAGCGGTTTCCCGTGGTAGCCCGCTATGTTCTCCATGAAGCTCACACCGAAGCTCATTATGGTGTTGGCGAGTATGAGAACAGGTTTCTCTATCTTTTTGGATGCGGCAACGGCGTTGAATATCTGCGCGTAGCTGTGTCCGTCTATCTCGATAACGTGCCAGCCGTCCGCCTCGAACTCGCCTCTGATGTTCTGAGGCATGACAGAGGCTATATTGCCGCTTATCTGGAGTTTGTTGTAGTCTATGAACGCTGTTATGTTATTGTAGCCGTATTTGGAGGCGAACCTTCTCGCTTCGGGAATCTGGCCTTTCTGCTGTTCGCCGTCACCCATGAAAACGTATATGTCGAACTCCTCGCCGCGCATCCTGCCCGCAACTGCTGCTCCGCATGCGGCGGAAAGCCCCTGACCGAGGTTGCCCGTTGACCATTCAACCCCGGGAACCATGCGCTCAATGTGCCCTTCGTATATGGAGCCTGCGAGACGGAAGTATGCTATTGCATCCTGAACGGGGAAAAAGCCGTTTCTGGCAAGGGTGCTGTAAACCCCGGGGGAAGTGTGCCCGTGGGAAACGAAGATCCTGTCCCTTGTGGAGGATTTGCAGTTGTCCTTGCTGATATTGGCGTATTTGTACACAGTGAGGTACATGTCAATGGAGGACATGGAGCCGCCGGGATGGCCGCTGGCGGCGATTGTGGTCATTTTCAGTATGTCGCCCCTGCAATGGGTCGCGACGGTTTTGAGTTCATTGATTTCCGCTTCGCTCAGTGAGCCTGTGAAGCCTTTCTCGGACATTTATACACCCCTGAAATTTATAAAAACTATGTTCATTACATTTTGAGAAAAAGAATATACCAATGAGCGCGGTCAATGTCAACGAAAGCAGGCTCAGAGCAGTTTTAAAACATCATCAACGGCTATATCGCGCATACAGCGGAAATGTCCCAGAGGACATTTTTCCTGCCCGTGGACATGGCACGGACGGCAGTCCAGCCCCTTGACCTCAGCAACGGAACATCCCTCAAACTCCGGCGCGAAGCCGAAGTCCGCGGTTGTGGAGCCGAATACGGCGATAACCTTTTTATTCAGCGCGGCTCCAGCGTGCATGGGCCCGCTGTCGGTGGTTATCAGCACGGAGGCGGAGGCGATAACGTCAATCATTTCCCGTAAAGAGGTTTTGCCCGTAAGGTTCGCTACACCGTCAATCTGCGGGAAATCCCCCTGACCTATGACCGTAACCCGATGTCCCATGCCCGCAAGCCTTTCCGCCAGTTCAGGAAACTTGTCCCACTGCTTGGTGGGTTTGCTGGCAAAGGGGTTAAGGACTATACCGCCCTCTTCCCTTTTGTCTGAATGCAGAACGGGGCGGAGCTCCTCCACTGAGTAATCCTTCATACTCAGCGGTTTAAGCGCTTCAGCATACTTTTTCACCACGTGCATTCCTAATCTCTCTGTTCTTTTCCTGCTTTTCACAAAAGCTCTGCGCGCGGCGGAATCCTTCTGATATTTAAGAAATTTTGCGTCCACCATGAACCTGAGCAGAAATGAGCGCAGATTTGCGTGGAGGTCTATAACATAGTCATAATCGTTGAGCTCTTCCTGAACGGTTTTTGCGAACCCCCTGAATCCGCCTTTTTTATCAAAGGCTATGACACGGTTCACAAAATCCAGACCGTCAAAAACGGGTGTAAATGCGGACGAAGTGAAAACATCGCAGAGATAATCAGGGAACTGCTCTTTGAAGCGCTTAATCACTCCGGTGGTGAGTATAACATCGCCAAGGGAGCTCAAACGCACGAATAGAACCCTCGTTCTGCGGTCTTTGGAGGGAGCATGTATTATTTTTCTGTTATCGTCTTTTGAGTTATTCATTACCGAGCACCTTTTTTACAGCCTGAAACACATCACCAGCGCTGATTTCGCCCATGCAGCGGAAATGCCCCTCCGGACATTCGTCGCCTCCGTGGAGCCCGCAGGGGCGGCAGTAAAGCTCCTTTTCCACCACGATGCTTTTGTCATCATACGGAAAAAAGCCCAGTTCCTTCACAGTGGGGCCGAATATACCCACGGCTGGAGTGCCCACAGCGGAGGCGATGTGCATAGGCCCGCTGTCATTGGTGACAAGCGCCTCCATAGCCTTTATGTATGAAGGAAGCTGCCCTAGAGGAAGCTTTCCGCACAGATTCATCAAAGGATATATTGAGTGAGCCTTCACCCTTTCGCAGTCACGGTAATCACCGGGTCCGCCGAACAGAACGCAGAAAAATCCCTCTTCATACAGCATATCGTTTACTTCGGAGAACTTTTCCGCCTGCCACTTCTTCGTGGCCCAGACACTGCCCGCGTTCATGCCGATGAGCCTGCGCCCGCCGGATGCGGATTTTATGTATTTGGCGGCGTTGGCGCTTATCCTCTCATCAACAGAAACCTCTGCCCTGCCTGCGTATTTTTTTGCATCATTCAGGCTGAACCCCTCAACCAGCGGTTCAAGAAGCATAAGGTTGCGTTCAACTTCGTGGAGACTCATGTCTCTGTTCACCGTCTCGGTGTAAAGAAATGAAAAAGCCGCCTGCCTGAACCCCACACGGCGCAGAACGCCTGCAAGAGCCATTGTAAGCGTACTGCGGAAGGATTTGTGGCAGGAGATTATTATATCGTAATCACGCTTTTTCAGCTCGCGGGCAAAACGGAAAATACCGCCAAGTCCGCCTGCGGATCTGCGTTTGTCAAAGACTATGACTTCGTTTATCAGCTCCATCCCCTGAAAAAGCGGCGCATTCTCCGGCCTCACGCAGAAATCCACGGCGCTGTCCGGAAAATAATGCCTCACAGCCTTTATAAGAGGTGTGGTAAGCACCGAATCGCCAAGGAATGAAGGGTTGAACACAAGTATCTTCAAAATATTTCCTTTTATTTTATTTCAGGGAAAAAGATTACTTTCAGTTTATCCCAAAACAGCCCGTACCCGTCAAGCCCATATTGTTGTTAAAGCCCCGCTGAACAGTTCTTTAGCCTTGCTTAAACAAGAGGGTTCTGGTAGATTTGTCGGATGGATGAACTTGATAAACACCGACAGGAAATTGACAGGCTGGACGCCGAGATACTCAGGCTTCTGAACGCACGCGCGAAAGAAGCCATGAAGATAGGCGAAATCAAGAAGGAGCTGGGCAAGCCCCTTTATGTTCCCTCGCGGGAGAAGCAGATTTATGAGCGTCTTTCAAAGATAAATGAAGGGCCTCTGCCTTTTGAGGCCGTCCGCAGGGTTTACAGGGAGATTATCTCCGCCTCGCTCTCGCTGGAAAAGCTTCAGCGCATCGGCTATCTGGGGCCGGAGGGAACCTTCACCAACCTCGCCGCCATAAAGCAGTTCGGTCTTTCCGCGGAGCTTATACCCATGCGCAGCATACCGGACGTTTTTGACGCAGTGGAAAGGGGCAGGCTGGACTACGGCATTATCCCCGTGGAAAACTCCCTCGAAGGGGTGGTGAACCACACTCTGGACATGTTCGCCGGCTCATCCATCAAAATCTGCGGCGAGGTTTATCTGGAGATCAACCAGAACCTTATGAACCAGTCCGGCAGGTTTGAGGATGTGCAGAGGATTTACTCGCACCCCCACGCCATCCCCCAGTGCAGAAAATGGCTGGCGGAACATGCGGCGGATATCCCCCTTTATGATGTGGAATCCACAGCGAAAGCGGCCGAAATAGCCTCCAAGGACGCCGGAGCGGCTGCCATCGCCTCCGAAATGGCCGAGATATGCTATAACCTGAAAATAATTGAGCGCAGTATAGAGGACATGCCGAACAACTACACGAGATTTATCATCATAGGCGGCTTTGAGCCCCTGCCCACGGGCAATGACAAAACCTCGATGGTTTTCAGCATAACCCATAAATCAGGCTCGCTTTACAAGGCTCTTGAGGTTTTCGCCTCCAAGGGCATAAACATGACTAAGATCGAATCCCGCCCTTCAAAGAAGCAGGCGTGGGAATATGTTTTCTACGTGGACACTGACGGCCACAGGGACAAAGAACCCCTTAAAGCCGTGATAGACGAATTTGCGGAAAACGTAACCCACTTCAAGGTGCTGGGTTCATATCCCAAGGGGGAAAAATGATAGATTACGCGAAACTCGCAGGTAAAGAGATTCAGGGTTTAAGCCCTTATGTGCCCGGCAAGCCGGTTAAGGAACTGGAAAGAGAGCTGGGCATAGAAAAGGCGGTGAAGCTCGCCTCCAACGAAAACCCGCTGGGGCCTTCACCTAAAGTCATCAAGGCTGTGGCGGATTTTCTGCCGGAGATGTCCCGCTATCCTTACGGCGATGTGTTCTATCTCCGCTCCAAGCTTGCCTCCAAGCTGGGCATCAGTGCTGACAGGCTTATCTTCGGCACAGGCTCAAACGAAATAATAGAGCTCGCCATGAGAACCTTCCTCGCCCGTGACGAACATGTCATGAGCCCTTCGCCCTCTTTCTCCGTCTACGGAATAATAGCTCAGGCGATGAGAGCCTCATGCAGATGGATTCCCGTCAGGAGCGACTTCTCCTTCGATTTTGAAGCACTAGCGGCTAATATAGATGACAAAACGAGAATCATATTCCTCGGCAACCCTAACAACCCCACGGGAACATATTTCAGTCAGGAAACCCTTGAGGCTTTCATGAAGAAGGTTCCCGCGGAGACCATAGTTGTTCTGGACGAGGCTTACTGCGAATATGTTGACGCGCCGGACTTCCCCGACACGCTCAAAATGCAGAAAAGCTACCCTAACCTCATGATTATGCGCACCTTCTCCAAGGCATACGGACTGGCGGCGCTCCGCGTGGGCTACTGCATAGCTGATCCCATCGCCATTGACATGATGAACCGTGTCCGCCAGCCCTTCAACACCAACATGGCGGCGCAGATAGCCGCCGAAGCCGCCCTGGAGGACACCGACCACCTCAAAAAAGTCATCCGTGAAAACCGCATGGGCAAAGCTTACCTTTACGGCGAGTTTGAGAAGCTCGGCTTTGAATATATACCCACTCAGGCAAACTTCATTCTCGTCAAAACCGGCGAAGGGGAGAGAATCTTCAGCGAACTGCTGAAAAAAGGGGTGATAGTGCGCTATCTCGGCCCCGGACTGAAAGACTACATAAGGGTTTCCATCGGCACGGAAGAAGAGAACAAAGTATTCATCGAACAGCTTAAAGCTGTCCTTTAAGGGAGCATAAAGATGATAATTGTACTGAAAAAAGGCGCGACAGACGAACAGGTAAACCACGTAGCAACCAAGCTTACGGAATACGGTTTTCAGACCCATATATCAAAAGGCACGGAAAGAACAATCATCGGCGCAATCGGCGATGAGAGAACACTCCGCGACAAGCCCCTCTCCTCCATACCCGGAGTTGAAAAGGTTCTGCCCATTGTGAAGCCATTCAAGCTTGTGAGCAGAGATTTCAAGGCAGAGCCCACGGTAATCGACATTAAGGGAATAAAAATCGGCGGCGAAAATGTGGCGATAATGGCAGGCCCCTGCTCTGTGGAGAACAGGGACATGCTCTTTGCAATCGGCAAAAGGGTCAGCGAAGCCGGAGCCAAAATCCTCAGAGGAGGAGCATTCAAACCCCGCTCCTCGCCATATGCTTTTCAGGGTCTCGGCGTTGAGGGGCTGAAATATCTCCGTGAAGTGGCCGATGAATACGGAATGCTTGTAATCACCGAGATGATGGATCCCAGAGACATGGACGACATCCTCAAATACACCGACATAATCCAGATCGGCGCGCGCAATATGCAGAACTTCCGCCTCCTGCGTGAGCTCGGAACAATAAAAACGCCCGTAATGCTTAAACGCGGCCTCTGCGCAACCATAAAAGAATTCCTCATGGCGGCGGAATACATAGCAGCCGGCGGCAACCATCAGGTCATCCTCTGCGAAAGAGGGATCAGGACATACGAAACGGAAACAAGGAACACCCTTGATCTCTCCGCTGTGCCAGTTGTTCAGGCAAACACCCACCTGCCCATTATAGTGGACCCCAGCCACGGAACAGGCAGGAGAGACTGCATCCTTCCCATGGCTCAGGCCGCTGTGGCCGCAGGAGCGGACGGTGTTATGATCGAGGTTCACAACTGCCCCGAGGATGCAATGAGCGACGGCGACCAGTCCATAGTTCCCGATGATTTCGACATCCTTATGAAAAGGATGAAGATAATCGCCGAAGCCATAGGCAAGAAAATAAGCTGACGATGGCTTTTAAATCCATAGGTATCATAGGCCTCGGTCTGATAGGCGGCTCCTTCGCAAGAGCCTTCTTCGATCGGGGTCTTTGTGTATACGGGC
This sequence comes from Deferribacterales bacterium, assembly GCA_050253335.1. Classification (GTDB taxonomy): domain Bacteria; phylum Chrysiogenota; class Deferribacteres; order Deferribacterales; family Geovibrionaceae; genus Geovibrio. The sequence continues at coordinate 24,180 of JBFWJG010000006.1, read as the reverse complement.
TTGACGGTTCTTCCGCCGCTCTGGCGGAAGCCGCGGAGGCTGACATATTCACCGCCCTGACGGACGAGACGGATCAGTTTCTGGCTCTTGAGCCGGAGCTCATATACATCTGCGTTCCGGTGGAGGCCACAAAGTCCGTGCTGAGAACCCTCGCTGAAAAAGGGGTGACAACCCCCGTAACGGACGGTGCGAGTACCAAAACATCGGTCTGCTCCCTTGCGGGCGAACTGGGTCTGAACTTCTGCGGCGGTCATCCCATCGCAGGGCGTGAGGTTTCGGGCTTTTCAGCATCACAAAACGGGCTGTTCGAAGGCGCTGTGCATGTCCTCACCCCCGTTGCGGAAGGCTTTCCCGAAGATGAACTGAAAGCCCTCCATGAAGAAATCGGTATGCGGGTAACGGTGATGACCGCTGAAAGACACGACCTTGTGTTCGGTGCCATAAGTCACCTGCCCCACGTTACCGCCTTTTCCCTTGTGGAGGCGGTAAACCTTGTATGCCCCGAAGCTTTCGCATACACAGGCGGCGGGTTTAAGGACTTCACCAGAATAGCCGCCAGCAACCCACGCATGTGGACGGACATATTTCTGGACAATGACAAAAAAATCATAGGACTCATAGATGCCTACATAGACTTCCTCAAAACATGGCGGGAGGATATAGAGGCTAAGGATGAGGAAAAAATATATAAACGCATAGAAGAAGCCAGCAGCATCAGGAGAGGCATAAAATGATCACTTTCGGACAGATCAAATCAGTCAAAGGGGAAATCACGGTTCCGGCGGACAAATCCATAACTCACCGCTCCTTCATGCTCGGCGCTATGGCGGAAGGGAGCACAAGGGTGACAAACCCGCTCATGTCCCGCGATACCATAGCCACAATGAACGCAATGAAAGCCCTCGGCGCGGAATTCCTCACTGCCGAGAACGGTTTCATTGTTGTTTCCAAAGGCTACAGATTTTTTCAGGAACCCAGCGATGTGATCAACTGCGACAACTCCGGCACAACAGCAAGGCTCATCAGCGGGCTCATTGCCCCCGCAGGGGTTTACGCTGTGCTCACCGGAGATGACAGCCTCCGAAAGAGACCGATGAAAAGGGTGATCAAGCCCCTCTCAATCATGGGGGCAAGGATGGAAGCCGCCTCCAACGGCACACTGCTTCCCCTCTCCATCCTCCCCGCTAAAATGCACCCGGCGGACATCAAAGGCGAAACCAAGAGCGCGCAGGTCAAGAGCTCGGTTCTTCTGGCGGCGGCGCAGATTGAGGGGCGCACAACATACACAGAACCCGCATCCACAAGAAACCATTCTGAAATAATGCTGAAAAGCTTCGGTGCGGATATTTCCGTAAACGGAAGCACTGTTATCATAAACGGCGGCAGACCGCTCACCGGAACCGATGCGGCAGTGCCCGGGGATTTCTCCTCCGCGGCTTTCTTCATCGGCGCGGCGCTCATGTTTGAAGGCTCGGACATAACCATCAGAAATGTCGGCCTCAATGAAACCAGAACAGGGCTCCTCACCGCCCTCGCCTCATTCGGCGTAAAGTTTGAGCTTAATTATTATGAAAACACAGTGGAGCCCATGGGCGACATCCACATAAAACATCAGTCATTCAGCGGCGGCAGAGTGGACGGAGATCTGGTGGCGAACCTCATAGATGAGCTTCCGCTTCTGGCATTTCTCGGCATGTTTGCCGATTCGCCCGTTGAGATAAGGGATGCCCACGAACTGCGGGTCAAGGAATCCGACCGAATAGCTTCGACCCTCTACAACCTCCGCCAGCTTGGCGCAGAGACCGAGGAGTTCGAGGACGGGATGAAGATATATCCGCTGAAAAAAGAACCTGTTCAGGCGCATCTCCGCTCCTTCTTCGATCACCGCATCGCAATGCTCTCCATCCTTATGTGCAAGCGTTTCGGGGAGAAGGTTTCTGTTGACGAGGTACAGAGCGTTGATGTATCTTTTCCCAACTTTGCGGGCATTCTGGAGCAGACCGAAATTAAATGAGTTTCGGCTGAAACAGGGTGCAGGCGGATTGCTGATAAAATACTTTTAAAAATGACAATGTATATATCTGCATAAATCCTCCCCCGCCCTCCTTTGCAAAAGGAGGGGGTTTTGCTTTAGCGCAACAGCTTCTCCCTTTACAAAGGGGGATTGAGGGGAATTTGATAAATAGGTGTGCCCGTGGAGTGCGCAGCAGCACTTACAATTCCAAGGACGGAATTGCGCCGTGCGGAGCGAAGGCTTGCTTTGCAAGGCGCGAGCGTGTGAAGAAACGGACAGGATGTGCCGTTTCTGAACTATCATAATAAAGGACAGGATTCAATGAGTTTTCAGGTTGCCGTTGACGGCCCCGCAGGCAGCGGGAAAAGCAGTGTTTCAAAACTTATAGCGAAAAAATACGGTTTCACATACCTTGACACCGGCGCAATGTACAGAGCCTGCGCCTATATCAGAACGGCATTCGCCGATGATGACGCTTCCTTCATAAAAATCCTTGAAAATACAGATATGCGCTTTGAGCCCTCCCCTTCGGGTCAACGTATGTTCATAAATACCGCCGGAAAAGAGACGGAAGTCACAGACATAATCCGTACGCCTGAGATAACGGCAAAAGTAGGTGAAGTTTCCGCCATTCCCGATGTGCGCCGCCTCATGACAGCCAAACAGCAGGAGCTGGCAAAACGCGGAGAAGTGATCATGGAGGGGCGGGACATCGGCACAGTTGTTATGCCGGAGGCGGATGTTAAGTTTTTCTTCACCGCCTCACCAACCGAACGGGCAAGGCGAAGGCAGGCGGAATGGCAGGCAAAAGGCGTGGAAGTGCCTCTGGCACAGCTTGAAAACGATATTCTCAAAAGAGACGAAATGGACTCGTCAAGAACAGAGGCTCCTCTGAAAAAAGCCGATGATGCATTCGAATTGGACACAACTGGCTTGACAATAGATGAAGTTATATCAATAATGTCTGCTGAGATTGATAGGAAAAGAAAGGCCTGAGGTTTTAGTGAAAGTTTTTCTTGCCGAACATGCAGGGTTCTGCTTCGGCGTTGAGCGTGCGGTGAGTCTCGTTGAGGAGACCTCCGGTATTAAATCAAACGTCTGCACTCTGGGACCGATTATACACAATCCGCAGGTTGTAAAACGCTTTAGCGAAAAGGGCGTCAGCGTGTGCAAAACGCCTGAAGACCTTAGCAGGGAAAACACAGTCATAATACGCTCCCACGGAGTAACCAGAGAGACCTACCGGAATCTTGAAGCAAAAGGCATAGATACGGTGGACGCCACATGCCCCTTTGTCAAGAAAGCCCAGAAATCCGCGGGCGAATTCAGCAGAGACGGTTTTTCTGTCGTAGTTTTCGGAGAAAGAGAACACCCCGAGGTTGAAGGGATAGTAAGCTTCATCGAAGGGGATTTTTATATAATATCGAGCGAGGCCGATGCGGAAGCGCTTCCCGGCTTCGATAAATGCGCTCTTGTGGCGCAGACAACACAGAATAAAGATACTTTCTCAAGGATTACGGAAGTTCTTAAAAATAAATGCCGCATTCTGGAAACGGCGCATACAATATGCAGCGCCACCGAAAAACGCCAGTCTGCGGCCATTGAGCTCGCACGCAGGGTGGACGCGGTGATTGTTATCGGCGGAAAAAACAGCGCCAACACAACACGCCTTTTCACCATATGCAGCGAGATATGCCCCAGAACCTACCACATTGAAACCGCGGAGGAGCTTGAGGGCGTTAAATTTTTGCCTACAGATACCATTGGGATAACCGCAGGCGCCAGCACGCCGGGAGATCTCATAAAAGAGGTAATAGAATACTTTGGAAGGGGTCAGGAAATGAATGTGAATAACTCTAACAGCAATGACGAAATGAGAATGGAGGACTTTGAAACGCTTCTTGAAGAATCGTTCCAGCTCCCTGAAAGGGGCTCCATTGTTAAAGGAATTATTGCGCAAATCAACGAAAACGAAATCCTCGTCAACATCGGTCACAAAACCGAGGGGGTTATCTCCAAAACCGAATTCGGCGGTAAAGGAGAGGTTGACGTAAAAGTGGGCGATGAAATCGACGTTATGTATCAGGGAACAACCGGCGGCGGCGGATACATCAAGCTTTCCAGAAAAGCAATCGAGAAAGAGACCGACTGGCTGGCTGTGGAATCCGCACTTGAAACGGGCAAACCCGTTAAAGTCAAAGTCACAAGCAGTGTGGACAAAGGCTTTCTCGGCAAGTTCAACGACATTGACTGCTTCATCCCCGAAAACCACATAGATTTCAAAAACAGAATGCAGGACCCCAAGTCCTACATCGGCAAGGAAATCGAGTGCAAAGTGCTTAAAACCAATAAAAAACAGCGCTCATTCCTCGCTTCCAGAAGAATCAACATGTCTGAGTCCATGGACAAAAACAAAAAAGAATTTTTCGACGGAGTGAAGGAAGGAGCAGTCCTCAAGGGAGTTGTTAAAACCGTTAAAAACTACGGCGCGTTCATGAACTTCGGCGCGGTGGACGGTTTTCTCCACAAAAACAACATCGGCTGGGGAGTGGTTAAACACCCCTCACAGTATCTGAAAGAAGGCGAAGAGCTTGATGTTCTTGTTCTCTCTGTTGACAAAGAGAACGAGAAACTCGAAGTCGGCCTTAAACAGATGCACAACGACCCCTGGAGCGCTGTGGATGATAAATACCCCGACAACCAGATAGTTAAAGGAACAGTAATCACCAGAAAGAGCAAAGGATTTGTCCTTGAGCTTGAACCCGGTGTTGACGGTTTTGTTCCTCAGGAAGAGCTTTCATGGCTTAAAAACGCGAAAGTGAAGCTTGAGCCGAAAGATGTGGTTGAAGGCGTCGTTGTCGGCGTGGACAACGCAAACAGAAAAGTTATCGTATCACTCAGGCTTCTTAACGAAAACCCCTGGGATACGCTGAAAGATAAACACCCCGAAGGCGCTACGGTTAAAGGCGTTATCAAAAGCGTCACTGAGTTCGGCCTTTTTGTTGACTTCGGCGAGTTCCTTGACGGTCTTATCCGCAAAAAGGATATTTCATGGACAGAAGAGCCCGAAGATCTCTCAAACTTCAAAGAAGGTGACGAGATTGAGGCGAAAGTCCTTAAAATCGACCCTGAGAGAGAGAGAATCAGCCTCGGCCTTAAACAGCTTGAGCCCAACCCCTGGAGAGAGGTAGGCAAGCTTCTTCCCCTCGGCAAAATGACAGAGGTTGAAATCACTGCTGTTACAAAAGACGGCGTTACTGTTTCTCTCCCCAGAGACCTCAGCGGCTTCATCCCCGTTTCTGAGCTTGATGTGGACAAAATAGAGCCCGACAGCAAGTTTCAGGTCGGTCAGACAATCAAGGCTGTCGTGATCAAGAACGACCAGAGAGAAAGAAGCATCATCCTCTCTGTCAAAAGACATCAGCAGGATTCCGAAAGAAAAGAAGTTAAGGAATTCCTCAAGAAGATGGACGACGGAAGCTCAAGCTTCAGCCTCGGCAGTATGCTGAAAGACAAGCTTGACGCTCTGGAAAACAACGAAGAGTAATTTTTTAAAATATAAAACTGGCCCCTATAGAAAAAGCCGCCTCACAAGGGCGGCTTTTTTGTTTGCTGACAAAGTTCTTTTACAATATCTTTGAGTCACTCCGAGCGCCGGCGAAGAGTCTCATAATTCCACTAACGGAATTTCACCGCGCGAAATGTTATCAACACAGAGATTCTTCACTGCGTTCAGAATGACGGATGATTCTTGAAACTGTTATGTTTTTCAGAAGGTGACAACCCTGTCTGCCCATTCGACCATTTCGATGCAGTCGTCCATTGTTGAGATCGGACAGGCGCCGTTCTCTCCCATCTCCCTCGATTTTATGCAGGTTCCGCAGGCGAGCAGAACTCCGCCTCCATCGGTAAATTCATCAAACATAGCCTTCACATTATATTTGCCGCTGTCTATCTTAATGCTTTCAACACCTTTGCTCATAAGGAAGATCTTGACTTCGTGCCCCTTTCTGAGAGATGCGGCACCGAAGCGCACTCCGTTCCATGCCGTTTCGGGATCGTTTGACTGAAGAATAATTCCGAATTTCATACCGAACTCCTATGATTAGTTAAAAAAAATCCCCGATTCGGGTTGCTGACAAACTGCTTTTTCATAACTTAAAACGTACTCTATTTCATTAATATATCCATAATGCCGTGGTAGATTTCAGAGGTTTTCTGAGCCACGTCATCAGGAAGTTTGGGGCCGGGGGCTTTTTTGTCCCAGTCGAGGGTTTCCAGATAGTTGCGGACATACTGCTTGTCCATGCTGTCCTGCGGTTTGCCCGCCTGATAGCTCGCTTTTTTCCAGAATCTGGATGAGTCCGGCGTGAGAACCTCATCAATGAGGATTATCTTCCCTTCATAGATTCCGAACTCAAGCTTGGTGTCGGCGATTATGATCCCTTTGGCATCGGCTATGTCCCTTGCTCTCTCATAAACGGCTACAGTGAGGCGTTTAAGCTCATCCGCATCCTTTTTACCGAGATCCGCCGCCATCCTCTCAAACGAGACATTTTCATCATGTTCGCCCACTTCCGCCTTAGTGGCAGGGGTAAAAAGAGGCGTTTCGAATTTCTGAGACTCAATAAGCCCTGCGGGAAGCTTAATGCCGCAGATTTCGCCTGTGGCTTTGTAGTCCTTCCAGCCGGAACCTGTTATATAGCCTCTCACAACGCACTCAAAGGGGAACGGCTTCGCCTTTTTCACCAGCATTGAGCGTCCCTCAAGCTGGCTTCTGTACTCACGGCAGACTTCAGGCATTTCGTCCACTTCAGTGGTAATAAGGTGGTTTTCCACTATGTCTTTTGTGTTTTCGAACCAGAATTTGCTGAGTTTGGTAAGAACTTTCCCTTTTCCGGGTATTCCGTTGGGGAGAACGACATCAAAGGCGGATATTCTGTCCGTTGTGACGATAAGCATCTGCTCGCCCAGATCATAAATATCCCTGACCTTTCCGCTGCCGATAAATTTAAGTTTCGGCATATCCGTTCTGAGAATAGTATCCATCCTGAAATCTCCTTGAATTAAATGTTCCCTGTTTCCTTGAAGGCGGCGATGCCGCCGTCTATATTATAAACCTCGAAACCGAGGTCCCTTAACACCATAACGGCTATGGAGCCTTTGGAGCCGTTAGCGCAATATACATAAACAGGGCGGCTTTTGTCTATCTTATCCGCCTCATTTACTATGTCATGGAGAAAAATATTTACCGCACCCTTGAGGCCGTCTTTGGCAAAGTCAGTTTTTGTTCGTATGTCTATCACCTGAATGCTTTCAGGAGCAAGCTTCATAAAGTTTTCAGCGGAAATGACGGAAGAACTCCGCGCCCCTCCGCTTCCGTCGGCGTTCAGTACCTGTCCCGGTTCGCAAGACATAGAATATCCCCCTTTGTGCCTGTCCGGTAATCTATAATATCTCACTGCGGAGCCAGGAATGCAACCGCAGGGAATATTTTTCAGAGATTTTTTTCGAGCCTCGCGATTGTTTCCATCCCGCCTGAGACATTGTAAGCCTCAAATCCTGAGTTGCGAAGCATTTTAACCGCAAGATAGCCCCTGAAGCCCACGGCGCAGTAAACATACACAGGCTTTGACTGATCAAGGGAGCCGAGCCTGCCGCGCAGCTCATTGACAGGGATATTCACAGAACCTTTCACACAGGCCGCGTCGTGCTCTTTAAGCGTGCGCACATCAAGAATCTGGATTCCGCCTTTCCTGCGCACCTCGGCGAACTCCTCCGGATTAACAGCGTAGCCTGTTCCTCTCAGTTTATTTGACGCCACAAAACCGGCAATGTTCAGATTATCCTTTGCTTTTGCGAACTGCGGAGCATAGGCAAATTCCAGATGTTCAAGATCGAACACGCTCAAGCCCGCATAAAGGGCAACAGAAGCAGCGTCAAGCCGCTTGTCCACTCCCTTTTCTCCGGAAGCGGCGCAGCCCAGAAGCCTGCCTGTCTTTTTCTCAAAAACAGTCATGATGAATATATATGTATGCCCCGGGTAATACTCTGCGATGTCCGCATCTTCTGTGTAAACATAGTCCGCCTCCAGCCCCGCCTGAACAGCCTGCTCGTATGTGAGCCCGGCCTGTCCGGCGGAATATCCGTCGAAACCGACTATGGAAGTGCCGACCACCCCCGGAAACTTCATGTCCCCGTCCGTGGCGGCGTTATAGCCCGCTGTGCGCCCTTCCCTGTTGGCAGGGCCCGCCAGAGGCAGAAGAACCTTTTTTCCGGTGATGCGGTTGAGCTTTTCCGCCACATCTCCGGCGGCGAATATATCCCTGTCGCTTGTGCGCATGGTGTCATCCACCGCTATGCCGCCCGTTTGGCCTATCTCAAGGCCGCACTCTTTGGCGAGTGCCGTATCGGGCGTTACTCCAGCGCATAGAAACAGCATGTCTGCTTTAAGGAGGGTTCCGTCTGAAAGGCTTATGTCTGTTTTATCCTTGACTGTTTTTTCGACCCTCTGGGCAAATACGCCGAGCCTGAAGCTTATCCCCTTTCTCTCCATGTGCTCACGGAGGTTCATGGCGACTACCCCCGGCATATTGGGCATTATCTCGGGCTTCGCCTCGATCACTGTGGTTTTTATCCCGCAGTGCATCATCGCCTCTGCGGTTTCCACTCCGATGAACCCTCCGCCTATTATTGCGGCTGTTTTCGGCTTGTTTTTCTCTATGTATTTCCGCACCGCGTCCGCATCATCCACAGTGCGCATGGTGAAATAAGGCGTTTTGTCTATTCCTTTTATGGGCGGAATGATTGTTTTGCCGCCCACTGCTATTATCAGCTTGTCATAGGGAATATCCCTTTCACCGTTTTTGTCTCTTACTGTAACTGTGCGGGCACTGCGGTTTATGGAGGTTGCTTCCGTGTTCACCAGAACATCAGCGTTAAAGCGTGTTCCGTATGTGTCCGGGGTGTGGAGGAGGATTTTTTTGCGGGGTTTGATAACGCCGCCAGTGTAGTACGGCAGCCCGCAGTTGGCGTATGAGATGTATTTTCCTTTTTCAAGGACGGTTATTTCCGAGCTTTCGTCTGTTCTTCTTGCTTTTGCGGCCGCTGTCGCTCCGGCGGCAACACCGCCTATTACCACAATTTTTCTTCCCATTATTCCTCTCCGTACAGAACGCCGTCCTCCCCTCGTCCTGTTATCTTCATAGTGTAAAAACGGTTCGGTTCACAGCCTGCGGGCATACTGACATCAAAATAATTATCTGTAATGCCGCCGCCGTCCTTCTGTGCGAGCACTCTGAAAGATTTGCCGATGCACCTGTCCGCGGCTTCGGCCTTGAGCCTTTCGCCGAGGAGCCGCAGATGCTCCGCACGGGTCTTTTTAACAGCACCCTTCACTTTGTCCGTCATGCCGCTTGCCGCCGTTCCTTCTCTGTCAGAATATTGAAATACATGGAGAAAATCAACTCCTGATGAACATATGGTATTAACGCATTCGGCAAAATGCTCCTCGGTCTCCCCTGGAAAGCCTGTTATGACATCCGCTCCCACAGTGAGGCCGTTTATTTTCTGTTTAAAAGCGGAGACCTTGTCTATGTACTCTTCCGCGGTGTAATGTCTGTTCATTTTTTTCAGTATTTCAGTTGAGCCGCTCTGAAGCGGTATGTGGAGATGCCTGCATATTTTTTCATTGTGAAAAAGCTCCTCAAGCCTTCCGTCCAGCTCGTTGAGCTCCACTGAGGTGAGGCGTATGCGGAAGTCGCCTTCGACTGCGACAAGCTTTTCCAGAAGAGCGGCAAGGCTTGAGCCCGTATCCTGCCCGTATTTGCCTATGTGGATCCCCACAGGGACAATCTCCCTGTGCCCTTCCGTCACAAGCCTTGTTACCTCGCTTATGACATCGCTTTCCGGTTTGCTCACAGGCTTACCCCTCAGCATGGGGATAATGCAGTATGAGCAGAAGGAATCGCACCCGTCCTGAATCTTCACAAAAGCTCTTGTGCGGCTTTTCATCGGCGTGTAGCCTATGTCAAGCACGGTTCTTGTCTCTATGGATTTGTAAAAATCCCGCTTTTCAAGCAGATATTCAACCGCGTCCTTCTTTCCGGCGTTGGTCACAACAATGTCTGTGCCGCTCTCTTTAAGTTTTTCTGTCAGAAGATCAGCCGCGCAGCCTGTCACCAGTGCGAAAACATCGGGTCTGTTCTTTTTTATTTTACGCAAAAGCGAAAGCATCTTATTGACCGCACGCTCAGTAACCGCGCAGGAGTTGATGATGACGGCGTCAGCCAGAGAAGCCTCGCCGACAACAGTCAGGCCGTTTTCGGCCGCTCTGCCGATAAGGTGTTCACTTTCCACTTGATTTACTTTGCATCCGAAGGTATAAATGTAAATATTCATAGATGGTGGAGATCCGTCTGTTTTTTTTAAAATTACAGAACCCTGTAGGTTTTCTACGATAAACCCGGAAGGCGTCCGTTTCCAGAAGAAGCGGGCGCCTTTTGTATTCATCCCGAGGGAATCTGCGTCTAACATGGTGAAACCATATATCCTTTGCATTCAAAAAGGAAGGCTTTTCTATTTTCTCATTTCTCTTATTCTGCTAAAATACAGTATATGAAGAAATACATCCTTCGGGCATTATATATTATCCTTGCTGTTCTCCTGCTGATATATATCTTTCAGTTCAGGCAGAGCTTTGTTCCCATGTTTGAGAACATGATTGACAACGACAAAAGCGTTTTCCGCTCCTACTCATCCAAAACAGTTAAAATAGGCAGTGAATACCATGTTCAGCTTAAAGATGTGGTGGGCACCACCTCCGAAGGCGGAAGAAGCGTTTATGTCCGTCTTGATGTAACCATCAGCACCGAAAACGGCAAAGCCGCAGGACTTATGGGGAAAAACACCGACAGCACGGCAGCGGCCGTAACGGAGGCCATAAGCATGACAAGCCCTTCAATGCTTGATTCCCCCGCGGGGAAGGAAACCCTGAAAAGAAATATAGAACGCACCCTGACCGCGGCTTACGGTCCGGAAGCGGCAAAAGACATATATTTTGAAAATTTTGTTTATCAATAGGATGACATGATCGACGCAAACAACATAAAAAAAAGCTACAAAGAACAGTGGAACCGCATAAAGGAAGACAGCAGAACAAAAGGCCGCACAGCAAAAGAGGTTCTGGAGAACATAACCTCACTGGTGGATCAGCTTATCATGACTCTGGTTCAGAAACATTCATGGTATGCGGGAGGGCTGTCTTTCCTTGCTCTGGGCGGATATGCCCGCAAGCAGATGGCTCCTCACTCGGACATTGATCTTCTCATACTCCATGAAGGTGAGCTCACCGAAAAGCAGAAGGAGTTTCTGAGCCTTTTCACGGCGGATATGTGGGACATCGGCACAAACCCGGGAATCCAGATAAAAGAGATAGGCGAAGTGGCGGATGCCGCCCTTGAGGATGATGTTGTGCGCACATCCTTCATAGACAACCGTTTTCTCACCGGAGACACCCGTGTTTATGACCTGTTCCGCTCGGTCATGAACGACCGTCTGGCGGAAAAAGGCGTGAACGCCTTTCTCCTCAGCAAGATCCAGTCCGTGAGAAAACGCTCCAGCAAGTTCAGGGATTCCATTTACCGTCTGGAACCCAACATCAAAGAAGGGAGCGGCGGCCTGCGGGACATAAACACAATCTGCTGGATCTGCAAAATACAGTTCAAGACAAGCTCCCTCAAGGCGCTTATAGACAACAATATGCTCATGCCGGATGAACTCGCCGCTCTGGATAAGTCCACCGAGTTTCTTTTCAAAATCCGCAACGAGCTTCACTATTACCATAACCGTAAATACGATATAATGAGCCTCGACGCACAGAAGGATCTGGCGGAGGTTCTCGGCTACCGCTCCACATCCACAATAATGAGCGTTGAAAACTTTATGCGGGATTACTACAAAAACGCAAAGTCCATAGCGGAAATAACCGAAAGGGTAATCAACCGCACAATGTCCGAACTCACACTGAAAATGCTTCACCGCAAATCAGTCAAGGTCTCCGATCTAGGCGAGGGGTTTATAAAATACGGCAACCAGCTTACCCTGAAAAACAAAGGCGTGTTCATTGAAAAACCAAAAAGACTGCTGACTGTTTTCATGTTTGCCTCGGTTCAGGGACTTAAAATCTCCGACAGCACATATGACGCGATACGCGCCAGCCTCTATATGATTGACGGCAAATACATCCGCCAGTACGGCGAGCTTTTCCTCAAGATCCTCTCCCGCTTCCCTGATTCATCCGAAATATGCACACGGATGGCGAAAGCAGGAGTGCTTCAGGCAATGATTCCCGAGTTTGAGGAGATTGACTGCAAACCGCAGTTCGATTATTACCACCACTACACAGTGGACGAGCACACTTTTCTCGCTCTCGGATATATAGACAGGCTTCTTCTGGACAATCCCCCGCACCTCTCGATCTATCTGGAAGTGCTGAACAAAATTGAGAGGAAGGATCTTCTGGCGCTTTCGGTTGTTCTCCATGACATAGGCAAGGGGCAGGGTAAAAACCACTCCGAAGTCGGCGCGCGCATGAGCAAGATAATCTGCCGCCGTCTTGGGATGAGTATGGATGACACGGACGTGGTCTCGAACCTTGTGCTGCACCATCTCCTCATGAGCAAAATAGCCCAGAGAAGGGATATTCACGATGTGGAGGTAATACGCCACTTCCTCAACTACATAAGCTCCAAAGAGGAGCTTGCGCTTCTCTTTCTCCTGACATACGCCGACATGAACGCCGTCGGCGGCAAGGTTTTTAACGAATGGCGGCACTCGCTCCTGAGCGAGCTTTATCAAAAGGCGCTCAACAGCCTTGACACAGAAAACCTTGAGCAGGAACAGGAAAAAGTTATCTCACGCAAGCGGGAAAAACTGCTTGAGCGCACAGCGGACAACGAGGAGCTTCAGGAGCTAGCAAAAAGCATAGACGAAGAGCTTCTTTACACCAACTCCGTTGGGCATATAATCCGGCTGCTTCATCTTGCCGTTAAGGTTAAAAACAGCCATGATGTAATTATAGAGACCGAACTAAGAGAGGATCTGGGCGGAATCGAGATCAGCGTCTGCACACAGGACTACGCAGGCGTGCTCCGCAGAATGGCGGGAGCGCTTTCCTCTCTGGGGCTCAACATTATGTGGGCGCAGATCAACACCCTCGCCAATAATATCACAATTGACAAGCTTATTGTCCAGAACCCGTGGGATCAGAGAGACAGTATCGAAGAAAAGTGTGATAATATGGTTAAAAGGGTTAAGGAAGCCGTCCTCGGCAATTTTGACATAGACCGCGCCCTTGAAAGCAAGCAGGCTGTTTTCGGAAAGAAACAATCTCCGGTTGCATACAGAAAAGACAAGGCAGTCTTCGACAACGAGATATCAGGCCAGTACACCATCCTTGATATCTTTACCGAAGACAGACTGGGGCTTCTGTATAACATCCTGGGAATATTTAAAAAACTTGGACTCAACCTTATCAAGGCAAAAATTTCCACCGATGTCGACAAGGTTGTGGACTCGTTCTACCTCACGGATCTGAACGGAGAAAAAATAACTGATGAGCAAACACTCGAATCCATCAGAAAGGAGCTCATACTCGAGCTTGGAAGCCCGGATATTTAAAAGCCTGGGGGCTTATCCGGAGATCGACTCCGGACTGAGCAGGCAGTTTTCATTTACTCCCAGCCCCGATCTGGCTGACATTCTGGTTGTGGACAGCTATGAAAACACGTCAAAAGACAAGGTTAACATACTAATCACAAACGATAAATATAACGATGTCCTCTGTATATCCCCGTCTGAGGCGCCTGAAGTAATCATAAACTCCCTGCGCCTGATAATAAAAGGCTACTCCATTTCGCCCCGCATAAACAAGCTCAGAGCTCTGGAAGAACAGAACGCCCTTCTTTCAGAGGCAAACAAGGGTCTGGTTGAGCTGTATAACCTGATAGAAAGCAAGAACAACCAGATCCAGTTCCTTAAAAATAAGCTGGAAAACATTATAAACTCCGCCGGCGAAAGCATAGTCGAGATCAATGAAGGCGGGGAAATCATCTTCGCCAACAACAAGTTTTCAACAACCACAGGATACGCCAAGGAACAGACAGAAAGGATGAACTTCATCCTCCTTCTCGAATCGGACAGGCGCGCTGAATTTGTTGAAGGGCTCAAATCCCTTGTGGGCGACACAATAGGCGATATAAACGCCCGTCTGAAGAAGCGGGACGGCGAATATATCGATATTCAGGGGTATATGACCCTGATAAAAGGGAAGGATATCCACTATGAGCTTATTTTTCAGGATATCAGCAGAAAGCTTCAGCTTGAGAAGCAGATGAAATATCTTGAGGAAAAGGCCATTGTATCAGGACTTTCCAGACACCTTTCCCACAACATCCTCAATGCGCTCACTGTGGCAGGCGGATTTCTTAAAAAAATAAAGGAATCAGGCGAACAGACGGACATGATGAAGCACCGCTGGCAGATTGTTGACGACAAGTTTAAGCTCATCGAGGAAATTGTAACCGGATACAACGATTATACAAACGTAATCAATCTCAAATATACCGATAATCTTGACATAGCAGACTTTTTCCATGGCCTGATCCGTGCCGTCTCACTGAAGAAATTTGATAAAACCTTCTCCGCCTTTTTGTATAATTTTCTTGATCATTACGAGATCGACTGTACCTTCCGGTTTACACGCTCATGCAGGATGGAGGCCAACAAAAACTTCCTGAAACTAGGTTTCTGCTATATTCTCAAGGACACAATACGCTACTTCGGCGACGAGCCCCCCATGAAGTTCAAAATCACAACTGAAGTGCTCCACGGAAGGTTCGCTATCAGCATTTATGTTGATGATCTTGATGTTCCCCAGCCTGTGCTTGAGACAATGTGCCAGCCATGGAACCACAACATGCTTTCCCAGAGCTTTGACTACTGGGGGATTGTCATCGCAAGCGTCATCATGGAAAAACACGGCGGCAACCTCTCCATCGAAAAAAGCAACGGCGGCATGAAGATAATCATGCTGTTCTGATTTACAACGCACGGCGGGGTTCCATCCGTGGAATTGCATAAATCACTGCGAAACCTCTGAAACAGAGATTCTTCGGGCTCTGCCCTCAGAATGGCGCAGAGTGCCTCAAAATACAGATAAGGTCATTCTGAACGCAGTGAAGAATCTCTCTTCTTGCAACATTAAACCGCGCATCATGTCCGGTGCTCATGTTCAGGCTCCCTCTAAGTAATAATCCTGCTTTTTTTCTTTCAATTCTGCACAAAGCTCGGGTTTGGATTATAATTTTAAAAACAGCAGACGGAGTTATCAATGAAAGCTTCCGCCGTTCTTATTCTCATTATTCTAATCTCAGGCTGCACAGGAACAAGAAGCCTGCCCTATACGGTCATCCCTCCTGTGGGGATAAAGGTACAGTCCGAAGCCGTGAGCAAAAAATGGTACTCGGAAGGGTGCTCAAAAACAGGAACCACAATTAAGTCCGCACACCATGAAGGGGTGGCGCAGGCAGAACAATACTGGATATTCGGCATGTCGGTCAGCCAGAAGAAGTCAATGCACAACTCTTCACTGGTTCTGGCCGAACACGGCTTTTTTAATGAGTTTTACAGATCCGGAATTGCAGTTCTTCAGGCAGATCCAGGGAGAATCCCTGAGGACGCAGACTATTTTCTCACATGCAGTATAAGCAGCATTATTATCAAAACTTACGGCAGCGGCTTCGGCGGTTTCGGTTCAGCAGGAAACTATTGGGAGGCCTATTTAACTTTTGACAATCTTTCACTCACAGACATCAGGCGGAGTTCAGTCAGACACTTTGAGCCGGTCACCAGTTACGCGAAAGTGAAGGAATCTCCTGTTAATCTGGGCGGTCTGCTCGCGGGGCTTTCCTTCATGACAAAAACCATCACAAACCCTTTTTCAGCAGCCGCCTCCATTAACTATAACTACGACCCCGACAAAACCTCGCCTGTGGAATATGCGGGGATGCTGACCGCGGACGAACTCCTGAGGAAGATCAGCGCCGCGGAATAGACGGAATACAGGAATATCCGAACAAATACGGCACTGCTTTCCGCAGGTTCAGTCCAGCACCCTGCCCTTGGGCACTCCCTTGTCCTGCTTGGGTTCTTCGGGCAGAGGCATCTGCGGGCTCTTCTCCAGCAGAGGAGGAGACGACAAAGGCTGAATTATTTTCCCGCTTATATCCGGATAAGCCTGCGGTTCCGGTTTAACCTGTTTTGCCTGCGGAAGATCCTTCTCATCAATGCCTAACAGAAACGCCAGCTTTTTTCTGTCTTTGTATAGAACTGCAAAATACTGAGGATAATCAAGAACAGCTTGTTTCAGCTCAGAACTTCCCTTGATATGCTTTTCATTTGCCATCATAAGGTTATATCCTCTATCAACCAGATTCGCGTCAATATCCATCATAGCTTCCAGAACGGAGGCATATGCAGTGTTACGGCTGAATTTATCATTGGGCATATTCTGAATCTGCCTTATTCTTTCCGCAGTTTTTTTAGCCAAAGCAGGATGACCCGCTTTAACAGCAAAAATACCGTAAACAAAAAGAAGATCCGGTCTGTTTTCATCAGGAAGCATCTCCGCAAGACGAATTGTAACTTTTCCGATGCTTTCAGAAGTCATTTTCTGTTCCGAGAGGTTTACATAGACATCCACACTGCTCAATTCACTTAGCAGGGGATCGATTCCTGCCGCTTCGTATATTTTGCTGACAGCCTGCTGCTCAAATCCTGCATCCTGATATTTTTTCGCTTCATTCAGAATTTTTGATGCTTTGACAGCAGAAGCATTCGCCGCAGGAATCCTAACAAGGCCATTTTCAGCAAATATATGCCAAGCACCGTCACTTTGAACATAAACTGCATCAATTGCTTCCTGCGCATTTTTAGGAACCGGAGTTCTGTTTATAATCACCGTTTCGTTATTTTCAGCCATGCCTTCAATGAAATAATCTTCGCCGAGCAGAAGGAGCCTGTTCTCAGTTCCGAAAGCAGGCTTACTTTTAACAAATACAGGAGTGAGCTTCAGTTTATCAAACTCTTCTTGTTCTGAGCTGTAGCCTAATTCTCCCTTTTGTATAGGCCTAGAATTTTTTGAATTTTGATAAAAGATCACAGAACCGTCGCTGCTGAAGCCGGACAGAGTTGGCAATAAGCTGTATATATTGGCTATTTCATTAAAATCGGGCAAACTGAAAAAATAATTGAGATTGTGAGCCGTCACTGACGCGGCGATAAATTTATCCGACGGTTCCGCACGGATATTCAGCAAAGCTCCGGAATAATGACCTTTGACAGCAAGCTGTCCGCCGGATGCCGCAGAGTAAATAATAAAATATTTATTTGTATAGTCAGCATGCTGGCTTGAAGACCCCTCCCAGAAGACTATTATTTTGTCGCCAGTTTCGTTGAAGAAAGCCTGAGTGTTCACACCGGAGGTCATCACCCAGTTATCTCTCTTTAAAACAATAAACTCCTGACTGTCTTTTCTGAGAATGTTCAATGCCCAGTTGTTTCCTGTTCTGGCGAGCAGAACCAGCGAAGAGCTGTCAGGGGAAATATCAAACGAGCCGGACAGCTTTTTTTCATCAACAGTCACTCTGAACCATCCGTTTCTGAACTCTTTTCTGGCGGAATCATAGTTCCATAAGGAAAACTCAGCTTTTTTTGTTTGTTTGTTCACAGTCCTTAAAAGCACCGCACCGCCGTCTTTTGAACCTTTAACGTCTGTGATATTCCATTTATTATTTAATCTGTTCAGGAGATAATCCTGAAGAGAAGTCTGCCCCTCATCATGCTTAACCAGTCCGTATCCCATGCTTTCGTAAAGGCTCTGTATATTATCAGCGGCGAATGAATCCCCTTTTTTAACCCCTTTTGACAGCCACCGGACTGCCTCAGCCGTATTTTTTTCCACACCAATGCCGTTTTTATAGTAATAGCCTATATTTGCCATACCGCGAGCATTTCCCTTCTCCGCAGATTGCAGGTAAAGCTCCGCAGCGCGTTTATAATCTTTAGATACTCCTCTGCCGTTGCTGTACATCCATCCGAGATTAAGTATGGCAGAGTCATGTTCCTGCTCTGCTGCCCTTCTGTACAGTCTCACAGCTTCAGCATCGTCCCGCTCCACCCCTCTGGCATCTGCATAGCATTTCCCAAGCCGAAACAGAGCCGGAGCATAATCCTGATCAGCTGCCGGTTTAAACCATCTGACGGCCTCAGCGTAATCCTGCTTAACTCCGCTTCCGAAGTAATACATGCTTCCCAGTTCATACTGAGCTCTGGGGTCATTTTTATCCGCAGCAGGGCGCAGGTATTTAAGAGCTTCGGTGTAGTTTTTCCTGACATTGTATAATATAGCGCCTGCTCCACCCTGAGCAAAAACATCTCCAAGCTCTGCCGCTTTGAGATAATGATTCAGGGCTTCTGCCTTGTTCTCCTCAACTCCTTTTCCCTCTTCATAAAGCCGCCCCAGCCGTCCCATAGCTCCGGCATGGCTCTGAAGCGCCGCTTTCCGATACCAAGATGCCGCCTCAGCATAATCAACACTGACTTGCTCACCCTTTTCATAAGCTTCAGCAATCTCAAACTGAGCCTGAGCATCTCCTCCGGCTGCAACCGCTTTTTTTTCGAAGAATACTTCACTGCTGTTCTTAAAAACGGATGAGATCTGCGTTCCGGCTCCGCAGCCGTAGATCAGAACAGCCGCAAGCACCGCAGTCAGCAGGTATGCCGATCTCCTTAAAGACGATATTTTTCTTCTCATTCCTGTTCCTCCGGATATATCATTCATTTTCTCATAGCTTCCTGAACCCCTTGTCCGTATGTGACAAGCGGTGTGCCGGGGTTTCCGCCCCATTTAATCCCTATATGATCGCTTGATGTCCTTGCAAAAACAGCGGAGCCTCTGCCCGATCCGATGTCTGAAACTATTCTCTGCGCTTCATCACGGCTGAGTGTGCCGTATGCCTTAGTGGAATTCATGTAATGAGCGGATGAAGAGGGATGCCTGCCTGAAAATCCTGTTGCGGGCGGAGCAGTTCCGGTGACAATCCGTGCGCTGTATCTTGGCTTGTATGTGCCTGCCGAAACCGTTCCGCTCTGTTCCAGAACAACCCAGTAAACTGTTTTGGGCTTTGGCTTGTTTTTTTCCTTAAAGGCGTTAACCTGTGAATAACTTATCAATCCGCCTGAATAAAGCTGACTGATGCAGCTTTCGGCGCAGTTTCCGCTTATTCCGCCCTGCATCAGAGTGTTATAAACGGTGACAGCAACCTTTTTTTCCTGTTCCATAACAAAGGAACTGAGTTCGGAGCTGTTCATCCTGCCTATAGCCGCATGGTCAACAGAGGAATTAAGAAGAATCTTCCGCATCTGCTGGTATGACTGCGGAGCCGCTGTTCTGAAACAGCTGTGAACTGTCCTGCCCAGTATCTTCTCCGCTGCTTCCGCCCATCTCTGTTTCCCTATTGATGTGTAATCCGCTGATGAGCCGGATGCGGAAAATGCAGAGGGCTGGGGCGCCTGCGGAGTCTGAGCGGGGGCGGGGGGCACAGACGGCTGAAATGAAGATACCGGAGGAGTGTATGTATACGCCGGAGCAGAAGTCTTAGGCGCTTTCTGACGGGGGTATATATGAATACGCTCCCAGACAGAGGCGTTTCTGCCTGCCGAGTCGGTAATGCTTATTTTCAGATCACCCAGCCTGCTGGTATCCCCTGAGATTCCGGTTATTGTGCCGTTCAGAGCGCCGGGCACATGCCCAAGCGTCAGTCCGCCGCCAGCCTGTACGCTGATTTTAAAAGGCTGCTGAAAACTCTCGGGAGCTTTTGCGCTGAAATGAACTGTCACTCCTGACTGTATTTCATCAGGAACATTCAGAACCACTTTGTAGCTTTCCTTACTGAACTGAACTGCTCCGGTGTATTTTTTCCCGTCTGCTGAAGTTATTGCGGCATCGAATGTAACATTCTCGTTCATGGGAATTTTTTCGTGAGGAACAAGAAGCCCTATCCTGTACGGAGGCTTTTCCCCTTCTCTCGGACGCTGAGCCGTAACGGACTCTATTATCCGGCCTGCCTTGTCCTTAGCCGAAAGGGTTATCTCAGCCTTGCTGACCCCCTTCCCCAGAGAGTATGTAATATACAGAAATGCGTCTTTTTCGGGCGGGATAACAAAGTGATGCTTTTTTTCATCCGGACTGACCGAAACCCATATTTCGTTAATCCTCACAGACTGAGCAAGACGGAAGTTCGCTGAGGACTGCGTCCGTTTTTCAGGGGCGGATGCAAAAATGTGGGTAAGCCCCACTGTGTAATCCCCGTCGGGGAGATCTTCGGCGCGGAACATGAACCCGTGTTTCTTCACGCCTCCTGACTCATAAATCTGCTCCTGCTTTGAAAGCCCCTGAACAGGCCTTCCTGCGGAGTCATACACCTGCCAGTAAAGAACAGCATATTCCGGAGAGTCCGGATGTTCTATCTCTGCCTGAAACGCAAGAACATCCCCGTTCTGAACATAAGCAGGAAGAGGTTTTCCGCCGTATTTATCAATGTATGAGCTTATCTTAAACGGTTTAATCTTCTTTACTTTTTCTTTAAGAACGATCTGCACTTTTCCGAATGAGGCTATCTTCCTCACGCTTCCGGAAATATCTATGAGCCGCACCGCAACTTCGTACAGCCCCTTGTTCATTCCGGTGGAATCAAACCTGAGCCTGTTTGCATTTTCGCTGTTTCCGGCGGAGGTTTTGTAGTTTTCTCCGCCCACAAGCCACTGCACTTCGTATCTTTCGTCCCATATACCGTTTACGGCGGCTTCAAAGGCAAGTATATCCCCCACGAAAGCATCGCCTCTGAGAATTGCCCCGCCTTTCTCAGGAAAGTTGCCTGAGTATGCATTAATCACGCCTATACCCGCGCCGGAGTTCAGAGAGAACTCCTTCTCCCGCCAGTCCGCCTGAAGCAGGCTCCCGGTTTCATAAACTCTCAGTATGACTGTATATTTCCCCAGGGGAAAACCATTCGGTATCGCAAATGAAGCCTCTGCGGAGGAAGCATCAGCGGCGCTTAATCTCCCCCTGAGGGTTATGCTCCGTCCGTCAGGGAGCCTCAGCTCCCACTTTGTGGAATACGCCTCAGTCCATTTGCTGTTTCTGTCTGTCTGAAAAAACAGCATCTCGCCGTAGCCGATTTCATCATACAGGGATCGTCCGCCGGCACTGCCTCTGTAGCCTCTGATTTCTCCGAGATCAAGTTCAGCCATCCTCTGATAAACTGCTGATTTTTTTTCCTGCTGTAATTTTTCGGACTTAGCCCGTTCAAAGCTCTCAAGAAAGTTAGAAGCGGCATCCGCAGCAAGACGGCCTCCTTCCATAACAGCCTGTCCTCCTGCTATGAGCGGATCAACGGTCATGGATGCGGCAGTTTCATATGTCACTGTTGAGGCCACAGCGAACATAATAAAAGCAGGATGCACTTCCCATCCGGTGCCCCCTCTTTCAAGATGCTCCCTGTAATGCTCCAGATACTCCTCAGCTCTTCCGGCAGTTTTCCAGCCCCTTTCAAGAGCGTCAATAACAGGTACGGGAATAAGCTCCGCCGCCGCCACTGCCGCTGTTTTCAGAGCTCTTTCAGTTTTTGTGTCCTCACTGCTGAAATTCCAGAAGAGGTGGCTTCCCTGCTCGGCCTCTTTCAGCCGTTGAGCCACGGACATCACATCTCCTGCAAATCCCACGATTTTTCCTGCAGTTTCAAGTTTCAGATTAGGGGCGCTTGGTGCTCTTTTCTGTGCCAGTTTGAGCGACTCAGTCTGCCCGCGCATGTTCTCCGCAAACTCGGCAGGATTTCTGAAGCCGTGTTCCTGAAGGTTTCTCACAACTCCATCGACATCCGTTGCGCTTGTTCCCTGCACAGATTTTATGATCTCGGCGGCCTGAATGAAATTATCGGGCAGTTTTCCGACATCGTAGCCCTGCTTCCGGTATGATTCGCGCACAGCATCCAGAGTTTCCACACCCTTCTTCATCTGCGCCAGGGCTTCCGCTGTGTGCATACTCCTCTGGCTTTCAGCGGCGGTATTTTCCGCCTGTCTCAGCTGATCCCACGATTTCTGAAAATACATCATCGCCATGCTCTCAGCGTTGATCAGAAGCCCATCCCCCGACTTAACAGATGAAATATTGGAAACGGACTCGGTTCCTGAGGCTGAAACGCTTATTCTGTATGACTTATCTTTCAGATTATAGTCTGAGTAATCGTGGCTTGCCTCCATATGGAAACGGTCGGTTGCCATCTGGCGGAATTTTTCTGCATGCGCTTCTATTTTCGCAGTTTCTGCCGCATTGTCAGAACCGGACGAGACATAGCCTGTCCGTTTGGCAAATTCTTTATAGTAAACGTTCTTCCACTTCTCAGCGGGTACTTCAACCCATCTGCCCGGCTCAACTTCAGCGAGCAGGCGGACATCTCTGTCAGTGTTGACAGACATTCCCTTATCTCCGGGCGTTCTGAAATCGTGAGTAACAATTCTCTTGCCCTCATATTCCGGCAGCTGGTTCACATACCTTACAGTTTCAGCGTCAGCAGGTTTATAAACCTTGTTTTCCAGCGTGCTTATAAAAGCTTTCTTGGCTTCTGTATTGGATGAATTTTTTAAATCGCGCGTAAGACGTGAATCCTCAAATATTCTTAAAACCTCAGAGAGGTCACTATAATCCGGTTCAGCAGAAAGCGTCGGCAAAGATATAAGAAATACAGTGAGAAAAAGCAGAAGCCTAACGGGGTTCATCAGAATCCTCCTTTTCCCACTGCTCCAACAGTTCTTTGACGTATTCTTTTGCCTCTTTCCTGTCGGTGCTGAATGATTTCAGCAGTTTTACAGCCTCGTCTTTTTTACCGCTGTGTCTGGTGAGCACCGCATATGGAATCAGCAGTGCGTCGTTCTCAGGATATTTGCGGCGCAGTTCGCTGAAATAAATCACACCCGCGTTTATACGTCCGTCCAGTATGTAGCAGACGGCAAGCGGCGCTGTGTTTATCCCCGTGATCATTGACTCGCTTTCGCTGAAAAGCTCCTTGTAGACCTCTATTGCAGACCAGAACCTGCCCAGCTTCGTAAGTGTCTGTGCCAGAAGAAGGCGGGCAGAAGCATTTGCAGGATTCAGCACTGAAGCCTCATACAAAAGCTCGGCCGCAAGCTCAAGTGCTTCCCTGTCCTGTGAAAACTCAGTGTATATCAGGCCAAGAAGCGCCTTAGGTCTGTCCCATTCCGGACTGAGCTCCCCTGCGGAAGCAGCGTAATGTATTGATTTTTTTAAATGTGCCGGACTCCCGCTTCTGCGCCAGTTTTCATACTCTTCAGCAGAAATTTTCATGCGCAATTCAGCGAGCTGTTCATAAAGCAAAGGCGAGGCGGATTTCTTTATCTGACTGATAATCTTCAGTTCATCAGGCTTAGGCTCATACATCGCGGCACTAACGGCTAAAGAATTGTTAAGTAGCATAACGCTGAAAGCAATCAGTAAAATAACGCGATTCATTTTATCTCCGTCGGGGTGTCTTCGTAAGCTTCATATCAGTTATTCAGTCAAGCAGAAAGATGGTTATTCAATAGATAAGATTATTCGATTACAGGCAGATCAAAGCAGTTACTTTCTGCATGAAACTTACACCTGATACTAAACCATAGTTCTAATGCTGCATAAATGCAAAGCTAAAAGATGTTAAGTTTTTAATATTAATTGTCATAATCATGGGCTATTCAGGTATCTGACTGATTTTTATTGAATTATTTAGTGAATCAACTCTGTAGAAGTCACAAGTGACTTTTTAAGTTATTTAGAACCTCTTAAGCAGAGATTCTTCGGGCTCTGCCCTCAGAATGACGGAAGATAACCCTAAACGCAGGAAGGCCCGACATCTTTCGACATCGAGCCTTCATATTTTAATCTCTGGCGGTGACCTACTCTCCCAAGCTCTCTCTTAGCTAAGTATCATCGGCGCTGGAGGACTTAACTTCTGTGTTCGGAATGGGTACAGGTGTAACCCCTCCGCTAAGAC
>JBFWJG010000005.1:0-66819 GCA_050253335.1 Deferribacterales bacterium | reverse complement strand
TGAAGACCTCAATCTCGCTTCTCACGATAAGCCTCCGCAGAATATAAAAGCTATGTATATGAATAATAAAATATTGTTAAGATTCATGATCATTCCTTCGTCCGTAAATGACAACGATTTTCGGAAACTATTAACAAAATTAACTATTCAAAATACAGATGGGGAAAATAACCGGTTATCTTCCGCAGTGATAACCGTAAGCTGGCTGATATTATACAGCCGTAACACTTTTGTAAAGATTTATGTAACGCAGGGCGGAGTTTTTCCAGCCGAAATCTTCCTTCATGGCGGCCTTGCGCATCTTTTCAATATGGTGCGGTCTGTCGTAATAAGTGCTCACCGCCCAGCCTATTGTGTTGTAAAGGGCTTCTCCGTCAATGAGATCAAACTTGAAACCCGTGCCTTCGCCTGTTTCTTCATTATAGTTCTTCACAGTATCGTCAAGACCGCCGGTGGCACGGACAACAGGGAGTGTTCCGTAAGCGAGGCTGTACATCTGGTTCAGTCCGCAGGGCTCGTAGAGGGAGGGCATGACAAAGAAATCCGCCCCCGCTTCAAGCAGGTGCGCCGCCTCCTCGCTGTAGCCAATGAATGAGCCCGCGCGCATGGGATACAGGGAAGGAAGCCCGCTGAAGTACTGTTCATATTCCGTTTCGCCGCTGCCGATTATTACAAACTGACAGACCATGCTGTTAAGCGCTTTTTCCGCGGCGTAGCGGAGTAGGTGCAGTCCTTTCTGTCCGGCAAACCTGCCCACAAAGCCGAAGAGGGCTATGTTCTCATTCTGTTCCAGCTTAAAGCGCTCCTGAAGAGCCAGCTTATTCGCTTTTTTAAGATGAAGGGTCTCCGCGCTGAATTTCTGCGGAATATATGTGTCTGTTTCGGGGTTCCACTCATCAGAGTCTATTCCGTTGAGTATCCCTTCAAGATCGTATTTGCGGTATGAAAGAAGCAGGTGCAGACCGCCGCCGCCCACCTCATCCTGAATCTCCTTAGCGTATGAGGGGCTGACTGTGGTGATCTTATCTGCGTGGGCTATGCCCCCTTTGAGGAAGTTTATACCCCCGAATGATTCAAAGCTCTCCGCGTGAAAATCAGCGGGGTCTATTTTGGCATACTCCAGCACATCGGTTCCGAAGATGCCCTGATAGCCTATGTTGTGGATTGTCATGACAGTTTTTGTGCCGTTGTAGAAGAAGTCCTCCCCTTTACGGATGTAGTAGGGAATGAGGCCTGTCTGCCAGTCGTTGCA
Organism: Deferribacterales bacterium; assembly: GCA_050253335.1. GTDB lineage: Bacteria > Chrysiogenota > Deferribacteres > Deferribacterales > Geovibrionaceae > Geovibrio. The sequence goes on along the minus strand of JBFWJG010000005.1, from coordinate 65,567 downwards.
GTGGATTATGTCAGGCTTGAATTTAAGGTCTTTGGCCGTCTGTATTGCCGCACGGCAGAAGAAAGCGAATCGATAGGCATTGTCGGCGTATTCGCCCGCCTTTGTGTGATAAATCCCCGGACGGTCAAAGTATTTGGAAAATTCTATGAAATAGGTGTCAACCCCGCCGAGGGATGCCTTGTACACGCTGTACCATTCCTCACAGTTGCCCATGTGGACGCAGGCGGACTGAAAAACCACGGCGAGTCCGTATTTTGCACGGTTGATTGAGGAGTAAAGGGGCATGACGCTTATCACGTCCGCCCCTTCGGATTTCAATGCCTTAGGCAGGGAGGAGCCGACATCCGCCAGCCCGCCCGTCTTAGCGTAGGGAGCAATTTCACTCGATACAAAAAGCACCTTAGGCATTTTCATGGGCTTACCCCTCTTTTTTTATTGTCTGCTCGAGAATTTTTATGGTCACTTCCTTCATTGCCTTGGCCACAGGCGAACCGGGATGGCCGATAACATGAGGAGTGCCGGAGTCGCCGTCCTGCACGACCTGAGGCTCAAGGGGAATTTTGCCGAGGAAGGTGACGCCGAGTTCAAGAGCCGCCTTCTCGCCTCCGCCTGTTTTGAAGAGGTCAACGCCTCCGCCGCAGTGGGGGCAGCAGAAACCGCTCATGTTTTCCACTATGCCGAAAATAGGCACATTCAGCTTTCTGCTGAATGTCACGGACTTGCGTGAGTCAAGCAGAGCAACGTCCTGAGGAGTGGTGACAATGACGCTTCCGTCCACATTGCCTATTACATGCGCGGCGGACAGAGGTTCATCCCCTGTTCCGGGGGGAAGGTCGATTATGAGGAAGTCAAGCTCGCCCCATGCCACATCGCTTATGAACTGCTGTATCATGCTGTGCTTGATGGCGGCGCGCCATATTATGGCGTCATCGTCGTTTTCAACAAGAAAGCCGACCGACATAACCTTGAGACCCTCTATGGGTTCAAAGGGGACTATGCCGTCCTCGCCGCTCATGGCGCCTTTTTTGGTGATGCCGAGCATCTTGGGGATGTTGGGGCCGTGGATATCGGCGTCAAGAATGCCTACTGTGTAGCCCATGGCGTTAAGCATTGAGGCAAGGCTTACGCTGACGGTGGATTTCCCGACGCCCCCCTTGCCGCTCATAACCATGATCTTGTATTTGATGTCTGAAAGTCTCTTCTTAATCAGCTCATCCGTGTGTTTCTGTTTTTCGTCGGTACTGCATGCGCCGGCGGAGCTGCAACTGCCGCAGCTCGATTCGTCCTGTGAGCAACCGCCCATTTTCTATACCTCCGCAAAGTTGAATATGAATGCGAATATATAGAGAAAAGATTTATAATGCCAGAACAAATTTCACTTTGAAGAGCCGCAGCAGCCTGAATCACATGAACATTCGCTCATTACCTCTTTTTTCTTCATCAGCAGAGGGAGAAGAGCCGTCCCTGCGAGCACGGCAACAGAAAGCCACTGAAGCCACGCGGGAAGAATCTCCCCTGTCTGCGATACGGAAGCTGCCGCGGATGCGCCCATATAAAGATACAGCACATCCACCGTCAGCCCGAAGGCGATAGTGCACAGAGCCAGAACCGTTATGTGCACCGCCGCGCCCCTTTTGCCGAGAATGGAGGTGATCATCCCCAAAGAAGCCACATTCACCGCAGGCCCCGCCAGCATGAACACAAGCGCAGTTCCCGGGCTCATCCCTTTCAGGATCATGGCGGCGGCTATGGGAGTGGAAGCAGAGGAGCATATATACATACCCATCGCAGCCATAAGCACGATGAGCATTCCGCCTATTCCGCCTCCGAAATTGTTCTCGAAAAATGAAGGCGGAATCAGGGCGTGTATCACCCCTGCGGCTGCAATGCCCAAAGCGAACCAAGGCAGAAGCTCACGCCAGAGATCAAAGAAGGCGTAAACCTGCCCGTCTTTAAGACGCTTAAAGAATGTGCCTTCTGCAACTTTTTCCACATGATGTTCATGCCCTGTCCCCCCATCAGGCTGATTTTCCTCTTCTCCGGGCAGAAAGTTCTGAACGATACCTGCGGCTGTTGCGGTAAGAAAAGCCGCCGCGGGGCGGATCACGGTCATTATGGGGTCGATGAGAACATAGGTCAGTGCTATGCTGTCCATGCTTGACTCAGGGGTGGAGATAAGGAAAGAAGATACTGCGCCTTTGTTTGCTCCCTGCTTCTTGAGGGAGGCCGCCGTGGGCGCAACACTGCACGAGCAGAGCGGAAGAGGCACACCCGCCGCCGCAGACTTAACAACGGGAAGAAACTTCCCCCCGCTGAGATGTTTTGCTATGAAGGCGGTGCTGAAAAATGATTTTACCGCTCCGCCCGCGGCTATGCCCAGTATCATGAAAGGGGCTGTGTCCAGAAGTATATCAAGGGATGATTCAAGTATTTTCAGAAGAAAATCTGTCATTTGTGCCTCACGTGTTCAAGGCAGATGCTGATAAGTTCATGTACATGACCATCGCTCAGAGAATAGTAGCAGCATTGTTTTTCCCTGCGGAAACTTACCAGATCCAAGCTTTTCAGCACCCTAAGCTGATGGCTGGCGGCGGATTCCGTTATCCCCAGAAGGACAGATATATCGCATACGCACATCTCGCCTGTTTTCAGGGCGGTGAGAAGCCTTATCCTGTTCGGATCGCCCATGGCCTTAAACAATGCCGCCATTTTTTTTATGTCGCTCACGGGCAGGGCGTTCTGCTCGGCTTCTGCGATCCTGTCCTCGTGGATTATTCTGGCGGTGCATGATTCTGAATTATTCTGCATACCTTTCCTTTTGATGCATTAATATATGAACAGTTATTCATATAACATAGAAAGTCAAGTGTAAAATTTGACTAAACAGTGCTATTGTGTGCATAATATACATATAAATAATGATTTAAAATTTTAAAAAAACTTGACTTTTTTGATATAAAACAGCATTTAATATTATCCAGTAAGCGTAAATTACTTACGCGGCTTGGCAAAAAGTTAGCAGCACGCTAATTTCAGCCACGGACAATTATCTTTTGGTGACTTAAATTGGAAGCAGATGCTCTGACGGTTCTTTATGTTGAGGATGATTTATATGTGCGTGAGTCGCTCCTCCGTCTCCTGCGCAGAAGGTTCTCCAACGTAATAGAAGCCCGTGACGGCCGTGAAGGGCTTGAGATGCACAGGCTGTACAACCCTGATTTTGTAATCACGGATATACAGATGCCCGTCATGGACGGTCTGGAGATGTGCGAAAAGATAATGCAGGAAAAGCCCGATGTGAAAGTGATCGTGACAACCGCCTTCAATGACCGCGAGTTCATCAACAAAGCGGAAGGATTGGGTGTAAAGGCTTACATAAGCAAGCCAGTCATGAAAGAAACACTCATGAACGCCATAAAGGCGGCTCTTTCCTAGCCGCCGCCCACAAAGTTTATCAGCTCCACTTTATCCCCGCTGTTTATGACGGTATCGGCGTATTTATCCCTCGTGAGGACATTTCCGTTCACCTCTGCCACAACACGCTCCGGATTAAGTTTGTATAAAGCTATAACCTCAGCTAAGGTGGAGTCCTTTTTAATTTCAGCCTCTTTTCCGTTTATAACGGTTTTGATCATCTTTTAACCTCCTGCAGATCGCCCAGAATGTATCTCACAGCCAGATTGGCCTGAATATTCGCCGCAACGGCCACCCTCGGAGCCATAAGCCCCTGCCCGGGTTTCGCCTCGTTAACGAAGTCCCCCGCTATTGCCATCTTTCCGGCGAAGCGCACGCTTATAGCGGAAGTATCCGCGTAGCCCGCCAGTCCGCTTGCGCCTATTATGAAGCTTTCACGGCACTTTGCCGCGCATTCGCGTATTATCATAGCCTTTGTTTCGGCTTTGTCTATTGCTTCTATGATCACGTCATAGCCGCTGAAAATTTCCGCCGTGTTTGCCTCAGTGAGGAAAATGTCCAGATATGTGTAGGATGCGTAAGGATTTATGCGTTCCAGATTCGCCTTCAGGGCTTCTGTTTTCTTCATCCCTATCTGGTCAACAAAGTACTGCTGACGGTTTATGTTGGAGGGTTCCACCACATCATAATCCACAAGGAGCATATCCCCTGCGCCCATTCTGGCAAGGCTTACGGCTATGTTCGAACCGAGACCGCCGAGGCCCGCAACAGCTATTTTCGCCTTCTTCATCTTCTCATGAACCCCGGGGGTGTGGCGGGAGACAAGCAGGCTCTCCAGTTCATCCGCGGGGGGTATTTCGCCCTTTTTTATCAGTGATATTCTGTCGCCGTCATTAAGAGGCATGTCCGCGCCGATCAGGTGTCCGTTGAGGATCACGACATCGGCATCGGCTTTGAAAAAAGCCCTGACAGCGAAGGCGGAAACGCCCTTTTCAACTGTTCTTTCCTTTTCATTTACATATATTTTCATTCTTCCGTCCTTTCCTCCGGCCTGTAGTGCAGCGGTGCTGAATCGTACAATTCCACTATGTTGTCCGCTTTCAGCCTGTTTTTATAGAGGAAATAGGTTTTTTCGGCATTGATGTTTGATTTTGTTATGGTGTTCGATCTTGTCATATAAATCAAGGGTTTTAAGCATTCCGGATTATTCACGCAAATCTTCGAAAATTCTCCCTGAGCTTCTGCGCTTGTAAAAATAATGTTTTCGCTGTCATAGATTTCTATCTCAGCGTAGTCAAAATTTGTCACACCGAATTTTGCGGCAAAAGGGATAAACGAATAGAGATAGTTTGAGCGCATTCCGGAATAAAACGCCTCGATCCTGTCCCCCTCCTTGTAAATGAACGCCCTGTACCTCCCCAGTTCGGGGAAGTGCAGTCCGTCCTCAGCCTTCGCGGGGATGAACACGGCGAGAAATACCGCCGCAGAGAGAAGAACATGCCTTGTGCGGGAAATGACCGCAAGAAAGAGCATGAGAAGCATGAAGATATGCAGGCTCATAGTTTTCAGCACGAAGAACACCCCTGTGAGTGAAGCCATGAGGTCTGAAGTGTATATATTGAGCTTTTCCAGCATAACCAGAGGCTCAAGAGTGAGAGAGGGAAAAAGCATATACAAAAAGCCTGTGATAAGCTGGAGATATACCACGGGAACCATTATGATCGTGCTGAAAATGCTGGCGGGATTGAATGTGCCGAAAACGTACATGGACAAAGGCATTGTGAATGCCGTTGCCGCTATGCCTGCCTTTATCGTTCCCTCAAACCAGCTTAAACCCTTGAACCTCAGTGAGGTTATGCCGTACACCGCCGCAAACGACAAAAGAAACGAAATATTCCCCAGAAGCCCCGGAGCGACAAGAAGAAAGAAGCCCCAGAGAAACAGCAGAAGCTTGCGGAAGTCTGTCCGGCAGTCGAGAATCCACGCTGTCATGGCGGTTACCGCTGTGACGGCGGCGCGCATAACCGGAACCTTGAACCCTGCCAGAGGCACAAAAGCGGCAAGGGCGAAGCATGAGACGAACATGCGCAGTTTCAGCGGCAGGAAAAAGAGCAGTGAGAAGCAGATCAGAGTTATCACGCCCACATGCGTTCCCGATACCGCCAGAAGGTGGCTCAGCCCCGTGAGCAGATAGACATCCTGCACCCGCCCCTCAAGGTGAGACTTGTCCCCGAGAAGAAGCGCCTGAATTATCCTCAGCCGTCCTGCGGATTCGGCGTACATCTTTTCAGAGAGTTCCTTCCTTTTTTCAAGCACGGCGGACACCAGCGGAAGCTCCGTGCGGAAATACACTTTCTCCAGCACCAGATACCCCGGGGCAAGCCGCCCCTCCCTGCCGCGGTAAGGCACTTTGGCATAACGGCCTATTACCGCCTCCCCCGCCCGCAGGGCATATTCATTGTCCGCAAGCACCGTGCCTCTGGTGGTTTCGTATGTGGTGCGCTCCTTTCCGGGGTCTTTCTCAGCCGTTACCAGCACAGTAAAATGTATGAAGAGCATCAGGGAAATTATAAGAAAACCTATTGCCGCAAACATCCGCCGTGAAAGGAAAACAGCGGTTACAAGGAGCGCCGCCGCAATCTGCGCATAAAGATAACCTGCTGTCAGCACAGCGGAAATAATAGAGGCAAAAAAGAAGCCTTCCACCTTGTACATGCGGATTTTATGTAGTAGCATAGTGTGATTATCACTGAATTTTGATCCGCAAAGCAAGCGGGTTTTTCAAACCACTAAGGCGGTATTACCAAATGGCAAACGAATTTGTTCACCTTCATTTACATACACAGTATTCACTTCTGGACGGCGCGATCAAAGTCGCCGATCTCATGGAAAGGATAAAAGAGCAGGGCAGTAAATCGGTCGCCGTGACGGATCACGGCACAATGTACGGCATTGTGGATTTCTACAAAAAGGCAAAAGCGGCCGAACTCAAGCCTATTCTCGGGTGTGAGGTCTATGTCGCGCCGGATACGAGGTTCAACAAGAGCTACGAGAAGGGTGAGGACAAAAACCACCACTTCATCCTTCTGGCGAAAGACAATACGGGGCTTGCCAATCTCCGCTTTCTCGCTTCCAGAGCCCAGCTTGAGGGTTTCCACTACAAACCGAGGATAGACAAGGAACTTCTGGCGCAGTACTCCGAAGGGCTCATAGGCCTTTCCGCCTGCCTCGCGGGGGAGATCCCCCGTGCCATAATGCGCAATGACCTGCCCCACGCTGTCCGCACCGCGGAAACCTACAGGGACATTCTGGGCAAGGAAAACTTCTTCCTCGAGATACAGGACAACGGTCTGCCGGAGCAGGTGCAGGTAAACAGACAGCTTATGAAAATGTCCAAGGACATGGGCATTCCCCTTGTTGCGACAAACGACTGCCACTATCTGGACAAGGGCGATCACCTCTCCCATGAGGTGCTTATGTGCATACAGACCCAGTCTCTCCTCAGCTCTCCCAACAGGATGGAGATCCACACAGACCAGCTCTGGGTGAAATCGCCGGAGGAGATGTGGGCTTCGTTCAGGGATGTGCCTGAGGCGCTGACCAACACTTTGACAATAGCCGAAAGATGCGAAAGCTCCATTGAGTTCGGCAATCTCCACCTGCCGGAGTATGATGTGCCGGAAGGCTACAGCATCGATTCCTACCTTGAGCATCTTTCAAGGGAAGGGCTCAGGCGCAAGCTTGCCCATGTGCCCGAAAATCTGCATCAGGAATATTACGACAGGCTCGTGACGGAACTCAAAATCATTGTTATGAAAGGTTTTGCGGGCTATTTCCTCATAGTGTGGGACTTCATAAACTATGCTCACACTCAGAAGATACCTGTCGGCCCCGGAAGGGGGTCAGGCGCCGGTTCTCTCGTGGCTTACTCCCTCGGCATAACGGATATAGACCCGATCCGCTTCAACCTGCTGTTTGAGCGTTTCCTCAACCCGGAAAGGGAGTCCATGCCCGACTTCGATATAGACTTCTGCGTAAACGGACGTGAAGAGGTGATCAAGTACGTCCGCCGTAAATACGGGGATGACAGGGTGGCGCAGATTATCACCTTCGGCCAGCTTCTAGGAAGGGGCTCCGTGCGTGATGTGGGAAGGGTGCTTGAAGTTCCGCTCAAAGATGTGGATAAGCTTGCCAAAACCATACCCGAGTCGCCGGGGATGACCATAAACAAGGCGCTTAAGGCTGACAGCGATCTGGAATCCGCCTTTGCGGAGATAGAGAAAGGGACAGATATACTCCGGCACGCCCGCAAGTTGGAAGGGCTCCTGAGGAACGCAGGGATGCACGCAGCGGGGATAGTCATCGGCGATAAACCGCTGGACGTTTATGTTCCCCTCTGCAAGGGGCAGAATGACGAGGTTGTTACCCAGTTCGAGAAGGACACGCTGGAGGAGGTCGGTCTTGTCAAGTTCGACTTCCTCGGCCTCAAAAACCTTACGATCATAGACAGCGCGGTGAAAAACATAAAGGCCGTTCACGGCATAGACATAGACATGCAGAAGCTTGATCTCGGCGATCAGAAGACCTATGACATGCTTTCGGCGGGGGACACCACAGGCGTTTTCCAGCTTGAAAGCGAGGGGATGAAAAACCTCCTGAAAAAGCTCCGCCCCGAATGCATAGAGGACGTTATAGCCCTCGTTGCCCTTTACCGTCCGGGGCCCATAGGCAGCGGCATGCTTGACTCATTCGTGAAAAGAAAGCACGGGGAGGAGGTCATCGACTATCCTCTGGAAGAGCTTGTCCCTATACTGAAAGAGACTTACGGCATTATCGTCTATCAGGAACAGGTAATGCAGATTGCTCAGGTCGTGGGCGGATACTCCCTCGGCAACGCGGATATTCTCCGCCGTGCAATGGGCAAGAAAAAGGCCTCGCTGATGGAGGAGCACAAGAATATTTTCATCAACGGCGATGAGAAAATGGGCGTGGAGGGCGCAATCAAGCGCGGCTTCACAAAAGAAAAAGCCGAAGAGCTCTTCAACCTAATGGAGAAATTCGCCGACTACGGCTTCAACAAAAGCCACTCAGCGGCTTATGCCATTGTCGCCTACCAGACGGCGTGGCTCAAGGCCAACTATTCGGTGGAATATATGGCCGCTCTCCTCTCCTGCGAACTTGACAAGGGGGAGAAGGTTGTCGCCTTCAAGGAAGAGACGGAGAAGATGGGAATCCTTGTCCTCCCGCCGGACATAAACGAGAGCGGGAAGGATTTCAGTATAAAGAGCGGCAATATCCGCTTCGGCATGGGAGCCATAAAGAACGTGGGTTTCAGCGCCATAGACTCCATAGTTCAGAACAGAGAGGAAAGACCCTATACATCGATTTACGACCTCTGCGAGAGGATCGATCTCCGCCTCGCCAACAAAAAGGTTCTGGAATCGCTGATAAAAGCCGGGGCGCTGGACAGCTTCGGCAAAAACCGCAGACAGCACCTTCAGGTTCTGGAGCAGGCTCTGGAACAGGGTCAGCGCAAGCAGAAGATGAAGGAGCAGGGGATAATGTCCATAGAGGATTTCCTCAATGCCGGAGATGACGATGAGGACGGCGGCAATGACGAGTTTTACCCCGAATGCGAGGAGATGCCGGAGAATGAGCTTCTTGTTTTCGAAAAAGAGGTTCTGGGCTTTTACGTGACCAACCACCCCCTTGCCCGCTACAGCTCAGTGCTGGACACATTTACCGTATCCTCTAAAGACCTGGCGGAGAAGGATGACGACACCTTCGCGATAGCAGGCGGAATGGTGAAGGCTGTGAAGCATCACATCACCAAGACCAAGCAGGAGAAAATGGCATTCATAACCCTTGAGGATATGCAGGGCGAGGTGGATGTGCTTGTTTTCCCCAAGATGTATCAGGAGAACATCCGCTATCTGGAAGAGGACAAAATAATTGTCATAAAAGGCAGAGTGAGTAAAAAAGACGACCGTGTGAGCTTCAAGGCGGAGGAGATTTTTGATGCTGACGAAACGGTGGAAAAGCTCACGGAAACTGTTGTGATTAAACTGAACGCCGTGGCTTTTTCAGAGGAGAGAATGCACAGGCTGAGACAGCTTCTCTCTGATCATCAGGGGGATGCGGCAGTTATGTTCGAGGTGGAAATGCCATCGAAGTTTGTGGTGAAGATGAGCGCCGGAAGCGACTTCAGAGTGAAGCCGAGCTTCGGACTTTTTAAAGATATAGAAAATATTTTCGGCGAGAAACGCTTCGACGTGAAAGTGAAAACCGAGGAGCTTCAGGACAACGGAAACGGCCGCAGCAACGGCTGGCGCAAAAAGCAGTACAGCGGAGGGGCGGCATGAAAAAGGCACTAACCATAGCAGGGAGCGATTCAGGCGGCGGCGCAGGCATTCAGGCGGATATTAAGTCGTTCAGCGCAAACGGTGTTTTCGGCATGAGCGCAGTCACCGCCATCACCGCGCAGAACACTCTGGGCGTTACGGATGTTTTTGACCTTCCTTTAAGCATAATAAATTCCCAGATAGACGCGATTTTTGCGGATATGGGGGCGGACGCCGTGAAAACAGGGATGCTCTCCTCCCCTGAAATCGTTCTCACTGTCGCGGATGCCATGAAGAAATACGGTGTGCGCAAGCTTGTTGTCGATCCGGTTATGGTGGCCAAGGGGGGAAGCCCTCTTCTCCGTCAGGAGGCGGTGGAAACCGTGAAGAAGAACCTTATCCCGCTGGCGCTTGTGATCACGCCGAATATTCCGGAGGCGGAGGTTCTTCTGGGGCACAGCATAGATAATTTTGAGGAGGCGGCAAAGGAACTGCGGGCACTCGGATGTGCAAATGTCATCCTCAAAGGGGGGCACGGTTCAGGCTCGCACAGCCGTGATCTTCTGTATGACGGCAATGAGTTTATCTGGCTGGATGCTCCGAGGGTCGCAACACGCAACACCCACGGAACAGGGTGCACATTCGCCTCGGCTGTGGCGGCTTGGCTTGCAAAGGATTATGACATAACAGAGGCGGCATTCGAGGCAAAGCGGTATATCACCGAGGCGATACGCCATGCGGATTCAATGAATATCGGCAGAGGCCACGGGCCGGTGAATCACTTCTATTAATGGCATCAAACCGCACATCCTGTCGGTTTGATGTACACGCTCGCGCCGCAATGAATGCGGCTTCGCTCCGCACGGCGCAGTTCCTTCCGTGGAACTGTTTGGAATCATATACATTAAAGCGGTTTGAGATTCTTCACTGCGTTCAGAATGACCAGCCGAAATGTCACTCTGAGCAAAGCGAAGAGTCTCTCATTTAACAACATCAAACCGCACATCCTGTCGGTTTGATGTACACGCTCGCGCCGCAATGAATGCGGCTTCGCTCCGCACGGCGCAGTGTCTTTTCTTAATAATTCAAAATTTGCCGTCCATGGAAATTTTGAATACACGCTCGCGGGCGGATAAACCGCCCTTCGCTGCGCACGGCGCAGTTCCCTCCATGGAACTGTTTATTATCATCGTTTGAAAACTGTTATATCATCCCTTTGATTATGCCGATTCCGGCGTAGCCGTAGTAGCCCTTCCCTCTCAGAAGCGGAAGTGAGCCTGCCGTAACGCCGCCCAGAGCATAAACCTTTTTCTCCGTATCCGTTACATCCACCGCCCCCAGAGGGTTGACCTCGTAAGGCTTGTCGGTCATGAAAATCGGGCTGAGGGTGAAAAAATCCGCCTGAATTTTCACAATCTCTTCCAGAGAATGAGCTGAATATCCTGTGATAAGCTCGGGAAAAACCTGCTCCACCGTTTCCGGCGGGAGGGTGCGCTCATTGAGCTGAACACCGTCAAATCCGGCAGCGGCGGCGATATCCGGTCTTTCAGATAAAATAAGAAAAGCATCCGGCAGAAGCTCCCGCATCTTCACCGCTTTCTGATAGATTTCCGCCGCAGTAAGGTTCTTCGCGCGGAACCAGATCATCTCCGCCCTGTCCGCAACCCTTTCTGCAACCTTCAGATAGTCCTCCCCGAAGGTTTCATAGTCTATAACCGCCAAAAACTTCAGCACTTTACATGTACCTCTCAAAAACTCTGTTGTAGGCCGCACGGACGCTTTTGCGCACCCATGCGTATTTTTCGCTTAAACACTCCGCGGGATTTTTCTCAAAACAGAAGAACATCCCCGCCTTGGCCAGAACCTCCTCATTGGAAGGAAGCTTTGATGTTGATGTATTCTCATAGATCCTCAGAACATTTTCCAGTGTTCTGTAGAAATGATAGCTGTCGTGCAGGGCGTAATAGTCCCTGTCCTTTATAAAACCCTTGTCCTTTAGATGAACCATCACGTCATGGGTGTTGGGATTGCGGACATTCTCATCCTCGTGTCCGGTCAGAAGCTGGAGCATCTGCACCGCAAACTCTATGTCCAGCATTCCTCCATAGCCCGCCTTTATATCATTCTTTTCAGGGGGCGAGCCTTTTTCCGTCTCTATCCTTGCGCGCATTTCCTTTATATCTTTTATCCTTTCTTTTCCCAAAGGTGAACTGAAAAGGCACTCGGTCTTAATTTCATCAAATTTGCCGCTGAGAGGCGAATCCGCATTGACCACGCTTGAACGTGCCAGTGCCTGCTTTTCCCATGTCATCGCCTCTTTGAGCTGGTACTCCCTGAAGGCGGGAAGGCTTGTCACCAAAGTTCCGCTGGAACCGCTGGGGCGGAGTCTCGTATCTATCTTATAAAGAATGCCGTTTGTGGTATATGAGCTGAGAAAGGATATTGCCCTCTGGAGCACTTTGGTGAAAAACTCCATGTTGGTTATAGAGTTTTTGCCGTCTGTCCGCCCGTTCTCCTCGTAAAGGAAAATAATGTCCAGATCGGAGCCGAAGCTCATCTCATAGCTCCCGAGCTTACCCATTCCCACAACGAGGAAATCGCATATCCTGCCGTCTGCGGTCATTGGCCTTCCGTATCTGGCGGCAACCTGATCATACACGGCGTCCACAGCGAACTGTATTGTGCCCTTGGCCAGTTCCGTAAGCGCCTTCATGGTGTGGATCACGTTCAGGGTTCCGTTGAGGAAGGCATAGCCTGCGTTGAAAATATAAGCTTTGTGCCGCTGGCGGGCTATCTCCATTATGTATTCCGTATCGCCCGTGTATTTGTTTGTGCGCTCATGGTAGTCAAGGCGGATAAAGCCGCTTTTGAAGTCGGGGTCTTTGGGATCGTATATATAATCCAGAAGCGTGCGGTCGCTTATTATCTGGTCGGACATATAGCGGCTGAAGGAGAAAATATTCTCCAGCTTGTCCAGAATAGCAGGTGCTCCGGTTATGATGTCCTGAAGCAGATAAACAGTGGTCGGGTGCGAGAGAAGCTTTTCAAAATTCAGCAGGGTTCCCGCCGGATCCGTCCTCTCCGGCAGATGCTCCAGAACACGGGTGAGCACCATCTCGATAATACGGATCTCCTCCGGCGTGCGTATGGTGTTTTTCCGCCCCTGAAGTATGTCTTTTATTATAGACGAACACCTGACGGCGTCCCTGATCCCTTTGTCCTGTATTATCCTTGCCACTTCCTCCTGTTCAAGCTCTTTGTCAAAGATAAGGGAGGAAGCGTCCGGAGCTTCGTGCTCTTTGAAGATCCCGGAGAAAACCTTATGGACGAACCTTGTGGTTTCGGTGAATTTTTCATTAAACTTTTCAGCACAGTCAAAACCGCACCGCTCAAGATAAAGCGGAAAGACGGGGCTGTCCTCGGGGATCACGTGGGTCTGCTTCTCGTTCTCAATCTGCGCCATGTGCTCCAGCCTGCGCAGAAAGCGGTATTCGTCCTTCAGTCTCTCCCCGGCCTGCGCCTCAAGCTGGCCGAATTTCACAAGCAGGTCTATTCCGTCCAGAGTCGAGGGGTGGTAAATCTCAGGGAATTTCGGATAATAGAGAATCTGAAAAGCCTGAACAACAAACTCTATCTCCCTTATGCCGCCGTAGCCCAGTTTGACATTCCTGTTCCCCCTTATCTCTTCTCGGCGGTCTATCTTCTGTTTTATGCTTTTCAGTTCGTCCAGAAGCTTATAATCCAGACTGCGCCTGAAGACAAACGGCCTAACCGCGCGGAGAAATTCCGCTCCGGTGCGTTTGTCCCCCGCTACGGGTCTCGCCTTGAGAAGCATCATCCTCTCCCAGCCCTGCCCGTATGATTCGTAATATATCTCACAGCTTCTGACAGGAAGAACTATCGCGCCTCTGTCTCCGTCGGGGCGGAGGCGGAGATCCACACGAAAAACGATGCCGTCCGCCGTTCTTGTGCCTATGTAGTGGGTCACTTTCTCGGCAACGCGGGTAAAGAAAACATGGTTCTCCACGGAAGCCTTCTCCCCGCTGTCATCGGTTCTGCCCATCTCCGTGCCGTAAACATACATTATGTCTATGTCAGAGCTGAAATTCAGCTCCCACCCGCCCAGCTTGCCAAGCCCTATCACAGTCATGCCGACCCTTGAGCCTTCCGCGTCCTGCGGCCTACCCAGTTCCCGGCTTACCTTGAAATAAGCGTACTTATAGGCCGCTTCAAGCGAAGCGGAGGCGAATGAGGATATGTGCGCAGTGACATCCTTCACATCCGCCCCGTAAACCAGATCTTTCAGGGCAATTGCGGTGTACTCGGTCATTTTAACAAGTCGCAGATGCCTCAGCAGAGCCTCTTCATCCAGTTCGTGGAAATCCTGCGTGAGAATGTCATTGAGAATTGAGTCCACATTCCGCTCGGTTTTTGCCGAATCAAGAGCCTTTGCCGCATATTCTGGATTTTTCTCAAGCCAGTCGGCAATAAAGACGGAGTGCCTGAATACTGCGGCGAGATCATTTCTGTCCGGATGGTTAATCCTCTGAACTGTTTTTTCAAATTTTTCCGTCATTTAGCCACCGGAATAACGATATATACGCATGTTTTGTCTATACCCCGTTCGACTTCTGCAAACCCGCCCATATCGGAGGCGAGCCTCCTCACTGTCGCAAGGCCGAAATATCCTCTGAACTTATCAGGGGATACATTGAATGGGTGAAAGAGATCTTCCGTCTCCTTGTCAAAAAGCATTTCGCCCCCCTCAACAGATATCTCAAGAAACTCGGTAAATCCAAGAACCCTTTCCGCCACGCTGAGGGTTACGGTTCCGTTCTTATCCTTAACAGCGGAAAAAGTGTTCATCAGCGCGAAGAATACGCACGGATGAAGCTTGTCAAAGTCTGATTTAAGGTCTTTTTTTGCTGTATTGTACACAACTTTTACTCTTTTTTTCCCGTGAAAAATCTCAGCATCCGAAACGGCTTTCTGGACAGCTTTTGAGGATTTCTTCATACTTGTGCCGTCCTTGCGGAAATAAAACTCGGCTCTGTCTGTCTTCTCAGCCTCTTCACGAAGAATTTTCCTTATAACGCCGCAGTTTACCCTAACGCCCTCCATGTTCTCGGCACGCTCCATCATCTCCGCCTGAATGCCGATATTCTGGATAAGCCCACGCCACTCATGGATCAGGAACCTGCCAACGGTGCGCTTCTCCTCACGCAGAATCATTCCGCTGAGTTCCTCTTCCCTCATGCGGTTCTTTTTAGCACGCCACCAGCCGAATCCGGCCGAAAAAGCTGTCAGACACACAAGCAGCGTAAGGATGACATGGTTGTTCCCGCCGGGAAGCTGGGGCAGAATATACGATGCGGCAGCGGCAGCGGCAAAAAGGACAGCGGATATATAGACAGTATTCATGAAAATTCTCCCTTTAAATTCGTAAGGAACATGCCGTCAAAACCCTTCGGCAAGCCATAATTAATCCTATGATAGTCTTTGTTATTTTTCAACACCGACAGATTTAAAAAAAATTTCATATTTATTCTTGACAACAAAAGATCCGGCGTGTATGTTAGCAATCCTTGGCGCGGGATAGAGCAGCTTGGTAGCTCGTCGGGCTCATAACCCGAAGGTCGTTGGTTCAAATCCGGCTCCCGCTATTTCGAACAGTTTAAAGGCTTGCTCCTCTAAAGAGCAAGCCTTTTTGCTTTATATAATCGAAATTCTCCCGTCCATGGAAATTTTGAATACACGCTCGCGGGCGGATAAACCGCCCTTCGCTCCGCACGACGCAGTTCCCTCCGTGGAACTGTACACAGCATATATTTTACGGCGGTCTCAGATTCTTCACTACGTTCAGAATCTCATCCTTAACTTAAAATACAGCCAATCCGCAGCAGCAGCTCAAAAATCATATTCCGTCACAATAACACGTATTGACTTTTTTATGCCACCATGATAACACCGTGATCTAAATTCGTAACACGGAGATCAGTATGAAGAAATTTATTATTGTTTTGCTCGTATTCTGCGCGTCAGCGGCTTTCGCGCATTTTCAGACCCTTATACCCTCTGCGGATGTTGTAACACCTGCTTCCAGAACAGCTTCCTTCGGAATGGAGTTCACCCATCCGTTTGAGCAGGGTCCTATCATGGAAATGGTTAAGCCGAAAGATGTCTCAGTCTATTTCGACGGCAAAAAAACCGACCTTATGAAATCAATAACAAAGACTGCGGTTCAGGGTAAATCAACATGGGGCTTCAAATACTCTTTCACCAAGCCCGGCGACTATATTTTCACAGTGACTCCTGACTACTACTTTGAACCCGCCGAAGGCGTATTCATCCAGCACATCACAAAGACTGTAGTCAACGCTTTCGGCATGGAAGAAGGCTGGGACACGCCTGTCGGCCTTAAAGCGGAAATTGTGCCTCTCACACGCCCCTACGGCCTCTGGAAAGGAAACAGCTTCACTGGCAAGGTTATCTATAAAGGCAAAGCAGTCCCCAATGCCGAGATTGAGGTTGAATTTTATAACAAAGGCAGTAAGATTAAACACCCCACAGACGCACACATAACTCAGGTTATCAAGGCAGACGCCAACGGTGTTTTTTCATATTCCATGCCCTTTGCAGGCTGGTGGGCATTCGCCGCTCTCATTGAAGACGATGTTACAGTCAAACACGAAGGCAAAGAATATCCCGTTGAGCTTGGCGCTGTTTTCTGGGTGAAAACTTACGGAGCAGACTAGTATGCACATTTCCGAAGGCGTTCTTTCCGCTCCTGTGCTTGGCGCAGGGGCGGCCGCCTCGATTGGATTTCTCGTTTACGGCTTTCGCGAAATGAAGGATGAACTGCTGACGAAAACAGCGCTGATGTCCAGCCTGTTTTTTGTCGGTTCCTTCATACACGTGCCCTTAGGTCCCTCAAGTGTTCATCTGCTTCTGAACGGACTGGTAGGCGCTGTGCTCGGTTTTGCGGCCTTTCCCGCAATATTCATGGCGCTTCTGCTTCAGGGGCTTCTCTTTCAGTTCGGCGGCATAACGACACTGGGAGTAAATACATTTGACGCTGCGTTCCCCGCTGTATGCGCTTTTTTCATTTTCAGAAAAGCTGCATCGGCTGATGGCATCCTCAGAACGTTTCTGTTTTTTCTTACAGGCTTCGTACCCGTGGCTCTTTCAAGCCTTCTGGTTGCATTCATGCTTTTTCTCAGCGGTGACAAGCTGTTTCAGGCGGCACAGGCTATTTTTCTGGCGCATTTACCCGTCATGCTGATTGAAGGGACAGCCACAGTTTTTATATTAAGATTCATCCTGAAGGTTTATCCTTCATTGCTTGACAAATGAGGCTAAAATGAAAAGTTTTTTTACTTTTTTACTCTTTTTTTCGATACTTTCACCTGTTTACGCTCACAAGCTGAACGTCCTTGCCTTCAATGAGGAGGGAACCCTGAGCATCACCTCCTACTTTGCGGACGGAACCTACTGCAAAAGCTGCGGGTATACCGTCACATCTGCGGACGGCCATGTTCTGTTCAGCGGAAAACTCAGCGAAGGCGGGGAAGCAGTGCTTAGCGGTGAGCTGCCGTCATCATTCTTCGTTAATGTTGATGCAGGCATGGGGCACTTCGCCAAAACGGAAGTTGCGACTGAAGCGCCCTCTGAAACCGCTGAAGCATCCTCTGGCGCAGAAGCACTGACAGCCGCTGATGCAGATTCTCTGCGTTCCGTAATCCGTCAGGAACTCTCCAGGCAGACTCTTGAGATTCAGGCCGCCATAGACAAGGGGCGTTCAGACACTGATAAGATAATAGCCGGGATAGGCTACCTCTTCGGAATCTTCGGACTTTTCTTACTTTTCAGGAAAAAATGAAATTTTCGCCTGCTGCTTCAATTGCAGCCGCAGTCATTTACTCACTGCTGATAGCGTTCAGGACAGAAATAAATGCATATGACGCTGTTTTTGCTCTGTTTTTGGCGGCCGTGTCGTTAAAATCCGCTTTCAGACCCTTTCTCCGTCTGCTTAGGCTTAACCTTGTGATACTTTTCATATGTGCCACAGTTCTCATTTTTCATCGTGACACATCATACGCTCTGCTTATTTTTCTGAGGGCAAACCTAATCCTCAGCGCTAATCTTCTTCTTTTCGCCCCTCACGGAGCAATGGGCATTTATTACGGGTTCAGCGGGCTGAAATTCCCTGACAGGTTTACGGTACTTTTATTCTTTGTTATAAAATACATTGAGATTTTGGGCTCGGAATATAAAAAAATGCGTGACTCACTCAGGATACGGTGCTTTAATCCGAAAACTAACCTGTTCACTTACAAAACATTCGGGTATCTGGTGGGTATGCTGTTCGTAAAAAGCATGGAAAAGGCAAAATCTCTGCATCACGCAATGCAGCTTAGGGGATTTAAGGGCAAACTATATCCGTTTAACGCCCGCCCTCTGTGCATAGCTGACGGCTTTCTGGCGGCTGTGCTCATAATCCAGACAGCGCTCATTATCAGGCAGGTTTTATGAGCTGTACACTTTCTCTGAAAAACATATCTTGCCGCACAGCAGACAGAATTCTCTTTGAAAACGTTTCAATAAATCTTACCCATAAGGATAAAATAGCAGTCCTCGGGCCTAACGGCGCTGGAAAGACCACGCTTCTCAAGGCGATAGTGGGCTTGGGCGGAACATGCGGCGGCCATTTCGAGATTCACCATAAAAAACTTGAAACAGAAAAGGATTTCGCGGATGCAAGGCGAAAGATAGGCTTCCTTTTTCAGGATCCGGATGATCAGATAATAGCCCCGACAGTGATAGAAGAGGTTGCCTTCGGTCTTCTCAATGAAGGCATGAAGCAGGCTGACGCCGCCGCAAAGGCAGAAGCCATGCTTAGTGAACTGCATATAGTTCATCTGCGTGACCGCATAACTCTTCACCTTTCAGGAGGGGAAAAGAAAATGGTGGCTCTCGCTTCTGTCCTTGTCATGAAGCCGGAAATACTTCTTCTCGACGAGCCCTCAGCGGCGCTGGATGAAAAAAGCGCAGATAAGCTTGCTGAAATTCTCCGCGGAATCGACAAAACAATGCTGATAGTTTCTCACGATACTGATTTCATCGAGAAAGTCGGCGCACGCAAAATGTTCCTCACGGAAAAGGGGCTGGTTGAGGGGTAATTATTAATTCCTTCTTCTTTCCTTTGGACGCAAACAGTTCCATGGATGGAACTGCGCCGTGCGAAGCGAAGCCGAACTTGCTTCGGCGCGAGCGTGTGAGGAAACGGACAGGATGTGCCGTTTCTGAACTATTTATAAATAAGAGATTCTTCGCTGACGCTCAGAATGACATAAACAGTTCCATGGACGGAACTGCGTCGTGCGGAGCGAAGCCGAACTTGCTTCGGCGCGAGCGTGTGCGGAAAAAACACAGGATGTAGTTTTTGGAGCGGAAAGACAGATACTGCGCCGTGCGGAGCGAAGCCGAATAACAGGCACATGGATGTTGCCCGTGGAGCGCGTACCGCAGCGAACGCGAGGAACGCAAGCGTAACCAGAGCAGCAAGCAGCTTATAAACATGCTGCCATGGAAGGGAGCACGCCGTGCGTAGCGAAGGTCTGCTTTGCAGACCGCGAGCGTGTGTAAAAATTTCCATGGATGGTAAATTTTTACCGTAAAATGAAAAAGGCGGGAGCATCAGCCCCCGCCAGGTATAAAGACAACAGTACTGCCGCCTTCTTAATTCTCAAGATTTACTATGTCGTCATACATGCGCTGAACATCGTTTCTGTGACATGCCTCATCGCTTGCCAGCTTAAAGAAAACCTCCCCTGCGGGGGTTCCCTTAAACTTTTCAGAAAGATCTTCATAGTACTTCACAGAGTTATCTTCGTATCTGATGGCTATCAGAAGCACATCCTGAACCGTAAGCTCGCCGGTGACCACCTCAGGCTTCACACCCTGGCCGATCCCAAGACCTTTCCAGCGGCAGCTTACATCAAGACCGAGGTTTTCCAGCGAACCTGTCTCAAGCGCATGCTTAATGATCTCAACATGCTTTTTCTTCTGCTCCATAAGATCTTTTATAAGTTCCTTGGTGCTGAGATCACTCACGACTTTAAGCAGCTTGTCATAAAATTCATAGGACAGTGCTTTCTTTTCTTTTGCCTCTTCAAGCGCTTTTCTTACAGATGCATCCATCATTTTACCCCGTTACACCGTAAGCGAGCTTACGAGATTTACGAAGAAAGAGGGGAAGAAACCAACCAGAACCACAAGCACAGCCGCTATAAAAGTGGCGATGAAGCTGGGTGCTTTAAGCGTAAGCTCTGTTTCGTATTCCGGCTCTTTGAAATACATGTATATTGTCACACGCATATAGTAGTAGCAGGCAAGGGCACTGTTAAGAACGCCCACTATGGCAAGCCAGTATACCTCAGCTTTGATGGCTGCGATAAAGATATAGAACTTGCCCACGAATCCCGCAAGCGGAGGTATTCCCGCCAGAGAGAACATGAAAAGCAGCATGGCAAGAGCAACAAGCGGGTTCTTTTTGGAAAGACCGGCGAAGCTCTCTATTCTTTCATCGTCTATCATGCCTTTGTTTTTGAGCAGACCGATAACAGTGAAAGCGCCTATGTTCATAAAGCTGTAGATCAGCATGTAGATCGTGATTGCCCTGATCCCTTCCGGAGTCATGGTGACAAGGCCTATCAGCATGTAGCCCGCATGAGCTATGGCTGAGTAGGCAAGCATTCTCTTCACATTCTCCTGCGCGAGAGCAACAAGGTTGCCGTATGTCATAGTGAGAACGGCGAGGATAGTGAAGAAAAGCGTCCACTGTTCGGAAGCGGGGGCGATGGCTACCCATGTGAAGCGGATCAGCGCGCCGAAGGCAGCAGCCTTGGGAGCAACAGTCATAAAGCCCGCGATAGGAGTGGGTGAGCCTGTGTAAACATCCGGAGCCCACATATGGAAGGGAACTGCGGATATTTTAAACGCGAAGCCCACAAGCATAAGCAGAAGGCCGAACTTGATTCCGAGCGAACCGCTGTGCCCCTGAAGAGCCGCGGCTATATCGGTGTAGGTAAGGCTTCCTGTGAGTCCGTAAATGAACGTAAGCCCGTACAGGAAAAGACCTGAGGAGAATGCGCCCATAAGGAAATACTTAACGCCTGCTTCATTTGACTTCAGGCAGTGCTTGTTGAAACCTGCGAGAACATACATGGAGATAGCCATTGTCTCCAGACCGACATAGAAGATGGTAAGGTCATTTGCGCTTACCATGAACATCATGCCGATCAGGCTGAAGAACATAACTATGTATATTTCGCCTTTGAGCATGTTTTTATCTTTCAGATACTCGATGGAGCCCAATGTAGTCAGGGTATAAGCCATAGCGAATATAAGGAAGAAAACATAGCTGAAGTTGTCCCATATAAGCATGTTGCTGAAGCCGATAAAAGGTCCGGCGGGGCAGAGCAGAGCCACTATCGCGACAAATGCTATGCCGAAGTAGCCTACGCTGGCCTTCATTTTATCACCCGCAACCACATCTATGACGATAAGTGTAAGTGCAAATATCGTCATCAGAATTTCGGGGTAAACCGTGATGATGTCATTAAATAACTGCGGTGTCATCATCAGCCTCCTTATTTCATCGCCACGCCGGCGCTGAATACCTGTTCAACAAGGTGTTTCACGCTTTCGTGCATATAGGATGTGAAAGTTTCAGGGTATATACCCACCCAGAAAACAATGATCAAGAGAGGCATAATATAGATTATCTCTCTGAGGTTCATGTCTTTGAGGTTTTCCCAACGTTTATTAAGGCTTTCATACAGTACTCTCTGGTACATCCAGAGCATGTAGACCGCGGCGAAGATAACGCCGCTGGCGGCTATTATCGCGTAGTCGCTGAAAGCCTCGAACGCGCCCACAAGAACAAGGAACTCGCCGATGAACGCGCCCATGCCGGGGAGACCGATGGAACCCATTGTGAATATAAGGAAGATTGTGGCGAACATAGGTACGCTTGCAGCGATACCGCCGTATTCCGAAATCTCCCTTGTGTGGGTTCTTTCATATATAGCGCCGATCAGAAGGAACAGCGCGCCTGTTATTATACCGTGGTTGAACATCTGGAGAATACCGCCCTCGATGCCAGCCTGATTTATGGCGTAGATACCGAGAGTAACAAAACCCATGTGGCTCACTGAGGAGTAGGCGACAAGTTTTTTAACATCGCTCTGCACCATCGCAACCAGCGCGCCGTATACAATCGCAATCACGGAAAGGATCGCGACAAAGGGCATGAAGCTTATGGAAGCCGCCGGAGTGATGGGGAGGCAGAACCTCAGGAAACCGTATGTACCCATTTTAAGCAGTACGCCCGCAAGTATAACCGAACCCGCAGTGGGCGCCTCAACGTGCGCATCGGGAAGCCATGTATGAACCGGGAACATGGGAACCTTGATGGCGAAGCCGAGGAAGAAGGCAAGGAATATGATAGTCTGGAATCCCGCTGTGTACTTAACAGCCTGAGCGGTGATTGCCATAATATCGAAAGTGTAGACTCCTGTAATCTCGCCGTGCTTGAAGAACAGGGCTATGATTGCAAGCATCATAAGCACTGAACCCGCAAGGGTGTAAAGGAAGAACTTGACCGCGGCATAGATTCTTCTTTTGCCGCCCCAGACACCTATTATAAGGTACATGGGTATGAGCATCGCTTCCCAGAAGATGTAGAAAAGGAAGAAGTCAAGGGCGAGGAACACGCCGACCATCCCTGTTTCCAGTACAAGCAGGGAGAGATAGAACTCTCTCTGGCGCTTCTGGATATAGGTGAAGGAGCCGAGAACCGCAATCGCCGTAAGCAGGGTGGTCAGGAAGATCATGAGTATCGATATTCCGTCAACCCCTACATAATACTGAATCCCCAGAGCGGGAATCCAGTCTGCCTTTTCAACAAACTGCATTGCTGCCGTCGTCTTATCAAATGAGGTCATCAGCGGTATAGTGAGGATGAACTCAATAATTGTGGCGATGAAAGTCGCCCACATTGTGGTTTTACCGCCTCTGAAGAACAGAAAGATGACAAAAGCGGCAACCAGCGGGAAGAAAATCAGTATTGAAAGGATGTTTTCCATCATCTCTTAACTCCCCCTTATACCGTGTAGAATATTGTGAACAGAACTATCACGCCCACAACCATCGTGAAGATGTATGTCTGCATGCGTCCAGTCTGAAGGTGTCTTGCCACTCCGCCGAGGAACATCGGCACCTTGCCGAATGCGTTTACGGTGAAGTCTATTACGTTTACGTCAAAGCCTCTCCAGAGGAATCTGGAAATTGTCACTATAGGGAAAACGATAATCGCGTCATAAAGCTCGTCAAAGAACCACTTGTTGTAGAAGAAGGTATGAACGGGCTTGAATGCCTTGACAGTTTTTCCCGGCAGTGAGGGAACTTTAATGTAGTACAGCCAGCTTATGAATATGCCCGCAGCAGCAACCACTATGGAGAGTATCATCAGCATAAGCGCCGTTGAATGCTCAAGGTGGTGCGGATGCGCTCCCTCAGGTGTAAGCACCGGCCCGAGGAAGTGGTGTATGAAGCCGTTTTCCAGCGGATAGCCGAATACTGCGCCCGCGAGAACCGAAAGGATGGCAAGGAACACAAGGGGACCTGTCATCGTAGCGGGGGATTCGTGTGCGTGGTCGTGCATATGCTGGTTTCTGGGCGTTCCCTCAAACACAAGGAAGAAGGAGCGGAACATATAGAAAGCCGTCATGCCCGCAACAACAGTGGCCACGAACCAAGGGAACATATGGCCGTTTGCGAAGGTCATGGCGAGGATCTCATCCTTTGACCAGAAGCCCGCAAGGGGGGGAATACCTGCAATGGCGATACAGCCTATGAGGTAAGTCCAGTATGTAATGGGCATTTTCTTTTTCAGGCCGCCCATCTTTCTCACGTCGAGGTCGTTGTGCATAGCGTGCATAACTGAACCGGAGCAGAGGAAGAGCAGACCCTTGAAGAAAGCGTGTGTAAACAGGTGGAATATACCCGCAACATAAGCGCCCACACCTGTGGCCATAATCATGTAGCCAAGCTGAGACACTGTTGAGTACGCAAGTATGCGTTTAAGGTCGTACTGGGTAAGACCGATTGTGGCGCCCAGAAACGCTGTGAACATACCGACATACACAACAACCATGCTGGTTATGTGCGCTTCGGAGAACAGAGCGTTGCAGCGTGCAACCATGTAAACCCCTGCGGTAACCATCGTTGCGGCGTGGATAAGTGCCGAAACGGGTGTGGGGCCTTCCATCGCGTCGGGAAGCCAAGTATGCAGCGGGAACTGGGCAGATTTACCCATAGCACCGCAGAAGAGGCCGAGCGTCATAAGGTCTATCAGGCTGAACTGCATGCCGAACACAGTGTATGTGCTGGCTTTTATCGCCTGAATAGACTCATACTGGAAAGCATCGCTGTAGTTAAGACCTTTGAATGTGATTATAACAAGCAGGAGACCGATATAGAAACCGAAGTCGCCCACTCTGTTCATAACGAAAGCTTTCTTACATGCGTCAGCAGCGCTCTTTTTATAGAACCAGAAGCCGATAAGCAGGTAAGAAGAAAGACCCACAAGCTCCCAGCCCACGAAAAGCATGAGGAAGTTGTTCCCCATAACAAGAATGAGCATTGAGAAGGTGAACACTGAAAGATAAGTAAAGAATCTCCAGTATCCCTCGTCGTCATGCATATAGCCCATGGAGTAGATGTGCACCATCGTGCTGACGGTGGTTACTACTATGAGCATTATCGCAGTAAGCGGATCCACAAGTATTCCGAAGGGAACACTGTATTTGCCCGCAACAACCCAGTTATATAGGGTGGCATCCACACTGTGCCCGCCCATCACTCTGAAAAAAGTGATGATTGACACAATCCATGAAAGACCGACACCCGCAATCGCGACGAAGTGCGCGTTATTTTTGATGTAGAGCCTTCCGAACAGACCGTTGATAAGAAAAGCAACCAACGGCCCGAGAAGTATCAAGACCTCCAAATGCATATCCTACCCCTATCCTCTCATGATATTAAGTTCTTCGGCATTAATAGTCTGTTTGTTTCTGAACAGACTGATAATGAGCGCGAGTCCCACTGCAGCTTCGGCAGCGGCCACCGCCATGACGAAGACTATGAAAATCTGTCCGGTCATATCCTGCAGATAGTTGGAAAAAGCAGCGAGGTTGATGTTCACCGCGTTAAGCATAAGCTCCAGCGACATGAACATAACGATGAGGTTTTTCCTTATCAGAACCCCTGCCATTCCAAGGGCGAATATAACCGCGCTGAGTATAAGGTAATGAGCCAGCGTCAATTCCATAGTCCCCTCCTAGTCCTTTCTTGCTATTACGATGGCACCGATCATCGCGACAAGAAGAAGTATGGAAGCGATTTCAAAGGGTACCAGATACTTTGTGAACAGAACGTTTCCGTATGCTCTGACGTTGTTCATGCCTTCAGCATAGGGCAGCGGTCCGATAGCGCCGTTTTTGAAGATTCCGGAGCTCCAGATTGTTATGGCTACCTGAAAGAAGACCACAATCGAAACAGCAGATCCGATTATGTATTTCGCGGGCATCCTGATGAAACCGCCCGAACGGGGGTTTAGCAGCATAACCACGAAGAGATACAGAACCAAAATCGCGCCTGCGTAAACGAGAACCTGAATCGCCGCAACGAATTCCGCACCGAGCTGAACAAAAATTCCCGCAACGCTGAAAAACGTAAGAAGCATCCAGAGAGCCGAGTGAACGGGGTTCTCACGGGTGATTACACCGAGAGCTGAAACCACGGCCAAACCAGCAAGAATGTAAAATGCAATCTGCGCCATCATAACTGCTCTCCTTTAGCCTGTGCGTTAGCCAGTTCCTTTTTGTAGTTTTCAGAAAGAGTTTTCATGTTTATCACATAATTGTCTCTGGTTGAGTCTGTCGTGTGATAGTTACGCCCCATGTGAACCGCGTCAACCGGGCAGGCTTCTTCGCAGAAGCCGCAGTAGATGCAGCGGGAAAGGTCAAGCTCGTATTTACGGATGAGCCTCTCGCCGTTCGGTCCGCAGTCTGTCACTATGTGTATGCACTCTGAAGGGCATACCTTCTGACAGAGATAGCAGCCGACACATTTTGTCGCGCCGTTCTCATGGGTTTTAATGTACTGAACACCCCTGAATCTGGGGAATATCGGAGTATCCTCATAAGGGTATTTGTACGTTACTTTCTTCTTGAACAAATGTTTCAGAGTAATTCCAAGACCCTGAAAAATTTCAGTTAAGAGCAGAGTATCGAATATATTTTTCATGCTTCACCCCTACCTGACAATGTGAACCACGATTGCCGTTATCATAAGATTGGCAAGGGCAATCGGTATAAGTACCTTCCAGCCGAGACTCATAAGCTGGTCAAAGCGGAGTCTGGGGAGAGTGGCTCTCAGCCAGAGGAAGATAAACATAATGAACAGAACCTTGATTACGAACCAGACCAGAGGAGGCAGGAAGGGTCCGTTCCATCCGCCGAGGAACATAACAACGGCGATTGTGGAAACAAGGTACATATTTGCGTATTCGCCGAGGAAGAAGAGGGCGAACTTCATTGAGGAGTATTCCACATGGAAACCCGCAACGATTTCGGTCTCAGCTTCCGCAAGGTCGAAGGGCGCTCTGTTTGTTTCTGCTATGGCGGCTATAACGTAAACCACGAAAGCCACTATCTGCGGAACAACAAACCACATCTCCGACTGAGCGAGGGTTATCTCCCTGAGAGAGAGAGAACCGGCCAGCAGAACAGGCGCCACAAGGGCAAGACCCATTGCTGTTTCGTAGCTCAGAACCTGAGCCGAAGAACGCAAGCTGCCGAGAAGGGCGTACTTTGAGTTTGAAGCCCAGCCGGACATGATAACGCCGTAGGTGCCCACGGACGAAATTGCCAGAACATAAAGCAGACCGATGTTAAGGTCAGTTATGTAGGGCTTTATCTCCATGCCGAACATTGTGAAGTTGTCGGCGAAGGGGATAACGGCGAATCCTGCCAGCGCCGGAACCATCGTAAGCAGGGGAGCCAGGATGAATACCGGTCTGTCAACCATATCGGGCGTAAGGTCTTCCTTTGCGATCAGCTTCACCGCGTCCGCGATGGGCTGAAGGAGACCGTAAGGTCCGGTATGCATCGGCCCAAGACGCACCTGCATTGCGCCTATAACCTTACGCTCGGCATACGTCATGTATGCCACCGCGAGGAGGATTACAGTTACAATGATCAGTATCTTGATTATTGTGAAAACTATAGGGAGCAACATTCCTCTACCTCATATATCTTTAATGTCTTTCAACCTTTTTTACCCAGAGCCACTTTCGGGTATCTGCCTTTGCCAAAGAACACAGCCGTATCGGCATAGTCCTCAGGAAGGGCGACACAGCCTTTCGTTATGTGTTTCTCCACATGAACCTTGAAAGTCTTTGTGATTCCCGCAGCGCTCACGTTCACCGCCGCTCCGTCGCTGAGACCGAGCGCCTCCGCATCAGCGGGGGAAATCTCAAGCTTGGCTTCGCCGTAAACTTTGGCGAGGTCGGGAGACCATCTGGTGTATGAGCCTGAATGAAGTCTGAGTGATGAGGGGTAGAGGAAGTATGTGCCCTCTCCCGCAGCCGCTTTCGCAGGCTTTTCGAATTCGCCTTTTACCGCATAGGGGTAGCTTATAAGGCCGCCGTCAAAGTCGGCGTCTTTGTAAAGCGGAATCTCTTTGCGGATAAGCTCTCTGGCCTCGCATGAGCAGGAAGTCAGACTGCCGCCGAGCCTTGCCGCAAGTGCGGAAATGACTTCGGCATCGGTCTTAAGCCCTTTGCAGAGCGCCTTATTAACCGACTGAACCCTTCCCTCAAGGCTGGTGAAGCTGCCGTCTTTCTCCGCGTATGTCGCAACGGGGATGTAAACAGAGGCTTTCTTCGCGGTTTCGCTCATGAAAGGATCCGTAACGGCGAGCAGCTCAAGGGAATCCAGTGAAAGTTCCGCCCAGCCTGTTCTCACAGCGGGGTTTTCACCTAAGCATATGAGAGCCTTTATTGTTTTGTTCTGTATTCCTTCTTTCAGCTTCGCGGCATCCAGAGCGCCCATGTCAACGACACCCTGTGAGTTCGCCTTGGATCTTGCCGCAGCGAGTTTAAGTGCCGGAACCTGTTTTTTCAGTTCTGAAACAAACCAGAGATCCGCTTCATTGTAGGGGTTGTAGACAGCAACGGGCTTTTCGGCCTTTTTGAGAACCTCAAGCACTGCGGCCTCTTCTCCCTGCCCTTCAACAAGCCTTGTCATGCTGGCGTAAACTTCATCCGGAGTTCCGGTGAACTGTTTTTCGATCAGCCTTTTCAAAGCAGTTTCGGAAGGGTAGAAGACATAAAGAGGAGCCTCGTTCATTCTGGCAGCGGCTCTCACCGCAAGGCCGAGAATCGGGTTGGCTTCAGTTACGTCTATGTTGAGGACAGCGACGGCGTCGCTTTTTTCTATGTCCGCGTATGTTGCCTCGGGGAGTGATGTGTGAGGTTCAAGGGCATACATGCCGCCTGTTCCGAGAACATCCTTCGCCAGCTTCTTCGCAAGGAAGGCTTCCTCGTTTGTCAGCCTCGGCGAAACGAGAACAGCAACGGAGTCAGCTCCGTGCTGAGCTTTGATGCTCTTCACTTTTTCAGCAATTGTGACCACAGCCTGATCGAAGTCGGCATCGGCAAGCTCGCCGGCTGACTTGATTTTTGCCGAGGTTTCACGCTTCACGCTGTTGACAAATTCGAAGCCGAATCTGCCTTTGGCGCAGAGATTGCCGTGGTTTGCGCCCTTTTCGGGGAGCTCGCCCATTCTGTAAAGCTCGTTGCCTTCGGTTTCAAGCTCTATATAACAGCCGCAGCCGCAGAGACCGCATACGGAATCTGTTTTTTCAAGGTTCCACGGCCTGTTTTTGAAAAGATAAACTCTGTTGTTGAGCGAACCCACGGGGCAGACGCTTATGCACTGTCCGCAGAATTCGCAGTTCCACGGCTGATCGAAGGCTGTTCCGATCATGGTTTCCATACCGCGGTTTATGAAGCTTATCGCCTGTATGTTCACCACTTCGTCGCATATCCTTACGCAGCGTCCGCAGAGAACACACCTGTCAACATCTCTTTCGATGAAGGGGTTGGTGTGGTCAACGGGAGTATCCGCGGGCTTTGCATCGAAGCGCACCTTTGTGAGGCCGACCTCGTAAGTGAGATCCTGAAGCGTGCACTCGCCGCCCTTATCGCACACGGGGCACTCAAGGGGGTGGTTCACAAGCAGAAGCTCAATCACAGTTTTCCTGATCCTCTGGAGCTTTTCGGTGTTGGTGAGGATGTCCATATCGGGGGCGACGGGCGTTGTGCACGCCGTCATCATTCTGGGGTTGCCCACAGCCTCGATAAGACACACCCTGCATGCACCGAAGGGGTTCAGGCGCGCATCGTGGCAGAGAACGGGGATATGCACCCCGGCCTTTTCCGCCGCCTGAAGGATTGTGTAATCCTTCGGCACCTCAACCTGTATTCCGTCTATTTTCAAGGTTACCATCTGCATATCCATATCCCTTAATCTATTGAGTTGAACGGGCAGTTCACTATGCACTCACGGCACTTAACGCACTTAGCCTTGTCGATGTATGCAAACTGTCCCTTCTCCCACGTTATAGCGTCAACGGGGCAGACCTTTTTGCAGATACCGCACTTCTTGCATCTTTCATCCACAACCACGAACTCGATGAGCTCGGGGCATTCCCTTGCGGGACATTTCTGTTTGAAGATGTGCGCCTCGTACTCGTCCCTGAAATACCTGATTGTGGTAAGAATAGGGTTGGGAGCCGTTTGTCCGAGACCGCAGAGTGAAGCTATCTTGATATCGCTCGCCAGGGATTCCAGCCTTTCGATATCGCCTTCCCTTCCCTTGCCGGATGTTATCCTATCGAGGATGTCCAGCATGGTTTTTGTACCGACACGGCAGGGGATGCATTTTCCGCATGACTCCCTCTGTGTGAAGGTAAGGAAGAACTGAGCAACGTTCACCATACAGTTGGTTTCATCAAGAACAACCACGCCTCCGGAGCCCATCATCGCGCCTGCGGCGATGAGCGAGTCGTAGTCTATCTTTGTATCAAGGTGCGCTTCGGTAAGACAGCCGCCTGAGGGACCGCCGAGCTGAACCGCTTTGAACTTTCTTTTCTTGGGAATGCCGCCGCCGACCTCGAAAATCAGCTCACGCACGGTAATTCCCATGGGAACCTCGATAAGGCCCGTGGACTTAACCTTGCCTGAAAGGGCGAAGATTTTTGTTCCCTTGGACTTCTCTGTTCCTATGTTTGCGTACCAGTCCGCGCCGTTGAGGATGATAACGGGAAGGTTGGCGAAAGTCTCAACGTTGTTAACGTTTGAGGGTTTCTGCCAGAGACCTTTCACAGCGGGGAAGGGGGGTCTGGATCTGGGCATTCCCCTTTCGCCTTCGATGGAGGCGATGAGAGCCGTTTCCTCTCCGCAGACGAAAGCGCCCGCTCCCTCTTTCAGCTTGAGGTGAAACTCAAAGCCGCTTCCGAGAACGTTGTCGCCGAGATAGCCTGCTTTTTCCGCGTCTATGAGGGCCTTTTTAACCCTTTTGATAGCAAGGGGATATTCCGCACGACAGTATATGTAGCCTTCCTTGCAGCCTATTGCGTAGGCCGCTATCAGCATTCCTTCTATAACTGCGTGGGGGTTGCCCTCAATTATTGATCTGTCCATGAACGCGCCGGGGTCGCCCTCATCCGCGTTGCAGATAAGATACTTGAGATCTCCCGGAGAGTTGCGGCAGAATGTCCATTTAAGTCCTGTGGGGAAACCGCCGCCCCCCCTGCCTCTGAGACCGGACTTTTTGACTTCGTCAATAACCTCTTCGGAGGTCATTTTCAGAGACTTTTTAAGAGCGTCATAGCCGCCGTGGGCTATGTAGTCCTCAAGGCTGTCGGGGTCAACTTTTCCGCAGTCATTGAGAACATAGCGCTTCTGTTTATCGTAAAATTCGAAATAGTCCTTCTTGGCAGCCCATTTGGTGACAATTTCACCGCCAATGATGTGCTCCTCGATTATTGTGGGAACCATTTCCGCCGTCACGTGTTCGTAAGTTACAGGCCCCTGTCCGGGGATATACACGTCGATAAGAACATCTCTGGCGCAGAGCCCCCTGCAGCCGGTCTGTTTGGCTTTGCAGTTGCGCTCCTTGACATCGGTGTTTACCAGGCCGCGTTTTTCAAACTCACTGTTAAGGGCTGCCATAACGGCATCACCGCCGGAGGCGACTCCCGCGGTTCCCATACACACGTGTACTTCTATCTGTTCGACTTTATACTCGCTCATATGCCTGTCCCTACGCTTCCATCTTACCGGAGGCGTAATCCCTGAATATTTTCCTGGATTCCTCCGGCGTGAGGTTACCGTGAGTTTTATCGTTTACCATAATAACGGGCGCCATTCCGCAGGCTCCGATGCATGAAACCTCTTCAAGGGTGAAGAGTTTTGCTTCATCGGTTTCGCCGTTTCTGATTCCGAATTCCTCGAAAACAACTTCCGAGATCCTTCCGGAACCCTTAACGTGGCACGCCGTTCCCCTGCATACCCTGATGACATATTTGCCTCTGGGCTTTGTGTAAAACTGAGCGTAAAAAGTGATTACGCCGTACAGGGTGTGCGAGGAGATGTTGAGGTTTTCGCTCACTCTCTCCACAAGCTCTTTATAAAGATAGCCGTAGGCATCCTGAACCTTCTGGAGCACGGGGATGGTAGCGCCTTTGAAACCTGCGTACTGGGCGCATATCGCATCACACTTTGTCCAGTCAAGCTCTTCGGGGGTTCTTTCCTGAACCTCTTCCACAACCGCTTTAACTTCCGCCATTTTCGCGCCCCCCTACCTGTCTATCTCGCCGAGAACAACATCGTTTGTACCGATGATCGCGACAAGGTCTGCGAGCATGTGACCTTTGGCCATGTGGTTAAGCACGCCGAGGTTCACATAGGAAGGAGCACGGATTTTAAGCCTGTAGGGCCTTTCCTCTCCTTCGCTGACGATATAGAAGCCGAGCTCGCCTTTGGGCGCCTCGATTCCCTGATAAGTTTCACCCTTGGGAGGGCGGAAACCTTTTGATATGAGGTAGAATCTTCTGATAAGGGATTCCATTCTTTCGTAAACGTCCTCGTGAGAAGGCATAGCCACTCTGGGGTCGTCCGTCATAACGGGTCCTTCGGGAAGATTTTCAAGAGCCTGAGCGACAATTTTATTCGACTCGCGAAGCTCCTTCATCCTCACTTTATAACGTGCGTAAGTATCCCCCTCGGGCTGAGTGGGTACTTCGAACTTGAATTTGTCATAACAGCAGTACGGCTCGTCACGTCTGAGGTCGAAATCAAGACCTGCGCCTCTCATGAGGGGGCCGCTTGTGCCGTAGTCCTGAGCGTCATCAGCATTAAGCATACCGATGCCGATGGTTCTCATTTTCCATATCCTGTTGTTGGTGAGGAGGTTTTCATAAAGATCAACGAAACCGTCAAACTCATCAACGAAGGATTTGGCAAGCTTGAAGAACTCCTCGGGAGCGTCTTCGCGAACGCCGCCGATTCTGATCCATGAGCTTGTCATCCTCTGGCCTGTGGCGCACTCGAACATATCAAGCACGCGCTCCCTCTCGCGGAAGGCATAGAGGAAAACCGTCATCGCGCCTATGTCAAGAGCGTGAGTCGCTATCCAGACAAGGTGGCTGGCGATACGCGAAAGCTCGGCGTATATAACCCTCATGTAGTCTGCTCTTTCGGGGATTTTTAACCCGAAGAACTTTTCCACGGCGAGGCAGTAGGCAAGATTGTTGGACAGAGGTGAAAGATAGTCCAGCCTGTCCGTGAGGGGGATAAACTGATGGTAAGTCCTGTTTTCCGCAAGCTTTTCAGTTCCCCTGTGAAGATAACCCACATCGGGGGTAACGTTTACTATTGTTTCGCCGTCGAGATCGACAACAAGCCTCAGAACCCCGTGAGTACTGGGGTGCTGGGGTCCCATGTTGACGGTAACCACTTCGGCTACGTTATTGTTAATGTTCTGCATAACCGTCTCCAACCCCTTATTTGGTGAACTTGATACCGAGACGCTGCTCGTCAGTCTTGTTGAACCACTTCCTCTCTTTCAGAGGGAAGTCTTTCCTGAGCGGGTGCCCCTCAAAGAAATCAGGGAGAAGAACTCTTCTCAGATCGGGGTGACCTTCGAATACGATTCCCATAAGGTCGTACTCTTCCCTCTCCATGAGGTCGGCGCCTTTCCATATATCAGTAATCGTGGGGAAGACGTGGTCGGGTCTTGAAAGCTTCACAAACACCCTGAGCTTGTTCTCGATTGAGTAGAGGTTGTTTGTGACTTCAAACTTGTCGGCTTTCTTGGGCCAGTGCGTGGCCACAACGTCCACCATGTATTTGAAGGAGAATTTCTCTTTCAGCGCACGGAGAACACTTTTATAAGCCGAATCATCCTTAACCCTGACAAAATTACAGCCGAACTGTGTGTAACAGTTCAGCTTGCCGGGAAAAAGCTGTTCAAGCTGTGTGGTTAGTTCGGTAAAATTCATTGCCGCCCCCTATTTCCTAAGCACTTTTTCAGTCATGATTTTTTTCTGAAGCTCGACGATAGCGTCAAGAAGAGCTTCAGGACGGGGAGGACAGCCGGGAACGTAAAAATCCACGGGGAGAATCTCATCAACACCCTGAACCGTGGAGTAAGTATCGTATATTCCGCCGCTTGTAGCGCAGCTTCCCATGGCTATGCACCATTTGGGTTCGGGCATCTGGTCCCACACTTTGCGTACGATGGGAGCCATCTTGCGCGTAACGGTTCCGGCGACGATCATGAGATCCGCCTGACGGGGTGTGGCACGGAAAATTATACCAAGCCTGTCAAGGTCATGCTTCGCGGCGCCCGTAGCCATCATTTCAATAGCGCAACAGGCCAGACCGAAGGTCACAGGCCAGATAGACGATTTTCTTCCCCAGTTGATGACACTGTCCACCGTTGTGGTGATAACATTGTCCGGCAGTTTGTTCGTCATTACACCCATTCCAGAGCTCCTTTTTTCCACTCATACAGAAATCCGATGACAAGAATTATCAGGAACAGGAACATAGCGACAAGCCCGTAAAGCCCTATATCTCCGAAAGCAACAGCCCACGGATAAAGAAACACTATTTCTACATCGAAGAGAACAAAAAGCAGGGCGACTATGTAGAACCTGACGTTGTACCTTTTTCTGGCATCCGAGAACTCCGGCATACCGCATTCGTAAACGGAGTTTTTAACCTTATCGTACTTTTTCGGACGTATAAGACCGCCCATAAACATCATGATGGCGCCTATCGCGCCTGCAATCAGCATAAGGATTGCGACTGGCAAATACTCATTCATACCACACCTCTGTATTTTGTATACAGTATGCAATGTCTATCATACCGCATCACCACTGTCAACAAGAAACATCGTTTTACAGATCAAAGGATTTGGCGTTTTCGGGGTAATGTAAACCAATAGGATGTATAGGGTTTCCCTATACTACTTCACTGCCAGAAGCCTCTCCCTCAGAAGCTCCATTTCATGAGGCATGGGAGCGCAAAAATCCAATTCTTTTTGAACAAAAGGGCTTTTAAAAGCGAGCTTCCATGAGTGTAAAGCCTGCCTTTCAATTTTGTAACCCCTGTTATGTTTTCCGCCGTAGAGCGAATCGTCAAGTATCGGATGTCCAATATGGGCGGCATGAACTCTTATCTGGTGGGTACGTCCGGTGTATATGCGCACCTCTGCGAGAAAGGCGTTTTTATAACGTTCTTTTACGGTAAAAAGGCTCTTTGCCTGTCTGCCGTCTTCTCTGACAGCCATCCGTTTGCGGTCTGCGGGATGCCTGCCTATGGGCTCATCAACAACAAGGGTGTCAAATTTCGGCGTCCCCCAGCAGAAAGCGAGATAACGTTTGTCCACGGCGCGGTTCAAAAACAGGGAAGAGAGCTTTTCCCGCGCGTCTCTGTTTCTGGCAACCAGAATCAGCCCCGACGTGTCTCTGTCCAGCCTGTGGACTATGCCCGGGCGGAAGTCGTTGTAATCCTCGATCCGGTAGCGGTAAAGAAGCCCGTTCACCAGAGTTCCGTCCGGAGACCCGGGGGCGGGGTGCACTGTCACCCCTGCGGGCTTGTTCACCACAATCATGTTTTCATCCTCGAATATCACATCAAAGTCAACGGGCTGAGGCTCAAGGCTCGGAGCCTCCTCCACGGGAATCTCCATGCGGATGATGTCCCCTTTTTTCACCTTGAGGGATTTGGCGGGAATCCGCCCGTTGACCTCGACCAGACCTTCTTCTATCACCTCGGCGGCGAAGCTTCTGCTCCGGCCGGATTTCGAGGCAAGAAGCACATCGAGGCGCATTCCCGCTTCATCTGCCGCGAATTCAATAACTTCTGCTGTTTCGTCTGTGAATCTCATTGTTCCTTCTTAAAAAATTTCTTTCAGATACTCCGTGAAGCGTTTCCACGATTTCTCGTCCGCATCCCTGCGGTAATTCGGGGAGCCGAAAACCGTGAACGCATGGGGCGCGCCGCTGTATGTGTGCATTTCATGCTTTACCCCTGCCTTTTCGAGTTCATCGGCAAGCTTTGCGAAGCTCTCCATACTTACGGCCGCGTCAGCCGTTCCGTGGAAAACAGCCACTTCCCCTTTTGTTCCGGAATAGTCCTGCCCCTCGGGGGTGTCAAGACCGCCGTGAAATGAGACAAACGCCCTGAGCGGCGCGCCGCTCCTTGCGTATTCCAGAGCAACGGTTCCGCCGAAGCAGTAGCCTATAATCACCGCGCTGCCGGTGTTCGCGCCTAAGGATTCGGCCTTGTCAACACCGGCCTGAAGGATTTGCCTCATTTTTTCCCTGTCAGCGTAAAGTTCGCTCGTGAGCCGTCTCCTCTCCGCAATTTCCGCAGGGCGGACGCCTTTTCCGAACATATCAGCGGCAAATGCAGAATAACCCAGTTTGTTAAGCATTTCGACCCTTTTGATCTCATACCCGTCCAGACCGTCCCAGTCATGCACGATGAGAACCAGAGGAGCCTGCGCCGAAACGGGCGAGTAATACCCCTCATACTCTGTGTTTCCGTACTTATACACAACTGATTCCCCAGCATAAGCCGAAGCGGTTATCAGAAACATAATCACCGCCAGCACACTCTTCATGGTAAACCTCCTTTATAAATAGCAGTCTGCCGCTCAATACACATCTGTGTATAATGATAACAATAATATTGGGCGGATGCCCCTGATCCACCATAAAAAAGGATCTTTTCGGTTGACTTAACGCATATGTATTGATAAAAAGATCTTCTGCCTTGCTGCAGAGCTGATGAATCTGCGGCTTTAACCAAAAGGAGGACAAATTGGTTACTTACGAAACTATTTTTATCGTCCGTCCCGACCTTACGCAGGAAGAGATTGACGCAAACCTTGAATTCTTCAAGGGGAACATTGAGCAGAACGGCGGCGAAATTCTTAAAGTTGAGCCCTGGGGCAAACTTTCTTTCGCCTACGAAGTTGAGGACTACCGCGAAGGCTACTACTTCCTTATTCAGTACAACGCAAGCGGCAACTACAACGAAGAGCTTGAAAAACGCTACCGCTACAGCGAAGACGTTCTCAGATTCTGCATCGTTAAAATCGACGACAAGAAATTCAAACTGAAACCCAGAAAAGACCCCGCTCCCAGACCCGACAGAAAGGGCAAGAAAGTCAACCCCAGAAGACCCAGAGAGGACAGAGCTCCCTTTGAAGACGGGGATGAAGCGGCAGCAGAGACTGACTCGGAAGAAACTTCCGAATAACACTATAAATATCCGCCGGATAAGGAATTTACCATGGGCTTTTTCAACAAGGTAGTACTGCTGGGCAACTGTACCCGCAACCCCGAAGTAAGATATGTTCCCGGAAGGGATCTCGCAGTGGCCAAGTTCGGTCTCGCTGTCAACAGCAGAAGAAGCAAGGACAAGGAAGAAACGATGTTCATCGACATAGTGGCTTTCGGCAAACTCGGCGAAATCTGCGGGGAATACCTCACGAAAGGCAGCCCTGTACTGGTGGAAGGACGCCTCTCCCAGAATGTCTGGGAACAGGAAGGACAGAAACGCAGCAAGCATGAAGTAATCGCCGAAAATATCCAGCTTGTCTCATCAAGAAGAGGAGACAAGGGAGGAGAATATTCAGGCAGTGACGGCGGCTTCTCTTCAGGCGGCGGCAGCAGCGACGATTTCAGCGAAGACGACATACCGTTTTAGGCGCTGAGCAAACGGAGGACTATATAAAATGGCTGTTTTAAGAAGAAAATTTCAGAAAAAGAAAGTGTGCAGATTCTGCGCGGAAAAAATCGATATAGACTACAAAGACGCTAAACTCCTCAGAGGTTTCGTAACCGAAAGAGGTAAAATAATGCCCAGAAGGCTTACAGGCACATGCGCAAGACACCAGAGAGCACTCGCCTCTGCTGTTAAAACCGCACGTACCATCATCCTTCTTCCCTTCAGCCTCGACAGATAAGCTGAAGCAGACAGCGATAAAATATTAAAGGGAGCCCCTCAAAAGGCTCCCTTTTTTTGTGTCCGCACTGCACCACCGCCAAAGGCACGTATGATATATTTATTGACAATGCACGGGAGCACGGCGATACTCACAAAAAAACAGGGAAATAAAAATGTCTGCTTCAGATTTCCACAAACTTTTCGGCACTACCCCTCCTCCTCCGACTGCCTGATTCTTTAACCGGCATTCGGAGTCCGTTTTAAATCAACACCGCAATACAAGGCGTACTCCTGAAACTGTGTCCACTTATCTAAGGAGTTATTTTTATGTCATCAATACGTTATATGGCTGCTGTCAACAGCAGTATATTCATAATCATGTTCGGACTTGGTATCTGCTTTACCTATCTGCCGGATAAAATGACAAAGCTGTCAGGCTCCGCCGCCATGAGCGGTTTTCTTGCCTCTGCCTTCGGTCTGGCTTACATCCTTTCCCAGTATCCGCTCGGGAAGGCTGCAGATCGTTTCGGTTTCAGGCCTGTCATCATAGCGGGGTTTCTTCTGTGCGGGGTATCCGGCATTGTCTATTTTTCGGCAGGCTCGGCACAGTGGCTGATCATCGGCAGAATTATTCAGGGGATAGGGGAAGCACCGCTCTGGTCGCTTTCACCCGTACTGCTGGCAATGCTCTACCCTGAGAATAAGGCACAGGCAATGGGCTGGTACACGGCCTCCTTCCATTTCGGGCTTACTGCGGGCCCTCTGGCGGGAACATATATCGCAGACGTCTTCGGAGCGCAGTCAACATTTCTGGGTTTTTCCGCCGCCTCCGTAATCGGAGGATTCATTGTATTGACAATGATTTCCCCTGAATACCGCACACTCAGGAAAAGCGATACCAAAACCAGTATGATGAACATAATCGGCTCGCTCAACAAATCCGTTCTGGCTGGTATAGTTATGTACGGGGCATCATACGGGCTGATTGTCAGTGTTATTCCGGCATTTGTGCTGTCAGTAAAAAACATGGATCACGGCCTTGCAAACACTGCTTTCTCTCTGAGCTTTTTTACTCTGGGGATGACCCAGATCTTTTCCGGGAGGATTGTGAAGGCACACAACCTCAGACAGGCGCTCCCGATCGGAATGCTTTCCATGGGAGCAGGCTTGCTGACAATCATCGGCAATGACGGGATTCTGCTTTTCGGCGGGTTGCTGATCTTTACGGCAGGGCTTGGTGTTTTCAGCATAGCCTCAATGCTGTATCTCCAGCTCAACGCTGATTCTGCCCATGCCGGAGCCTCGTCCGGAGTTTACTTCATGTTCTGGGGCATAGGGTATTTCACCGTACCTTTCATAATAGGCGTATTCAGATCTGCGGATCTTATCAGCAGTATTCTTCTGCTGCAGGCGGTAATGCTTTTTACTGCCTCCGTTTTGCTGGTGAAAACCATAAAAAACTAAACTGTTAAGGGAGCCCCCTAAAAGGCTCCCTTTTTTTGTGTCCGCATATCGAATACAATCATATCAATATTATACTCCGTACGTTCGGTATATCTGCCGTTCTCATCAAGGCTTTCACGGAGGCACATATCCATGACATCCGCATCCGGCTCCAGATTATGCATTTTAAGGATGCCGCCGCAGATGGACATCGCCTCGTCACGGGTTCTTGGTATAACCCACTCACCCTTTGCAGAATATGAAGAGAAACTCAGCCCCTTTGACTCAAGCCACTTACGCATGAGCAGTGCATCGTGAAACTGCTTGGGCTTTATTTCGTAATGCTCATATAGTTTTGCCGCCATCCCCTTATCAATGCGGTCTGCAAAACCCATGTAGACAACCCAGCCTCCGGCATGGCGGAGAAGCTTCTCCCGCCCTTCGTCAGACTGCACTGCGGGTGTCATGGAGCAGAAAACCACATCAAACTTCCTGTCAGATTTAAACTCCGGCCAGTCGCACTGATACGTGTCTATATTGGTCAGCCCCTGCGCGGCGGCATCTTCTCTGAGTATGCGGAGCATTTCGCCCGAAATGTCAACTGCGGTAACAAGCTTCGCCTCTTTTGCGAGGCGTATGGTGTACATACCGCTTCCGCAGCCCACATCAAGAACCTCCGCATCCTTAAACACAACGCCGAGACTGCGGGCGGCATTCAGCATTCCCGCTTCATAGCTGTCTTCCCCTTCCTCATAGCGGGGAAAAGTTTCAGATCTACTGTTCCAGAACTTTTCCTGCTGTTCCCTTGTTTTTCCGGAATCCATACCGCGCCTCCTTAATGAACATGAATATTAACCCTTTCCTGATGACTGTGTCAACGGGGTGTGCCATGAATTCCCATTTTCGTGTTACAAGGTGCACCATTAGAATAATAAAAAAGGATCATTTAATGGACATTAAACATTTTTACGGCTAACATTAGGCGGACATCAATAAACATAAAGAGCATTAAATATATGAGAGTTTTCTATCTTCCGGCGGCAAGCATAGCCCTTTTCGCAGCAATATTATTCTTCCCCACATTCGGGGGGCTGTTCATCCCTTTCTCCCCGCTGCTTCTGCTTCTTTATCTGACAGATCCGGCGAGAGAAAAACGTTCGGATATACTTTTCCTCGTTCTGACAGGCTCATGCGCCGCCTACGAACCCTACTTTACAGCCTATTACGCTGTGACGGTTATCTTCACCGCATTTATGATCTACCGCTGGCAGAACAGGCCTGAATCCGGCTGGCTGCCCGTTGCGGCGGCTCCTATCCCCGCCTTCATCCTTTCTTCGGTGCTTGTCTTTTTCGTGGAAAGCGTCCGCGCATCCCTTACGGAGAATGTGACCTCTGTGCTCAAAATTCTGGTGGAGGCGGCAAAAAAAGCTCCCGACACCGGAGCGGCGGCATATGCCGCAATTGTGGAAAAGAACATGGACATGGCGGCGCTCTCCCTTGTCCTGATTTTTCCGGGAATGATATTCCTCACCTCTGTGCTTGTTGCTTATTTCACCAAGACATTCTTCTACAAAATCAAAAAATGCGAACACGAGGTCTTCCGCCTGCCTGACAACCTTGTCTGGGTTATGCTGGCGGGGCTCGCCTTCTTCTTCACGGGGGATCTTTACTTGCGCTCCGCGGCGTTCAACACTCTGCTTGTCTTCGGCGGTCTTTATCTCATTCAGGGTTTTGAGGTTCTTCGCCACTGGGTGCACAGGTTCAAGCTTGCGGGCATATTCAAGGCTATCATTTATATAATCATTTTCTCTGAACCGCCCCTTATGCTGGCGCTTGCCCTTGTGGGGCTGTTCAGCATCTGGTTCAACTTCTTCGGAAAACCGAAACAGGAGACCACGGAAAACTGATATGCTTCCCGGTAAAAAGCTTGCCACTCTCATTTCAGTAAACACAGCCTTCATGCTCGCCGTTGTCAAGCTTATCGGCGGCGTTTTCACAGGCTCTGTTTCTGTCCTCGCTTCCGCCGTGGACTCCATTCTGGACATAGGCTCCTCCACAGTGAATTACTTCGCCATCAGGCAGTCCGAACAGCCGCCGGACAAGGATCACCGATACGGCCACGCAAAATTTGAGTCTCTGGCCTCGCTCATTCAGGCAGGGGTCATCACCCTTTCCGGTCTTTACATACTCTACGAAGCCTACAGGCGCTTTGAAAGCGGAAGAGAGGTGAAAAGCATAGAGGGGGGCATATGGATTATGCTCTTCTCCCTCACTGTGACCCTCCTCCTTGTTATCTTCCTGCGGAAGGTGGCAAAGAAGGAGAACTCATCCATCCTGAAAACCGAATCGCTACACTATGAAATAGACCTTCTCACCGGCGGCGGAGTCCTTCTCGGGCTTGTGCTTGTGAAAGTTACGGGCATAAATGCCATTGACCCTTTCATATCCGTTCTGATAGCATTAAAGACTGTCTACTCTGCCCTAGTCCTCGGGAAAGAGGTCTCCGAAGACCTTGTGGACAAGGCTCTGAATGAGGACGACTTAAAAAAAATCCACGGTGTACTTAATCAGTATAATTGTGTTATAGTCGGCTGGCATAAACTCCGCACCCGCAAAGCCGGAGCGGAGAAATTCGCGGATCTTCATGTTCAGGTGAGCAGACTCCTGACGATTGAGGATGCCCACACCATCGCGGATATGATTGAAAAAGAAATAGCGCAAACTTTGGGCGGCGCAGATGTTCAGATACACATCGAGCCCTGCGGGGATGAATGCACCCACAGTTCATGCGACCTTTGCGAAACAGAAATCAGAAATGAAATAAACAGGCTTAAAAGCAAATAATCAGGGGGTATTAATGAGTATTTTCATGGAAAACATCATTGCTGAGCGCCTTGGCGGAAAGATGTTCGGCAAGGACACCACAATCTACAAATTCGAAAAGATCAAAAGAGCGAAAAGAGCGGCTATGGAAGCCAACCCCAACATCGAGCTTATCGACATGGGCGTGGGCGAGCCAGACGAAATGGCTGATGCATCCGTTGTTGAAACTCTTTGCCTTGAGGCGAAAAAAAGAGAAAACAGATTCTACTCCGACAACGGTATCCAGGAGTTTAAAGACGCCGCCGCGAAATATATGAAAAAGCGCTTCGGCGTTGACATAAACCCGAACACGGAAGTTAACCACAGCATAGGCTCAAAACCTGCCCTTGCCTTCGTTCCCTTCTGCCTTATCAACCCCGGCGATGTTGCGCTGATGACTGTTCCCGGCTACCCTGTTTCCGGCACAATCACAAAGTATCTCGGCGGCGAGGTTTACAACCTCAAACTCACAAAAGAAAACAACTTCCTCCCCGATCTGGACTCCATACCCGCGGATATACTGAAAAGGGCGAAGTTCCTTTATATGAACTACCCCAACAACCCCACGGGAGCCCTCGCGCCCTTGTCCTTCTATGAAAAGGTTGTTGAATTCGCCAAGAAGAACGACATAGCGGTCATATCCGATGCCGCATATATCGAACTCACCTACGGCGAAAAACAGCCCTCCTTCCTCAGCGTTCCCGGAGCGAAAGAGGTTGGCATCGAAATCCACTCACTCAGCAAGTCATACAACATGACAGGCTGGAGAATGGCTTTCGTGTGCGGAAACGAGCACCTTGTAAAAGCATTCGCCACAATTAAGGACAACAACGACTCAGGCCAGTTTATCCCGATTCAGAAGGCAGCCGCCTACGCTCTGGAAAACACTGCGCTTATAGAAAGGATCACAGAGAAATACTCACGCAGGCTTAAAGCGCTTGCTGCCGTTCTGCGCAAGCACGGCTTCTTCGTGAACGAACCCAAGGGAACCTTCTACCTCTATTTTGAGATCCCCAAGGGAACAGCCTCCGGCAAAAAGTTCGAAAGCGGCGAGCAGTTCTGCGACTATATGATAAGAGAAAAATACATCAGCTCAGTTCCGTGGGACGACGCAGGCAACTTCCTCCGCTTCACGGTAACCTTCATAGCGGACACGCTGGAAGAGGAAACAAGAATAATAAACGAAATTGACAGACGCTTAGGCGAAGACAAATTCGTATTCTAAATCAATATATTTAATGTCTGGTGCCTATAAATAGAGGCACCAGACAAAAATCTAAACAATATCAAGATTGTTTAAATCCATTATAACTACTAAAGCCAAGCATATAAATGGCCATTGCAAAGGAAATTTTATTTGTATCCGCTATAGCTTTTAATTCATCTACAACTGTGTCTTGAGGGATTGAAACTTCCGATGTGCCACTAACAACCTTTTCAATAATATCTGGTAAAGCCATGCAAAGCTTATAGAATGAATCTTGTTGACCAGTAACAAGAGTGTAAAACTGATCTAAACTCACCCTGCGAATTAGCCGATGTTGCACTTTTTTATTATCAACGGTCGCCGCCCACTTTATGTTTTGAGATTTTTTTGCAATTGCTTCAACCAGAAAACACGCACAGTCGTCATTGTCTAAAATCTGACTTTGCATTTTCATGTATGTTTTACTTGAAGATGCTGAATTCATCGTATTATGTTTATTCTTCATTTCAACATAAATTGTATGAACGGTGTCCCCTTCAGGTAATATAATCCCATGTTCATTCTTATAAACTACATCCCAACCAACTTCAGGAACCTCACAGCCAGTAATATATTTAAATATTTTTTGATGAAAGTATCCAATATCATTATTATTTGATTTATCACGTTGTCTGAAAATTTCATTTTTTATGATATCTTCCCAAGTAACACGATAAACTGTTTTATCAAAAAGTAATTTTATTGGGTCTACTATATTGCTATTAAATTTATTTAAATCAAAAGATTCCAGTTTTTCGCCATATTTACAAATAGTAGCAGTAATATGTTCAGTAAGACATTCTTCACTTATAAAACTTAAATCCCAAGTCATAATTGCTCCAAACTATCTCGGATTTTTAATGCAACCTCGTAAGCCAAATTTACAGGGACAGCATTTCCAATTTGCTTATATTGACTACTAACATTACCGCAAAAAAACCAATCATCAGGAAAACTCTGGCAGCGTGCATTCTCTCTAACAGTAAACGGCCTTGTCTCAATTGGGTGGCAACGCTCCGTTTGCTTTTGAGATGGAGATGTAAGGACAGTAAGAGACGGTTCGTCAAGACTCATTCTTCTGAGAATTCCTGTTCGTCCTCCTCCCATGCTCCAGCAACTCTTCATATACTCTTTAGCAATTTCGGCAGGAATATCTTTCCAATATCCCCCGGGAGGTACTAAATCAAAAATCTTACGTTTATATTCAGAATAAGGTATGTAAGAGCTTTCCGGAACATTTTGTAATATATCTCGTAATACAAGTCTACGCTCATAGGGATGTGGAAAAACAAAGTCCATTTTATCTGATAGATCATCCCTAATTCCAACAGTTAATAAGCGTTCTCTCTTTTGAGCAACACCATAATCCCATGCATTAAGCACTTTATTTTTGATTTTATACCCTGCTTCAGTAAATACCTTACATATAGTTGCATAAGTACGTCCATTATCATGAGTTAAAAGACCTCTGACATTCTCAAATAAAAACATTTTCGGTTTGAGTTTATTCAAGAATAAGGCATAGTGGAAAAATAATGTACCTCTTGCATCTTCAAGCCCAAGTCTGTTACCAGCATAAGAAAAAGACTGACAGGGTGCTCCACCAGAAAGAAGATCCAGTTCACCAGTATTGATATTAAAAATTTTATTTAAATTCAATGAAGATACCGCA
The DNA here is from genome assembly GCA_050253335.1 of Deferribacterales bacterium. Classification (GTDB taxonomy): domain Bacteria; phylum Chrysiogenota; class Deferribacteres; order Deferribacterales; family Geovibrionaceae; genus Geovibrio. The sequence continues at coordinate 20,928 of JBFWJG010000005.1, read as the reverse complement.
GCTATATCGCTTTGAATAATATTCCAGAAATTTCTATTAGTTCTTAGAGTGTCAACGGCATCCTTATCAATTTCAATTAGTCCTATTGTTGAAAAACCTGCTTTTTCCAAACCTAAAGCTAACCCACCAGCACCAGCAAATAGTTCAATAGACTTCATTGTTTTTATCCGGTGCTTTGTGATAATTTGTTGATTTTTCTTAGCAGAATTCACATTCGAATGAAAAACTGGAGATATATTAGTGCAGTCCGTCATTAGTTCCTCATTCCTAAATAATCTATTTTTCCCGCTCTGATTAATACAGAGTGCAAGACTAAATATACATTTTTATATTCCATACAAGAATATAATATATTTCTTATACAGGACTCAATATATTATTGCTCTCATCCCAGCATCATCCTCACTGCCGCTTCGGCGTGGAGTTTTGTCGTGTCGAAGAGACTGAGCGGGCTGTCCTTCTGCTCAACAAGGAGCGGAATCTCCGTACAGCCGAGGATCACCCCCTCTGCGCCTTTTGCGCCGAGCTTTTCTATTATCTCTATGAACCTCTTTTTTGATGCATCCTTAAACTCGCCGAGGCAGAGTTCGTTATATATCACGTTGTGGACGAATTTTCTGTCTGCGGCATCCGGAACGATTACATCAAGCCCGAGTTTTTCCATCCGCCCCTTGTAGAAATCACGCTCCATAGTGAAACCCGTGCCCAGAAGCCCCGCCTTTTTCACTCCGGCGGAGAGAGCCGCTTCCGCCGCGGAATCTGTAATCCGCAGGAGGGGGACATCAAGCGCCTTTTCCACATCGTCCGCCGAAATATGCATGGTGTTTGTGCAGATCATTATGAAGTCCGCCCCTGCTCTCCTGAGCTTTTGGGCCTCATCAATCATCATCAGCGCGCCTTTTTCCCACTCGCCCTTTGACTGAAGCTGAGCAACCTCTTCAAAATCCACGCTGTTTATTATCATTCTGGCGGAGTGAAGTCCTCCCATCGCTTTCTTCACGCCCTCGTTAATATACTTGTAGTAAAGGGCTGTTGATTCCCAGCTCATTCCGCCTATAAGACCCGCAGTTTTCATATCTCACCAAACCTGAAACAAAATATTCATTTTTAAATAATAGCAGAAACTTTTTAGATTATACTCAGAAAAAGGGGGTCATAAATGTTTGAAGCAGTGGAACTCGGCCAGAAGGTCGGCAAAAAAGAGTTTGAAGAAGCGCTCCCCGAACTCCGCACAAGGCTGATAAAGGCGCAGACGGCCTTTGCGAAATATCCCGGAGCACTCATTATAATACTCAACGGGCTTGACGGCGCAGGCAAGGGCGAGATGATGAATTACCTCGGCGGGCTGATGGATCTGCGCAATGTCATAATAAAAACCTTCTGGCAGGAAAACGAAGCCGAAAAAGCAAAGCCCCTTTACTGGCGCTACTGGATGAGCCTTCCGTACAGAGGGCATATAGGCTTCTTCTTCGGCGCCTGGTACGCAGGGGAAATGCTCGAAACCGCCAAAGGAAACATACCGACCGCCGAGTACGAAAGGCGTATGAAGCGCGCGGCGACATTTGAGTCCATGCTCGCGGACGACGGCGCAGTGATCCTCAAGTTCTGGTTTCACCTCAGCAAAAAGACTGCGAAGAAAAAAACGGATGACCTGAAAAAGAAATACGGCAAGGGCGAAATTGTTGAACGCGCGATGTGGCACAGGGAAAAGTATGACGACATAGTAAAAGCCGCCGAGCGGGGAATACGCCTCACAGATCATGCAAAAGCCCGCTGGCACTTGATAGAGGCGGACGACAAGCGCCACAGAACTCTGAAGGCACTGCGCATAATAGTGGAGACACTGGAAGCGGCAATAGCCTCCATAGGCGCAAAACAGAAAACGGAAAAGAAAACTGTAAGCATAGCCCCGCCTGTTCTCTCCAAGGTGGACTTAACACTGACCGCAGACTATGAGGAATATAAAAAACGCCTGCCCGAACTGCAGGAGAAGCTTAACTCCCTCGCATGGAAGGCATACGGCAAAAGCAAATCAACCATTGCGGTTTTTGAAGGGTGGGACGCAGCCGGCAAAGGAAGCGCCATCCGCCGCATAGTACAGGGCACAGACATACGCCTTGCCAGCGTAACCTCGGTTGCCGCCCCGACAGACGAGGAAAAGGCGCACCATTACCTCTGGCGGTTCTGGCGCAACATACCCTCCGCCGGATTCATCACGGTTTACGACCGTTCGTGGTACGGCCGTGTTCTCGTGGAGCGTGTGGAGAAATTCGCCGCCGAAAACGAGTGGTCACGCTCCTTTGAAGAGATAAACGACTTTGAGGAGCACCTCACCGAAAGCGGAATAATCCTTGTCAAGTTCTGGGTGCACATTGATGCGGATGAACAGCTTAAACGCTTTAAGGAACGGGAGAATCTCCCATGGAAACAATACAAGATAACTGATGAGGACTGGCGCAACAGGGAAAAATGGGCTATGTATGAGGATGCGGCGAATGAAATGATAACCCGCACCAGCACAGGACACGCACCATGGAACCTCATTGCCGGAAACGATAAAAAGTATGCCCGGCTCAAAATACTGGAAACCATGTGCAGCGCTATGGAGGAAAAACTGTGATTGATTACGAAAAAATTGTCAGCCTGATTACCGCTCACGCGGCGGACTACGCACTGAGAATTGTCGCCGCCATACTCATATTCTATTTCGGAAAATATCTGGCGAAATTCCTTTCCAGAGTGGCACACAAGGCCATGAAAAAAACGAATATGGATGAAACCCTCGCGGGCTTTCTGAAAAATGTAATCTACGCAATGCTTTTCGCGGTGGTTGTGATAGCCTCAGTCAACGCTCTCGGCGTGCAGACAACTTCACTCGTCGCCGTTATGGGTGCGGCGGGACTGGCTGTCGGCCTCTCCCTTAAAGATCAGGTGTCAAACTTCGGCGCCGGAGTGCTCATAGTCATGCTCCGCCCCTTCAAAGCGGGGGATGTTGTCACTCTTGCAGGGCAAACTGGAACCGTGCTCACTATTCAGGTTTTCCAGACCATTCTCAAAACATACGACAACCTCACCATCATGATCCCCAACTCCAGCGTGATGAACGGCGAAATAATAAACTTCTCCCTTCAGGGAACAAGGATGATCCCCCTTGTGATAGGCATCAGCTACGGCAGCGATATCAAAAAAGCCAAAGATATCATGCTTGATACAATGCGGGAGCATGAAAAAGTGCTGAAAGATCCCGCCCCCTCCGCAGGCGTGCTCGAACTGGCGGACAGTTCGGTGAACCTCTTTGCACGCTCATGGGTTGAAACGGGCGACTGGTGGGCGACCAAGGCGGAGCTTCTTGAAAACATCAAGATAAACCTCACAAACGGCGGCGTGGAAATACCCTTTCCGCAGATGGATATATACTTTCATAAACCGGAAGAAGACGCTTGAGAATACTGCACGTTGACACAGGAAAAGAGTGGAGGGGAGGGCAGAGACAGGCGCTCTTCCTCCACAGCGGGCTGACTGCACGGGGGCATGAAAGCCTCATGGTGTGCAGTCCTGACGGCGAGCTTATCAAACGGGCGGAGAACACCGAACCGCTCTCTTTCCGCAGTGAGGCCGACCCTGTGTATATCTTCCGCCTGCTCTCTCTGATACGGAAATTCAGACCAGATATTGTCCACTCTCACGACAGCCATTCACTGACCCCCTGCATCGCCTCCTCATGGCTGAACGGTTCATTCAGGCTTGTCCACACCCGCAGGGTGGATTTCCCGCTGAAAAAAAAGCTCTTCAATAAATACAGAAGCGGTAAAGTGAACCTTGTGGCGATCAGCAAAGCCATACAGGATATCATAGCCTCAAGCGGCATACCTAAGGACAGGATCAGCCTTATATACAGCGGCTCAGACAAGCCTGAGACGGTGGACACCGTGCTTGCGGCGGAACTCAGGCAAAAGTTTAATCCCCGAGGCAGAAAAGTTATCGGAACCGTGGCGAACTTTGCCGATCACAAAGATTATCCCACCCTCCTCAGAGCGTTTGACAGACTCTGCGCAGACAGACAGGACGTGCTCCTTCTTCCCGTTGGGGACGGCCCCATGTTTGATGAAATAAAGGCATACGCCGATACGCTGAAATGCAGAGAGAACATTGTCTTCACAGGCTTCTGCTCTCACATACCGGAAATACTCTCACTGATGGATATTTTCACCATGACCTCCAAGACCGAGGGGCTCTGCACCTCGATTATTGATGCCATGAATGCCTCGCTCCCCGTTGTTGCCACAGCCGCAGGGGGGATACCCGAGCTTGTGACTGAGGGCGAAAACGGCTTTCTCTGCAAAGTGGGCGATGATGCGGCACTGGCTGCGGCATACGGCAGGCTTCTGGACGATGAACCGCTTAGGGGCATGATGGCTGAAAACTCCCTGAAAAGAGCCTACAGCTTCTCGGCGGAGAAAATGGTTCTCTCTTATATTGAATTATACGAAAAGCTCCTGAAATGAGCGGACTATACATACACCTTCCCTTCTGCCGGAGAAAATGCCTTTACTGCGGGTTCATGTCTCTGGACGTTTATGATGAAGCACTCATACGCAGGTATTTCGATGCCCTTTCTGAAGACCTGAAACACACGGGAAAAACAGCCTTCGACACATTGTACATAGGCGGAGGCACACCCAGCGCGGTTCCCGCCGGACTTCTGGACAAATTTCTGGAAAGGCTCCTCAAATCCGTCAACATAGCGGGGGAGTTCACTGTGGAGGCTAATCCCGAATCTCTGTCCGCCGATTTTCTCAAAGTGATGAAAGCCCACGGCGCAGGCAGGCTCAGCATGGGCTGTCAGAGCACGGACAACGATGTGCTGAGGCTTCTGGGCAGGCTTCATGACCGTGATGCCGTTTTCTCCACATATGATCTCATAAGAAAACACCTGCCGGATGCGGACATCAATCTGGATCTTATTTTCGACATACCCCAAACTCCGCCGGAAGCGGCGCGCAGAAGCATGGAGGAGATATGCGCCCTCAATCCGGAACACATCTCCGCATATTCCTACTCCTTTGACACGGGTTATCTGGCGGAAGAAGGAGAAACGGCGGACAGCATGTTTCTTGAGGTTAAGCAATATCTGGGTTCAAAAGGCTATGCCAAATACGAAATATCCAATTTCGCAAAAACCGGACATGAGAGCAGACATAACATAAATTACTGGAAACTCAGGGATTTCACAGGCATAGGCGCTTCGGCATGGTCTCTTGAAAACCATCCGGATAAGCGAATCCACAAAGGCAAAGCGAAAGATGTGAACATTTACCTTGCCGATCCGTCATCCTATGATGAAATATCCGTGACGGAGCAGGCGGATCTGCTGAAAGAGGCTGTGGTTTTCGGCCTGAGAATGACGGAAGGGGTTGACATCAGCTCCCTTTCAGCATTTTATAACCACAGGGATTCCGAACTGGATGAAAAAATAAGCCGCCTTTGCGGCGAGGGTCTTTTGGAATGGAAAAAAGGAAAAATCGCGCTGACGGAAAAAGGGGAATTGCTTGCGGAATCTGTATCGGAATTTTTATGGTAGCCCTGACAGCGCTGATCCCCGTCAATGAAGCAGATGCCGGATGTGCCGGAGACTGCATGACCTGCCATCAGAATCTGGCAAACAGCAAAGAGCATCAGCCCCTCAAAACCTGCATCCAGTGCCACGAACCCTCAGATAAGAAAACCTTTCTCCCCGTTGCCTCTTCAGACGGCTGCGGCACACGCTGTTTTGACTGCCACAACCAGTGGCCTGCGGACGGCTGGCACGCTTCCCTTGATAAATGCTCCGAATGCCATAAGGTCTCGGCGAATATTCTGAACAGGTAGGCTCTCTACTCCTGATCCATAATCCAGAGCCCTATTGCGGCTATGGTTATGCTGTGGGTTATTTCGCCCCGCTTCACCATGGCGAGAATCTCTTCCCGTGTAAATTCCGCAGGTTCGGTTTCTTCAAACAGGTCGTGGTGCATGGTTCCGCCATTTGTGCAGTTTTCCGCCAGAAAACAGTGGCATGAGTTGGTCATGAAGGCAGGGTTGGGGTGCATAAGCCCCAGACTGCGGGCAGATTCCGCCCTGTAGCCAGTTTCCTCCACAAGCTCCCTCAGCGCCGCATCCGCGGTTACTTCTCCGTCATCCACAGCGCCGCCGGGCAGCTCATAGGTGACGCTGTCCGTCCCCACACGGAACTGGCGGACAAGCACAAGCTTCCCCTCAGACGTGACGGGAACGGTTATGACCCAGTTTCTGATATTTACCACAGTGAAGGGCATTGAAGCCCCCGCACCGTCAAAATGATAATGCCTGTGCTCCACGGAGAGAACACGGTCGGCAAATTTTTTCTCAGTCCTCAGAAACCGCCAGCGGCTCTTCATTTAGATAATAATCCCGCTGTCGCTTCTGCCTTTGGGCGCGGCGCCGCCGAGACCGCCCATTCCGCCGGCCATGCGGATTCCGCTTTTGGCTTCGATATATTTGTTTTTGATGTCCTCGGGAAATTCGGCGTAAACATACATTACCTTGTCCCAGCCGATTTCCCCGCCTATCTCGTCCTCATAGGGGAAGCCGAAGGGGAGTATGGCTATCTGAATGCCCGAACCGCCCATGGGGACAGCCTGAACCACAGCGACATCCTTCAGGATATTCTTTTCATCGTCTTTTATGCCTATGCATGTATCCCCGCTCACGAGTTTGACAAATTTGATATTTTCCATTAGCTCACCGTACCTTTCGCTTATTAGACCGCAACGGATCTGTTTCTTTAGTATATGCTTTTGCACAATAATTCAATGTGTTTTCAAACTTCCCCGGAAACGTCTTTAAGTAAGGCATTTCTAACACGCATTTTTATATTGACAGCCCAAAGGCAAGATCATATGTTCGGAAAATATTAATGGAGGTGTGACATGGCTCATACAATTACTGACGCCTGTACCAACTGCGGTGTTTGCGAAGACGAATGTCCTGTAAACGCTATTTCTGAAGCAGACGACGCTAGAGTTATCGATGCTGACGCCTGTACAGACTGCGGAGCATGCGTTGAAGTTTGCCCCGTTGACGCAATCGAAGCTTAATTAACATTTGCTGATAATTGCCCCGCAACCCGGGGCTTTTATTTTAACATAGAATACTACACCCGGAGTAGGATATGAACGTATTCAAATATCTAAAAGAAGAAATAAATACTATTTACCAGCGCGACCCGGCTGTCAGAAGCATAGCGGAGATCATTTTCTGTTATCCGGGCTTTCACGCAATGCTCTTTTACAGGGCCGCGAACTGGTTCTGGCGCAAAAAGCTCTATTTTCTCGGCAGATTCACATCCCACTTAGGCAGGTTCTTCACGGGGATAGAAATCCACCCCGGGGCGACAATAGGCAAACGCTTCTTCATTGACCACGGAATGGGTGTGGTCATAGGGGAGACAGCAGAGATCGGTGATGATGTAACTATATATCAGGGTGTGACTTTGGGCGGAGTTAGTCTCAAGAAAGAAAAAAGGCACCCTACTTTAAAAAATAATGTTATAGTTGGTTCAGGCTCAAAAGTCTTGGGACCTTTTACCGTAGGCGAAAACGCAAAAATAGGCTCAAATTCCGTAGTCGTGAAGGAAGTTCCGCCTAACGCCACCGTAGTCGGCGTTCCCGGAAGAGCCGTTGGCCAGCAGAAGGATGATAACATCAGTGCACTGGATCACGACAAACTGCCTGACCCCGTGGCAAAAGCGATAAGCTGCGTGGTGGCGAGGGTTGTCGAGCTTGAGAAAGAGATTCAGGAACTAAGAAAAAGGCTGAAAGAAAATGAAAATTACGACTAAAAGCAGATACGCTATAAGGGCTATTTACGCCCTTGTGGTTCTCGGCGGGGATAAGGAGCCGGTTGCCCTCACCCAGATAGCGCAGATGGAGACCATTTCCAGAAAATATCTGGAGCAGATCTTCATACAGCTCAAGAAGTACAATATCGTCACCGGCTCAAGGGGCGCGGGCGGCGGATACATGCTCTCCAAAGATGCGGCAGGCATAACCGTTAAGGATGTCGTCGTGGCTATGGACGGTCCCATAAGCCCTGTTGACTGCACCGACGGGGAGGACTGCTCCAAATTCAGCACATGCGCCATCAACTGGCTCTGGCTGGGACTCAAAAAAAATGTTGATAATTACCTCGAAAATATTACTATAGACGACTTGAAGAAGCACGCTCTCGGAGGAAAAAATGCCAATTTATCTGGACTATAGCGCAACTACCCCTGTGGACAGGCGGGTTTACGAGGCTATGATTCCGTACCTTACGGAAAAATTCGCCAACCCCTCCAGCATCCACATTCTCGGCAGAGAAGTGCGGGAAGACGTTGAAAACGCCAGAGCGGTTGTTGCCTCCTATATCAAATGCGAACCACACGAAGTTGTATTCACCGCCAGCGGAACATCATCCGACAACCTTGCCATAAAAGGCATGGCAGAGGCGCTGAAGCATAAAGGCAAGCACATCATCACAACATCCATCGAACACAAGGCGGTTCTGGAAACCTGCAAATCCCTCCAGAAGTCAGGGTTTGATGTAACCTACCTGCCTGTAAACAAAGCAGGAGTCATATCCGTCGAGGATTTCAAAAACGCGCTCAGGCCGGACACAATCCTTGTTTCCGTCATGCTGGTCAATAACGAGGTCGGCACAGTCCAGCCCGTTAAGGAAATCGCCGCCATCGCCAGAGAGAAAGGAATCATAGTCCATACGGACGCCGTTCAGGCTGTGGGCAAACTTTCCACGGACGTGAGCGAACTGGGCGTTCAGCTCATGAGCTTCTCCGGACACAAATTCAACGCCCCCAAAGGTATAGGCGTTCTCTACATTGATGAAAACTTAAAAGATCTCATAATCCCCATTGTCTGCGGAGGAAGTCAGGAATACGGGCTCCGCGCGGGCACTGAAAACGTGGCAAATATCATAGCTATAGCAAAAGCGGTCGAAATACTTGAGCAGGAAGGGGAAGAAGAAACAAAACGCATCCGCGCCTTCCGTGACATGTTCGAGCAGGAAGTCCTTGCACGCGTGCCCGACACCTATGTGAACGGCGCCGGCGCTGAAAGGGTGTGCAGTGTTTCCAACATCGCTTTCAGATACATTGAGGGCGAAGCTCTGATGGTTTACGCCAGCGAAGTCTGCTGCTCCACAGGCAGCGCATGCACATCTGACAGTGTTGACGCTTCCCACGTTCTTTACGCCATGAAAGTTGACCCTGTGGACATGCACGGCTCCCTCCGCTTCAGCTTCGGCAGGTTCACCACCGAAGAGGAAGTAAAAAAAGCGGTGGAAATGATCTGCACCAGCGCAAACAAGCTCAGAGCAATGTCGCCTCTGGGCTGACAATGTGAATAAAAAGGCTGAAAGCCGGTTCGGAGTCCGCGCCGGCTTAATCTCCTTCTACTTTCTCCACTTCTCCACCCTCGGGGCAATTTTCCCCTATGCGGGTTATTTCTTCAAATCACGGGAATTTTCAGGAACAGAGATAGGAATACTCCTTGCCGTTTTTCCCGTTATGAAGTTTCTCGCCACTTCAATGTGGACAGAAACATACAGCAGAGCCCGTCATAAAACCTTCTTCGTCCGCGCTGCCGCGGTTCTTTCATCCTTGTCTATGCTCCCTCTATTTTTCCTCCACGGCTTTCCGGCTGCCCTTGCGTGCCTTGCGCTTTTCTCACTGTTCAGGGTGGGGATCATCCCCGTCATGGACAACGCCGCAATGGGCTTTGCGGAGGAGCACGGAACGCCCTACGGCAGAATGCGGCTTTACGGCTCGCTGGGCTTCACTGTCTCCGCTGTTGTTTCAGGCCTGATAATTGACCGCTTCGGAGCCTCCGCATTCATAATACAGTTCACCCTGATGGGGCTTCTCTGCACAATCCCTGTCGGACTGATTCAGCTTGAGCACTGGACAAGGCTTCACAGAAAATCCCTCGGCATCATGTTTGACCGAAACACAGTGATCATGACAGTGATGCTTGTGGTGTATCTCTCCTCCAACGCCTTCCATGGCAATTTTTTCAACATAAAAGTCAGCGAGGCGGGCGGTTCCCAGACTCTTGCCGGGTATATGTGGGCGGCGGGAGTGCTCGCTGAAATTCTCCTTCTCTATTTCACGGACAGTATTCTCACAAAGTTCAGCGCAAAGCGGGTGATGCTCTTCTCCGTCATAATGGCAGTGATCCGCTATCTGTTCACAGCGTTCAGCCCCTCGCTCGCCGTGCTTTTCCTCGCCAATATGCTCCACGGATTCACCTACGGTTCGTTCCATGTGGCGGCGCTCACCTACTTCCGCCGTGTTTTCGGGGCGGACAGACAGCTTAAAGCACAGAGCATCTACTCCGGTCTCGGTTTCGGGCTCGGCTCCGTGGGCGGTTCATTCATTTCAGGTATTGCCTACGACATAAGCGGCAGCAAAGGAGTTTTCACCGTCACCGCCGTCCTGTGCGCTCTGTCATTGCCTCTGCTAATGATTATGAAGACAGATAAGTTGCAGTAAATACGGAATGGGCTATAATATCCTGAGATTTTGAGGAGCTGAATCCGGTATGAGCAAAACAAACAACCTGCTTAAAGAACTTGAGGAAGTCGCCGCCAAGCTGAACATCAAGGTGCGCTATGAACGCACAAAGGCAAGGGGCGGACTCTGCAAGAAAGGGGAGCAGTTTCTCATAATCATTGATAAATCGGCAGACCCCCATTATAAAGCCGCTGTTATAGCGGAGGCGGTCAAAAAGTTTGATCTCGCCGATGTTTATATAAGCCCCAAAGCCAGAGAAGCAATCGAAAGCGCCGACTAGAAGAAATGGGAAAGAAAACAGTTGATATAGACCACGTTTATGATGTGATGGCAGAAGAATACGAAAGGCTGGAGAAACCTTCGGTTACCGCCATAGCGGAGAAAAAGCGCGACCCGTTCCGTGTTCTGGTGAGCACTATAATCTCCCTCCGCACAAAGGACGAGGTCACTGTGGCCGCCTCTGAACGCCTGTTCGCCGCTGCGGACACCCCGCAGAAGGTTCTTGAGCTTGACACCCAAACCATGGAGAAGCTCATCTACCCCGCAGGCTTCTACCGCAACAAAACCCAGACAATTAAGAACATTAGTGCTATACTCATAGAAAAATACGCAGGAAGCGTTCCCGCCGACATAGACGAGCTGGTCAGGCTCAAAGGAGTGGGGAGAAAAACCGCAAATCTTGTACTCGTAGAAGGTTTTCAGATACCCGCAGTCTGTGTGGACATCCATGTCCACCGTATTTTCAACAGGCTGGGATACCTGAGCACCAAAGACCCCGACAAAACAGAAACTGAGCTTAGAAAAAAGCTTCCGCAGAAATACTGGATCAAGCTGAACGAGATGATGGTTACCTACGGCAAATACATATGCCGCCCTGTTTCCCCTTTCTGTTCCGCTTGCAGGCTTTCTGACAGTTGTGCTAAAGTCGGCGTCACCACAAGGAGGTAAGCCGTGGCGCACCGTATTGATGAAACAGATGTACAAATCCTGAATCTTCTCGCTGAGAACTCGCGCATTTCCTACGCAGACATCGCAAAAGCAGTGGGCATGAAGTCCCCTTCGGTGATTGAGCGCATCAAATGGCTTGAGACGGAAGGGATACTCACAGGATACACAGCACAGATCAACTATAAAAAGCTCGGTTACGATATTCTCGCCTTCATAGGCATCTTCATCGACAACGCGGATAATATTGCCGACTTTGAGCATCACCTGAAAAAACTCGGCAAGGAGATAATCGGCTGTCATCATGTCACGGGCGAGTACACCATGCTTATCAAAGTAATAGTGAAAAACACGGAAGCGCTCAGCACGCTGATCAAAAAACTCCGCAATACTCCGGGCGTTACCAAAACCAACACAATCCTTGTCTTCTCCACCATACTCGACCGCTCAAGGCTGCTTTGATAAAAGTAAGCGCCGTAATACCTGTCTACAACAGAACGGAAACCCTGCAAGACGCCGTGGAATCCGTTCTGTTTCAGGACTATCCCGACATTGAGATCATCGTGGTTGACGATGGTTCCGAAACGGATCTGACAGCCTGCCTCAAGCCGTATATGAACATGATCCGCTTCATCCGCCTTGAAAAAAACTCCGGCGTGAGCAGAGCCCGCAACGAAGGTATAAAAGCCGCGGAAGGGGAGTTCATCGCCTTTCTGGATTCGGATGATGTCTGGCTCCCTTTTAAGATAAGCCATCAGATGGAGATTCTCAGCAGGGAGGGCACAAAAGTCTGCCACACAAACGAATTCTGGTACAGGCGGGACAGATTCATAAACCAAAGCTGCAAACACGCCCGCTACGGCGGACGGATCTTCCCTAAGGTTCTGGATATCTGCCGGATAAGCGATTCATCAGTAATAATATCCAGAGATGTGTTTGAAACTGCCGGAATGTTTGACGAATCAATGCGGGTATGCGAGGACTACGACCTGTTTCTCCGTATCGCCGCGCTGTATGAGATAAGCTACAGCGAAAAAAAGTGCATCATCAAAAGATCGGTTACAAACGATCAGTTAAGCGCCTCAATAAACCATATAGAATCTGTCAGACTGGACTCTCTGAGGAAATTCCTTCGCACTTTCAACGATTTATCCCTTGAATACACTGTTCATGCGCTGGAGGAGGCAGAAAGGAAAGAACAGATTGTTAAATCAGGATTAAACAGACGATCAACATGCTAAAAAGTAATTTCTTGCTATTTTAAATTAAACCTGTATAAAAAGCTAAAGCTGACGATAACTTTATCATCAAAATATAATATTGAAGCCTATGAAAAAATATTTAGCTATCATACCCGCAGTTCTTTTTGTTGTATCATGCGCCGGCACTCAGCCCGCAGGCCCGAAATATTCCTCCCTTGTGCAGGAACCTTTGGCGGAGGAAGAGGCGGAAACGCAGGAAACCGCCGACACGGCGCAGTTTGAAGCCTTCACTCCGGTATTTCTGAAAGACGAAATATCGAAGAGAGAGCTTAACTACGGCCTTCTCCCCTCCAAGCCCCAGTTCCACTTTGACGACATTGTGCAGACCCGCTATGTTTATGATGTTATCCCCCTTGTTGAGGAAGACAGATACGAATATTATGTCAAGCGGTTCACTCAGGACATTCCCAACGTTTTCCAGAACTGGCTCAACAGATCAAACAAATATCTCTATATAGTGAAAGACATCCTCCGCAGAGAGGGAGTGCCGGACGAACTGGCTTATCTCCCCTTCACCGAAAGCGGCTTCAACGCCACGGCAATCTCCCGCGCGGGCGCAAGCGGCATGTGGCAGTTCATGAAAGGCACAGGCAAAAGCTACAATCTCGATGATAACTTCTGGGTTGATGAACGCAGGGACTTTGAGAAAGCCACAACAGCCGCGGCAAGACATCTGCGCGATCTTTACGAAGATCTGGGCGACTGGCATCTGGCACTTGCCGCATATAATGCGGGAATGGGCAAAATCATCCGCGCCATCAGGATGTACGAATCCAGAGATTTCTACACCCTCGCAAAATACGGATATCTTAAAAGAGAAACTAAGGATTATGTGCCCAAGTATCTGGCACTGCGTCATATTTTCTGCAACTATCAGGAATACGGCTTCGAAACCCCTGTGGAGACTCCCCTTATCTTCGACCGCGTCACTGTGGATAAGCAGGTGAACCTCTATGTTATCGCAAAACTGACCAACACCAGCTACGATGTCCTGAAAGAGCTCAATCCGGAGCTTAAAACCCCTGTTACCCCCCCCGCAGACTCATACACCATAAGAGTTCCATACGGAACAGCGGAAAACCTCAGCGTTCAGATGGCGCAGATGTCTCAGGACGAACTTCTCATGTATAAAATCTACTATGCTAAAAGAGGCGAGAGCCTTGACAGCATTGCAAAAAAATACAATATAAGCCTGAACAACCTCAAGTCCTCAAACGGACTTCTCCACGCGAAACTCTATACGGACACGCCTGTGTTCATCCCTGTGCAGAAGTTCTATGACCCCGCCGTGGACAAGGCTTTTGCTAAATCGCTCAAGCCCTACAACCCGAAGGTTCACGTTGTAAGAAAAGGTGAAAACCTTTCCGCCATAGCCCGCAAGTACGGTCTCGGACTGAACGAAGTCGTGGCTATGAACAAAGGGATCAAGCCAAGCAGAATCCGCCCCGGACAGAACATAATAGTTTCAGTGGACTACAAAAGAAGCGACAAGAGATATGTGGCGCAGAAAACCACATACAAGAAATACGACACCGCATCCGCTGTGAAAAAGAAACGCCACGTGGTTAAAAGCGGTGAATCCCTCTGGGCAATAGCGCAGAAATACGGAACAACCGTAAACGCAATCAAGAAAACAAACAAACTCACAGGCTCCCAGATCCTTCCGGGAAAAGTGCTGATTATTACGGATTAGAGAAAATTAAAACTCTTCAGAATGTGCTTTAATCCGCTTGCCCATCTCTTCCAAAAGCGCATTACTGTTTAAACCGTACCTTCCTGAAAAAAAAGGGATTACGATCAGCAGGGTTTTTCTGCAACTATTTAAGTCAATATGGGCATAGCGGTATGTTCTTTCATCGCCATTAACATGAATTATGCCTTTTTTGGGAATACCGCTGAAGTTATCCGGCGCAAAGCATTTAAAGAACTCAGTGCAATAAGATATTCCTGTACCGATGATAACCTTGGGGTTATGCTCCTGCGCCTTGGCACGTAAAGCAGGAAAACGGTTATACATGCACCAAAGCTGATATGAATATTTATCATCAAAACCAAGTTTTTCACTCAGACCGTACTTATCCCAGAATTCTTGGCTGGCATCACCAAATGCGATAGGATAAAGATTCAGCTTAAAGAGCTCCAATTGTTTTGCACATAAGAAATCATAATAGTTTTCAACAGATTGACCATAATATGATGCAATTATTTTTCCGGCACTCCGTCCATAAGATGAGCGCTCCTTAAAGCTTTCTTCCCATGGATACTTCGCTTTTAAAGCTGGTTTTTTTTCTTTAAACTGAGCAGGAAGTTCTACATTGTAATACTTTTCCCAACTCTCTTCTGCATCCCCTGCTCCGCCCCATTCTATGCCACAGAGCCAAATATCTGCACCAGGATTTCCTCCATCGCACCCCTGCAACGAGCAAGCCCATTCTTTGAACTCATCTTTTAATGCCATAAATGTTTACCCCTTCTGCCTCATTGCCTGCTTCATTAAGATAATCAGATCGAAGACCCGCTTAACGTCTTTTTCGGTTTCTTCCGATGTGCCGGAGTTGTTCACCACAAAGTCAGCGTATTTCAGCTTTTCATCTATGGGCATCTGAGTGCGGATGATTTTCTCCGCTTCTTCCCTTGAGATATTATCACGGCTCATCAGCCGTCTGAGCTGTTCTTCGGGCTCGCAGTAAACAACAATAAGCCCGTCAAACCGGGTGTATGCCCCCGTCTCCACACAGAGAGCCGCCTGCGTCAGGATGATCGCCCTGTCATCCTTCCCTTTTATTTCACCTACGAGCCTGCTTTCCGTTTTCAGGATAGCGGGATGAACTATCTCCTCCAGCCTTTTTCGGGCGGCATCATCATTAAAAACAATCTTCCGAAGTGCGGCTCTGTCTATGTTCCCTTCACTGTCCACAACGTCCACACCGAACGTGTCCACCACCATAGGGTAAGCCAGTCCGCCCGGCGCCATCACCCTCCGGCTGAGCATGTCGGTATCGATTGTGTAGCAGCCCAGCCGCTCAAACATTTTTGCGACTGTGGTCTTCCCTCCGGCTATGTTTCCTGTAAGTCCGAGATACATAATCAAACTCCGTAGATTTTCCGCAGAAGACGCACCCTGTCCTCCTCCGAAAGGGAGGAGAACAATATGCAGAGCTCGTCCGGCCTGTAACCCTTGCATCCCCACGGTCTGTCTTCATATATGCCGCACTGCCTGTCCGCCGTGAGGTGTGCGCAGGGTTCGCCCGCCGGTTTGCCCAGCACGCTTATATCAAAGGCGATGCAGCACGCACCGCACATTGCGCACTTTATTTCAGGCTTGTCAGGCTTCCCGCACATAGTTACGCAGCACGCCTATATTATCCACCTCGACCTCAACCACATCACCGGGCTTAACCGCCCCCACCCCGGGAGGTGTGCCTGTGGCTATAACATCGCCGGGGAGGAGTGTCATCACTTCCGAAATAAATGATATGAGCGTTGGGATGTCGAATATCATCATGTCCGTTGTGCCGTCCTGCTTTGTTTCGCCGTTCACCCTTGTTTTCACGGAGATTCCCCGCCAGTTGAGGTCAGTCTCGATGACAGGGCCCAGAGGCGCGAAAGTGTCAAAGCATTTTGCACGGGTAAATTTGTTCTCTTCCTTCTGAATATCCCGCGCGGTGAAATCGTTCATTATCGTATAGCCGAGAATAAATTCCTCCGCTTTTTCAGGTTTAACATTTTTGCAGTGTTTGCCGATAACCACCGCAAGCTCGCCTTCGTAGTCCACCTGTTTTGATGAAGGCGGGTAAACAACATTCCCTTCATGAGCGGTGAGGCATGTGGAGGGTTTTATGAATATCAGCGGAGTCGTGGGGACATCGTTTCCCAGCTCCTTTGCATGTGCGGCATAATTCCTCGCCACACAGACAATCTTGGAAGGGAGCACGGGCGGAAGAATCTCAACCTCGCCAAGCTCATATGTTTCGGTAGTCACAACGAAATCCTCAAACATTGAGCCCTGTATACGCCTGATTTTTCCGTCAATCAGCGCTCCTTTTTTTTCAACCTTTCCCGTTCTGAATCTCAGCAGCTTCATCTATCCGCTCTCCGTAAGTATTTTTTATATAATTTTCTGCATCTTCTTTGTCTTTCAAGCCGCCGCTCACAAGCCGGAAGGAAACGTCTCTGATAATCTCCCCCATCAGCCTGCCGGCGGGTACGCCCATTTCTGCCAGAGCTTTGCCGTCTATGAGGTTTTCATTCTCAAACCGCATAAGCGTGAAAGCCTCTTTCAGTTTAGGAATAAGTCCGCTTCCGCCTTTAACGGAGGTGAACATATCCGCAGCAAGGCTCCAGTCCTCTCTGTAAGTATAAATATATTTCATAAGGTTATCCACGCCGTAAGCAGGGAATGATTCCAGCATCAGGTAAGCCTGCGCCGCATTTGCCGCGCGCTTGGCGAGCTTCACAGGGTAGCACTGCCTGTCCATAACCCTGAGCGCGCCTTTCCGGAAGCCGTATATGAACGCGCTGACCTTTACAAACAGATCATCCGCAGTCATGGAGCCTATGGCTTTCAGCAGGCGTTCTTCCTCAGCTTCTGAGGTATCTGCGAAAATGCGGAGAATCCCGTCCTTAACAAGCCTCTTGAGAACTTCCGCAGCGTGCGCCCCTTCCGCGAGCTTCTGCATCTCCGCGAAAATACGCTCTGCGGCTATGTCCTTCAGCATCGGTGCCTTATCCGCCGCAAGCTCAGCAGTATGCCCGTCTATCCCGAACCCAAGCTGAGCGGCGAAGCGGTACATGCGCAGAACACGCAGGGGATCATCATCAAACACGCCGTCATGAACAATGCGGATCACCCCCGCACGGATGTCAGCATCATCGCCTATAACCCTGCCGTCAGCGGAGAGGGCGAGGTTGTTTATGGTGAAGTCCCTCTTGGCGAGATCCTCATAAATATCCGCACCTCTGGGAGCGGAAACATCAAACTCCGCCCCGCCTCCCGCAAGGCGTACATTCTCCTTGAATTTAACTGCCGCTGTTTTAATCCTTTTTGCAAGTTTAAAGGCAAATTTTTCATAATCCACGCGGAAGGACACCATATCCACATCTTTTATCTGTCTGCCCAGAAGCATATCCCGAACACAGCCGCCCACGAAATAGAGCTCCGCGCCTTCATTAGCGGCGGCCTGCAGTATTTTATTTATATGAGGAATCCTTTTTAGATCGGTCTGAAAAAGCAAAATACCATCCCAAACGGCACCGGAGCCGTTATTTATTGACGAAAGGGGGATAAGTAAAATAAACTTATTCCCTTATGAGAATTTTAATTATATCCGATACCCACTCCGATTCAATAGAAAAACTCCCCGCGGCGGTTCTGGCCGAGGCGAAGGGAGCGGATGCGGTTCTGCACGCAGGGGATATAATCGGCCTCGGGCTCATAACCGGACTGCGGAAAATAAACCCCTCAACATACGCAGTTCGGGGCAATATGGACACCATGGTGACGGAAGAGCTTCTCCCTGCGAAAAGAACACTCCGGTTCGGCGAAGTAACAGTCGGACTGACCCACGGGGAGGGAAGCCCCTTCGGGCTTGAGAACAGACTCCTTTACGAATTCGACGGTGCGGATATAATAGTGTACGGACACACCCACAAACCCTTCTGGGGTAAGATAGGCGATGTCCATTTTCTCAACCCCGGCAGTCCCACGGCAAACAGATACCAGCCGCAGGGAACATACGCCCTCCTGTTCATAGAACACGGCAGGTTCAGGGCGGAGATAAAACAGATTCAGGAGTAACACAATGCGCATAGCCATAATAGGCGCAGGCAGTGCGGGCATAACCGCCGCCTATCATTTTCTTCAGGAAACAGGAATTCAGGTAGACCTCTACGAAAAAGGGAACGACATACACAACAGGCAGAGAAACGAAGTCATGTCCGGCTTCGGCGGAGCGGGCACATACTCCGACGGCAAACTCACCCTCACCACCGAATACGGCGGCTGGCTCACCGACTACATGAGCGAAAAGGAACTGGAAGTCCTCATAGAAGAAGCGGACGACATATGGAAAAATGTCAGCGGAGTTCTTGAGCTTGATTCCAAAAGCAACTACGAAGCTGTTAAGGATCTTGAGTATTCATGCAGCAGGCAGAACCTCAAGCTTTACCCTGCGAAAATACGCCACCTCGGAACAGACAACTGCCTGCTCTTCATCCGCAAAATGTACGAGATGTTTGAACAGTCCCCCCATATAAAAATACACTGCAACAGCGATGTTATCGACCTCATAGTCGAAGGCGACAGGGTTACTGGTCTGCGCGCCATAGAAAACGGCGAAACCGTTGAGCGTGAGTATGACAAAATAATCGCCGCAGTGGGCAGAAGCGGCAACAGCTGGATGCAGGAAATAGTCCGTAAATACACCCTCGGCTATGACCTTAACCCCGTTGACATAGGCGTAAGGGTGGAGGTTCCCCGCTCGGTTACGGATCACTTCACCAACCAGCTTTACGAGTTTAAAATCAAATACTACACCAACGGCTTTGAGGACGAGGTGCGCACATTCTGCGTTAACCCCGGCGGCTTTGTGGCCATAGAGCGCAACAAGGACAACCTGCTCACCGTGAACGGACACAGCTACAAAAACCGCAAGAGCGACAACACCAACTTTGCCCTTCTGGTTTCCACAAAGTTCACTGAGCCCTTTGACGAGCCACTGAAATACGGCGAATACATAGCGCGCCTCGCCAACATGCTGGCGGGGGGCGACAATATCATTGTTCAGCGCTACGGCGACCTCACGAGGGGCAGACGCTCAACCAAAAAACGCATAGAAAAAAACTTTGTCCACCCCACACTTCCGGGGGCTATGCCCGGGGATCTCTCCTTTGTTCTCCCCTACCGCTACATAAGCGACCTGACGGAGACAATAGAACGCCTCAACACCGTAATGCCCGGCATGAGCGACCCCAACACGCTTCTTTACGGCGTGGAGGTTAAGTTCTATTCGGTAAGGATCAAGGTGGACGGAAAAATGAGATCGGCCAATCTGGAAAACCTCTACTGCGTGGGTGACGGCGCAGGGCTGACCAGAGGCATAATTCAGGCATCCGTATCAGGTCTTATAGCCGCCAAGGATATACTGGGAAAATAAACGGAGTCAGAGATTCTTCACTGCGTTCAGAATGACGTATTCTGCGTCATTCTGAGGCGTATGCCGAAGAATCTCCATTCTTTTCATGCGGACTGATGCCTAAAAAATTGCCTTAGTCACGATATTTTCCAGAGAATTCGGCCCTTCTATTTTTATAATTCTGTCTCCGCCGAGAACCACAACGGGAGGATTTATTATTCCGTATTTCGGCGGAACAGGCTCTTCGGAGGTGTCAATCAGGCGCACCTCGACCTTTGCTCCATAGCGGTATCTTATGTCTTCCGCAAGTTCGGGTGTTTTTTTATCGGTTTCGCCGTCATAGAAAATTTCGATAAGCATAGCATCCTCCCTGACTCTTAAAACAAACCCCATTATAACGGGCATATGATAAATATATATCCCTCTCATGCGGTTTGCCAAGTGAATCTGTCTGCGGACACGTCTGATTGACTATTATGTTCTGCTGTAGTATGGTTGGGTGTTGGAAAGTCAGGCAATATTTCTGCGCTTGCTCGGGGATTCTCCGGCTTACAGCGCAGATTGACACCGCCGGACTGGCGGGAAATCAGAAAACTATCAATTGTCTGATTTTAAAATCCCCCTCCTGTCCCCCTTTGCTAAAGGGGGAAGCTGTTACAGACAACGGCAGAACGCCCCTCTTTGTGAAAGAGGGGCGGGGGGAGATTTAAAGAGTATCTGCGCCGTGCGAAGCGAAGGCGGGTTTAACCTGCCGCGAGTGTGTACATCAATCCGGCAGGACGCACGGATTGATGAAAATAAGCAAACTATCAGGAATCTTCCGGCATTAACCCCGGATAACATAAATACAGCCCCATGGACGGGGCTGCGCCGTGCGAAGCGAAGCCGCATTCATTGCGGCGCGAGCGTGTACATCAATCCGGCAGGACGCACGGATTGATGAAAATAAGCAAACTATCAGGAATCTTCCGGCATTAACTCCGGATAACATAAATACAGCCCCATG
>JBFWJG010000004.1:0-72461 GCA_050253335.1 Deferribacterales bacterium | reverse complement strand
TCTTTATAAGAACAATCCGCGCGTCCTGCCGGATTGTTCTACACGCTCGCGAAGTGGTAAACACGGCTTCGCTTAGCACGGCGCGGTTCCTTCCGTGGAACCGTCTGAGATTCCACATCTTTCTTTATCTTTATAAGAACAATCCGCGCGTCCTGCCGGATTGTTCTACACGCTCGCGCCGTGGTAAACACGGCTTCGCTTCGCACGGCGCGGTTCCTTCCGTGGAACCGTCTGAGATTCCACATCTTTCTTTATCTTTATAAGAACAATCCGCGCGTACTGCCGGATTGCCTGTACAAATACTTTCCTGTCCGCACTGCGTTCAGAATGACCGTAAACAAGCCTTTGCTTTGCCGTGACAGCCTGCTGAAACACCTCCCCCTTTTCAAAGGGGGAATGAGGGGGATTTATCCTTTCTGAAACTCCCGAATTACCCCGAGTCCGGCATCAAGCCTATGCTCTGCCTATCTCAAGCGCCCTCAGAGCAAGCTGTTTGGCTGTTTCAAAAACCGTTGCGTTCGCCTCATAGCTTTTTGATGCCTCAAGCATATTCACCATCTCCTCGATGGGGTTCACATTGGGATATGCAACGTAGCCTTCCTCGTTCGCGTCGGGGTGGTCGGGCTCGAATTTCAGCATAGGGGGTTTCTCGTCATCTATAACTCTCTGGACACGTACGCCGCCGGCGTATTCGCCCTTCATAACCTGTTCGAAAACAACATCTTTGCGCTGATAGGGGCCGCCTTCCGCCGTCCTTGTGGTCTGTGCGTTTGCGAGGTTGGAGGAGATTGCGCCTATTCTTATTCTCTGCGCGGAAAGCCCCGTCGCTGAAACATCCATTACATGCATGAAGCTCATCTATCTGTTACCTTCCCTGTATAGCAGTTTTAAGTTTTGTGAAAGCGCCTGCGGTAAGCTGGCTCAGTTCCTGATAAAGCACTGAGTTAGCGGCCATTTCGCTCATTTCATAATCAAGGTTCACATCGTTTCCGTCATTGCGGAGCGAGGGGTTGTTCTGAAACCTTACGTAATCTGCGGGGACACCCTTGAATCCGCCTGTTGAGAAGTGCTTTTCATCAGTCCGGGCGAGAGGAAGTTTTTTCCCTGTTCCCAGAAAATCCTGCATTACTTCGTTAAATTCCAGCTTGCTCGCCTTGTATGAAGGCGTGTCGACATTAGCTATGTTTTCCGCTATCACGTTGTTCTTAACGGATGCGGTGTCCATGCCGTAGGAAAGTTTGTCTACATTGGACATGCTGAAAATATTTCTCATGCAACACCTCTTGCTGATTTAATAACAAAGACGGTGCCAGTTTTCGGGGGAAGTTTTTGCTGATTAGGAGAGGTTCAGATATACTTGCGCGCGCCCATATATGTGCGGACAAAGTATGAGTCGTTAAGATCGGCTATTGTGACATTCCGCCCCCTTCCCGGAGCATGTATGAATTTTCCGGAGCCTATGTAGATACCCACATGGGATACCCTTTTTGCTCTGCCTGTGGCGAAGAACACAAGGTCGCCGGGTTTGAGCTCGGTTTTGGGGATATACTTGCCGTGATCAAACTGGGCTCTGGAATTGCGCGGGAGGTTAAGCCCGTTGAGCTTGTAGACAACCATGGTGAGTCCGGAGCAGTCAAACCCTCCGGCGGCGCTCTCACCGCCCCATCTGTAAGGGACGCCTATATACTTGTGCGCAGTTTTGACAAGGTTAGTCCTGATCCCTTTACGCTCAAGGTCTTCCGGACGGAAATTGTAGTCATAGTCTTCGGGGCGTATGATGAAGTAATCGTCTATCTGGTTTCTGGTGCGCAGGTTTACGGCGTATCTCACTGCCCTGTCATATGAAGGGAAATCGCCTATGCGGACTTTATAAAGCCCTGAATCATCAAGGAAGAAATAAGCGTCCACTCCTGCGGCGACCAGCTTGTCCGTGTAGTTGGCGGCATTGGTCACACTGCCGAATGCGCCGACCTGAATGGAGTATTTCATCCTTTCGATATCAGAAGCGTCAACACGTCCGCCGCTGTATGGAGCGGGGCGTCCGCCGAGACACCCCGTTATCACGAATACAAGTAAAACCAGAAGTAAATGCTTTTTCCTCATCATCACCTTATATCAGATTCCAAGATAAGCTTTTTTAACATCTTCGTTTGAAAGAAGGTTCGATGCCTTGTCTTCCATTGTCACCCTGCCTGTCTCCATAACATAGCCTCTGTCGGCCACTTTGAGTGCAAGGTTGGCGTTCTGCTCAACAAGGAAGATTGTGGTTCCGCTTTCCTCTTTAATTTTCTTTATAATCTCAAAAATCTGCTGAACTATCAGCGGTGCAAGTCCGAGAGACGGTTCATCCAGAAGCAGCAGGCGGGGTCTGGACATCAGAGCGCGGGAGATGGCAAGCATCTGCTGTTCGCCGCCGCTGAGTGTTCCGCCCTGCTGGTGTCTCCTTTCCGCCAGTCTGGGGAAAAGATCGTATATCTGCTCAAGATCTTTCCTGATTCCGTCTCTGTCTTTTCTGAGGAATGCGCCGAGATCAAGGTTCTCAGAAACTGTGAGGTAAGGGAAGATATGCCTCCCCTCAGGAACCTGACAAATGCCCATCTGAACTATTTTATCCGGCTTCATCCTGTGTATCGGTTCGCCCTTGAAAAGGATTTCGCCCTGCTTGGGCTGAACTATGCCGCTCACGGAGAGAAGAGTGGTGGTCTTGCCTGCTCCGTTTGCGCCGATCAGGGTGATTATTTCGCCTTCGTTTATTTTAAGCGAAACCTCGTGGAGGGCCTGAATATTGCCGTAATACGTGCTTATGCCGTTAATCTCAAGCATCGGCTTCCTCCCCCAGATAGGCTTTTATAACTTCGGGATTATTCTTTATCTCGACCGGATTTCCCGTGGCAATTCTCTGCCCGTGATCCATGACATAGATCCTGTCCGAAAGGTTCATAACAAGCTTCATATCATGTTCTATCAGAAGAATGGAAATTTTGTCCTTATCCCTGATCTCCCTAATGAGGGCGGTCAGTTCCTCTGTCTCCTGCGGGTTCATTCCGGCTGCCGGTTCATCAAGCAGAAGCAGAACAGGCTCCGTCGCCAGCGCGCGGGCTATCTCAAGCCTGCGCTGTGCGCCGTACGGGAGATTGCTCGCCATTTCATTCGCCAGACTGGTGAGGCCGATTTTCTCAAGGATGCCGTAGCTTACCGCGGCGGCTTCTTTCTCCTCTTTTCTGGTGCGCGGATCACGCAGGAGCGCGCCGATGACCTTAGCCTTTGTGCGGCAGTGGCGGCCTATCATAACGTTCTCAAGAACTGTCATGTTCGGGAAAAGCCTGATGTTCTGGAAGGTTCTGGCAAGACCAAGCTCAGTAACCTGATTGGGCTTCTTTCCGTTTACCCTTTTTTCGCCGAACTTTGTATGGACTACTATATCCCCGCCTGTGGGGTTGTATATGCCTGTAATGCAGTTGAAGAAGGTGGTTTTTCCGGCTCCGTTGGGGCCTATGAGCGCCACAATCTCGCCGTTCTGTATTTCCATATCAACATGGTCAACGGCTCTCAGACCGCCGAAATCCATGGTAAGCCCCTTCACCTCAAGAACGGGAAGGTTTGTTTCATTTTGCTTCATTTGCTTTCCCCTCCCCGAAATTCATTTTGTCGAATAAGTATTTGCGCCGAACATTGCTTATGAGTCCCTGCGGTCTGAAAACCATCATGAGAACCATTGAACCGCCGAAAATAAGCATACGCAGTTCGGAGAACGCCCTGAGATATTCAGGCAGAAGTATAAGGATCAGCGCGGCGAGGATTACGCCGAGGATAGAACCCATTCCGCCGAGAACAACAATGGCGAGAATTATCGCTGATTCAAGGAAGGTGAAGCTCGCGGGGTTCACAAAGGTGGTCTTCGCAGCGAACACGACTCCCATGAAGCCCGCCCATGTGGCGCCGAGGGCGAACGCGGTGAGCTTTGTTTTTGTTTTGTCTATGCCCATAGCCTGACAAGCTATCTCATCCTCGCGGAGGGCGAGCCAAGCCCTGCCGATTCGGGAGTTCTGAAGCCTGCTGACGCAGAATATCGTGATCACGGCAAAAGCCAGAACAAGATAGTACAGCGCCGTCATCGACTGGGAAAGGTTAAGCTTCAGTCCGAAAAACGCAGGTCTGTCTATGCCTGCTATACCGCTTGGGCCGAAAGAGAACGCGTTCCAGTTTTCAAGTACAAGGCGGATAATCTCACCGAAACCGAGGGTAACTATCGCAAGGTAGTCCCCCCTGAGCCTGAGCACAGGGAAGCCGAGAATTATCCCGAACATCATTGCAAGCGCTCCGCCTATGGGCAAAACAGCCCAGAAACCGAGGCCGAAGTGATGGTTAAGCAGTGCGTAGCTGTATGCGCCCACTGCGTAAAACGCCACATAGCCGAGATCGAGGAGACCTGCGAGCCCAACGACTATGTTGAGGCCGAGACCGAGAACAACATACATCAGCGCAGTGGTCATAATATTGACCTGATAAGCGTTTGACATATGCGGAAAAGCGAACGTGAAGGCGACAGCTATGCCTATCAGAGGATACAGAACCTTCTTGTTGTCCACAATGGTATTCTGAAGGCCGTTTTTAAGCCTTTCTCTTATATTTCTTTCACTTATATGCGTTTTTTTATGGTGCAGCCAACGCCAGAGCATCGAGCCGAAAAACGCCCCGACAGCGACATAAAAAAGATTGTCCCAGCGCCAGACTATTGTGTTGTGAACAGTGTTGACCTTAATCACCATTATGGGAAATGTCAGAAACATGAACCACAATGATGCTATCAGTGATTTTTTAAGCTCATTCAGCATGTCACACCTTCTGAGCCGCGGATTTGCCCAGAATGCCCGCCGGCCTGAAAATGAGGATCAGAACAAGGAGAGCGAAGGCAAAAACATCTTCATAGTCGCTGGACACATAGCCCGTGGCGAAACTTTCCGTCCAGCCGAGGATAAGTGCGCCCAGAACAGCTCCGGGGATGCTGCCTATTCCGCCGAGAACAGCCGCCGTGAATGCCTTGATGCCCGCGATGAAGCCGATGTAGAAGTTGATCTGCCCTATGTGCGAAGCGATAAGGATTCCGCCGAATGCCGCCAGAGAGGAGCCGATGATGAATGTCATGGAGATGACCTTGTCAACATCGATGCCCAGAAGAAGCGCCATTTTTTTGTCCTGAGCCGTGGCTCTCATTGCTTTGCCCATTCTGGTGAACTTTATGAACAGAGTCAGCAGAACCATTATCACCGCACTGCTGAGGATGATAACAAGCTCCGCGGAACTCATTATATGCGATACAGGTTGAATGAACTCAAATTCCGGTATAAGCGCCGGAAAGGGAAGGAAGTCTGATGTCTGTGCGAGAAGTACATAGTTCTGGAGGAATATAGACATTCCTATCGCGCTGATGAGCGGCGAAAGCCTCGGTGCGTTTCGGAGAGGCCTGTAGGCGATTTTTTCCATAGTATAACCGTAGGCGGATGAATAAATCACCGCCGCTATTCCCGCCAGAATGAGTATGCTGAGGCCGCTGAAGCCCATAATAGCAAGCACACTGGCGACAATAAGTGCCGTGAACGCGCCTATCATATAAATTTCCCCGTGGGCAAAGTTTATAAGCTGAATGATGCCGTAAACCATGGTGTAGCCCAAAGCGATAAGCGCGTAGATGCTGCCCCTCGTGAGGCCGCTTAAAAATAGCTGAAGAAAATAATCCATTAGCCGTGACTGCTCCTGTTAATTTGCCCTGAAATGGAAGGGGGGTGCCAGAATAGGGCACCCCCCGGATTGTATTTTGGAAATGTTATTTAAGTTCGACGTATGCGCCGTTCTGAACCTGATACATGGAGAAACCAACGCCGATAGCATCGCCTCTTTCGTCAAAGCTGATGCTTCCGAGGGGAGTTTCAACATATTCAGTTCTGAGAGCTTTGCTCACAGCTTCATAATCAGTGGAGTCTGCTTTGTCGATGGCGTTAAGGATAGCCATGGCAGCAGAGTAGCCGTTGATGAAGAATGCGCCGGGGTCAGCCTGGAAAGCAGCCTTGTGCTCTTCAACAGCTTTGATGTTGAGGGGGTTTGTGGAAGTGTCTTTAGGACCTGTGGCATAAACGCCTTCTGCAAATTCGCCCGCAACTTTTATGAATGTGTCGTCTTTCACGCCGTCATCAGAGATGAAGGGGATGTTGATCTGTTTTTTGCGCATCTGAGTAACGATTTTGGAAGCTTCGGGGTGGTATCCGCCGAAGATAACCGCTTCAGCGCCTGAACGGGCGATTTTCTGAACCACTGCGGAGTAGTCAACCGCGCCGGGTGTAACGCCTTCGTAAAGAACAACTTCAACACCTTCAGCGGAAGAGTTGTCAAGGAAGGATTTTGCGAATTCCGCAAGACCTTTGCCGTAGTCGCCTTTATCGTGAAGAACTGCGAATTTTTTAACTTTCAGAGTCTGAAGAGCGAAGTCAACCTCAAGTCTGGCCTGAGCATCATCGGGAGCGATGGTGCGGAGGAAGTTGGGGTATTCGCCGCTCTGAGTGAGTGCGGGGTTTGTAGCCGAGGGAGAAATAACAAGGATGTTAGCATCTTTATATATGCCGAGAGCCGCTTTAGTGGCGCCTGAGCATATGTGGCCGATAACGGCTACAACTTTGTCAGAAACAAGCTTGCTTGCTGTGTTGGTTGCAACTTCAGGCTTGCATACATCATCTTCGATGTAGAGCTCAACCTGTCTGCCGTCGATACCGCCGTTTTTGTTGACTTCGTCAACATAGAGCTTAACAGCGTTTACAGTGGGGAGACCGTAGGATGCGAGGTCACCGGAATGTGCACCGGCAACACCGATTCTGATCGGCTCTGTGGAAGCAGCGGGAGCCGCAGCCTCAGTTGCGTTTTCCGCGGGTGCTTCCGCCGCTTTTTCTTCAGCTTTCTGGCTGCAGGCGGTCATAAGGAAGACTGCGGAGACCATAACAAGCAGGGACGTAAGGAACTTCTTCATAAACCCTCTCCGTTTAAAAAATTTTCTTGTTCATTCATCCGGAAAAGGGCGCAGGCCTATTCCCGAATAAATGTAAATACTAACTAAGGAGTAGGTCTTAGTCAAGATAAAAGGAAATCACAGGTTAACAGCGATCATGAGACTGAATAAAGTTAAATATCACTAAACATTAAGCAGGTTTAAGGTGATAATTTGCTGTCAGAAACCTTACAAAAGTTAACTTGGACAGAAAAGAGCGGCACCCGTCTCCGCTGCCGGTAAAACCATGCAAAAGACTGCGGAAACAGCCTTGCCCGACCGCTGAGGCATTTATCATCATATCCGCCGCCCGCCTGAAAAGAGCTGTGCGTAACCGGCGGAAAAAGTCACGGAGGAATCAGTAGATGGCAACCTTGCTGAGGCGGACAATGTCCCCCTTCATGATTTCCATTGATGAATCCACAAGATACATCGTGGAGTAGCTTCCGTTGACTATGAGAAGCTGACCTTCACCTATGCGTTCTGTTTTGGCGACTCCGTTCTCCTCCAGCCTGCGGAATATGCTGAATTTGTCCCCTTCTTTTATGGGCAGAGCACGGCCGAGATTAATAATAACCGAGTACCCCTCACCCGTAAATCTGTGGTTCTCGGCGAGGTAAACCACCTCTCCCGCTATATCGGAGTTTATATCTCTGAAGCCTTTAGGGTTTTTCACTGTGACTTCGGCACTTTCGGCCGCTTTGAATCCTGTGCTGATCGGAGCAAACGCTTTATATATTTTCGCGCGGGAAGTTTCGTCCCCCGCCTTGGTTATTTCGGCGTAGCCGACGCATGAATAAACAGGAGTGCTTTTGCCGATCCTGCTTCTTACTTCATAAAGAATAAGGGTGTCGCCTGCGGAAAGTCCCTTATCTGTTCCGGCATTTACGGTTATGTAGTCTCCGGTTGAAACCATCTCACGTTTCTGTTCCGTGGATATTACGGTAAATTCAGGCACATCATCCAGAACAGAGTCAAAGGAATTGAGCTTTTCGTTCGAAAAGCTGTTCATGCTGTCTGCGGCCTCCATCCCCGAAGCTGAGGCGGATTCGGAGCCTGAACCGGATTTGGCTTCAATTCTGAAAAGCCCGCCCTCGCCGATGCGGATCGACTCTCCGCCGTCAGGGAAGCCGGGAATATAAAGTTTATCTTTAGGATAAATAAGATCCGGATCATTTATGAACACATTCCCTTTCCAGATGACAGGCCATTTCCAGTTGTCGCCGTAATAATGGCGGGAAATGTCCCAGAGGGTGTCCCCCTTTTTCACTTCATGCGTGTTCTCCGCTCCGGCGGACATGGCTGTCAGAAGCAGGGCGGAAAGGATTATACCCCCGGTACGTTTCAAGTTATTCCCCCATAGAGGCAAGTTTCTTTTTGGCGAGGTTATGTGCTCTTGTGCCCGGATGTTCGTTCACTATCTTCTTTAATGTAACCACAGATTCGGCTCTTTTGCCTATGTTTCCGTATGAGTATGCCATTTTAAGCAGTCCGTCGGAGACCTTGTTGCCGTCCGGATAGTCTGTAACCAGTTTATGAAAAAGCTTAATTGCTCCTTCATAATCCTTCAGGGCGTACTGAATCTCTCCCTGCCAGTAGACAGCGTTGTCCGAAAGCTCGTCAGCGGGGTACTTAGCGAGAAACTCGTCAAACTTCGCGCTGCTCTCGGGATATTTACCGTTTTTATAAAGCTCGTAGGCATAGCTGTAGAGGCTGCTTTTATCCGTGAAGGCGTCTTCAATGATGATAAGATTCTCGCCCTCAGGCTGAGCCCCGGGTTCTGAAACTGCGGTCATTCCCGCCGGAGCCGCGGCGGGGGCTTTCTGTTTATCTTTAAGAAGCGTCACCTCGCTGCCGATGAAGCTCAGTTCAGAGCGTATCTCAGCGAGGGCATTCGAATTGGCGTTAATGCTTTCCTTGTTGGCTTCGGTTTTGCGGTCCACATCCTCAATGGAGATTTTCATCTCCGCCATTTCCGACTGCATACTGACCATTTCATCTTTGATGTTGTTGATACTCTGTTTAATAACCTGAGTTTCATCCGAGCATGCAAATGCAAGAAAAGAGAGCGTTATTATCGCCATTGTTTTTTTCATCGTTTAAAGACTCCTTATAAAACGTATTCGTCAATGCTGTTTATGAGTATGTCCGTATCGGGCTTGCCCACAAACATATTAGCCCCGATGCTGAGAACCTTTCTTTCGTTCTCCTCGCTGGCAAGTGAGGAGAAGACCAGAATGGGCAGGTTCGCCATCTCAGGTTTTCCGCGGAGCGTGCGAACGACATAAGCGCCGTCTGCAACGGGCATCTCAAGGTCGGTTATGATTATATCGGGCTTTTCAAGGGCAGTGGCCGCCAGAAGAAGCTTGCCGTTTTCAAAAGCCTTGACCCTGTAGCCCGCGTTTTCCAGATTGGAGGCCAGAAAACGCCTGATAACAGTTGAGTCCTCGGCAAGATAAACAAGCCTTTTGCTGCGGGCCGCGCTTCTTGAATAGTCTATAACCATTTCCTTGAGAGCCGTGGCGGGGTTGAGCTCCGCTACAATCTTCTCAAAGTCAAGAAGCTGGATAAGGTTGCCGCCTATGTCCACAACGCCGAGAACAGTCTCCGCAAGACTGAAATCGGTTATTGCCGAATAATCTTTAATATCCGCCCAGGTAATACGGTGAATCCTGACAACCTCATCCACAAGAAAGCCGTTGTACTGGTGGTTGAAGAAGGTGACTATGATTTTTTTGGAAGCGTAGTCCTGCTCGTATTTAAGATCCAGCCAGTTTCCCAGATCTATAAGAGGCACAAGCTTCTGCCTTATATTAGCGGTTCCGATGACAGCGGGGTGAGCGTCCGGAACCTTGACAATTTCGGGAAACCTGATTACTTCCCGTACTTTAGCAACGTTAATGCCGAAATGATGCTCCTTTTCGGCGCGGACAATAAATTCGACTATTTCAAATTCGTTTGTTCCTGTCTCAAGCAGGATACCGTGATCAAGGGCCATATCTCCTCCGGTTATCTAAAAACTAACACGCTTTGCAACGCACTTCAAGAGATATTACCTTTGTTAACAGTCGTATGACCTTATAAGGAAAATACACGCCCTTTTCGTACCTAAAAGGCGTATAACATTCCAAAATCGCATTGATATTAATTCCATGTTAGTCTAAAAGTATTGTAATGAGAAATATCGGCTTTATTTTTTTCTCCCTTTTCATTGCCTTTGCCGCGGGCGCTCAGGATATTTACCTGAAAAAGAACAGGTTTTTCACCGAACTGGTAATAGCCGGAGCAGCGGAAAACATCAAAGACGTGAAAAAAGGGGAAAGAACCATCACTCTGTCGTTCGCTAAAAACCTTTCGGCCGGTTTTTCCGGCAGGCTGGACGACCGCTTCATTTCAAAAATCACAGTAAAAGGGGACAGCCTGATTCTGGACTTCGCCCCTGACACCGACTTCACCTTCATGACGGAAGGGGTGGACGCAAAAATTGTCGCCTCGCGCAAGAAAAAAGCGGATGATATAAAGCTCGGCTACGGAATAGAGGACGCCCTCATTAAAAAAGGCAGCGGCATAATCGAGAACGCCGAGGCGGACAGACAGCTGGGCATAGCGGATGAACTCATGGCAAAAGGCGCCCACGAACAGGCGGCGGTTGCCCTTGAGGGTCTTCTGGCCTCAGATATCAACGCTTATTACAGGCAGGAGGCTCTCTTCCGCCTCGGAAACGCATACTATGAAATGGGGGCCAAGTCCTACAAGAACTACATCACCGCTTCCCAGATATATGATGATTTCACAAACCTTTACCCCGACTCATATCTTTTCAGGGATGCCCTCGTGAGATCCGCCGATTCAAAGGAAAAGGCGGATATGTACTACGAGGCGATCTTCGCCCATGAAAAAATAATACGCCTTGTTCAGAATGAGAAAATCCAGAAAAACTCATACAAAAAAATAGCAGACATATATCAGACCCTCGGGCAGACAGACCGCGCCATAGAAGCGAGGGAGAGCTATCTCAGGCGCTTCAAGGACGACAGGGATCCGCAGACGGCAATAATCGGGATGCTTTACTCCGATAAAGGGGATATCGACACTGCTTTCCGCTATTTTCAGGGGCTCACGGGGAGGAAGATAGACTATTCCGCATTCACCCCCGATTCCCTGTACGCAATGGGCGAAGTATTTGACAAACGGGGCAGAACGGAGGAAGCGCTCAACGCCTTCCGCAGGGTTTACGGGTTTTACCCCTCATTTGAAAAGGCGGACATGGCTATGTACCGCGCCGCGCAGATGTATGAGAAAATGAGCAACAGAAAAGCCGCGGAAGCTCTCCTCCTTGAAACTGTCAAGAAACACCCCAAGGAGCCCGGAGGGATGCTCTCGTCAATAAAATACGCAGACACTCATCTGAGCGAGAAAAACACGCAGGACTGGGAAAAATTCCTCGCCCCCGCCCTTGCCTCAAAGGACTTTGAAATACTTGAGCAGGCCGATCTGGTGATAATAAAATCCCTGTTCAATGAAAAAAATCATGACAAAACACTGGAAAGAATAGACCGTTTCGGCAAGCGGAGCTACAGTTCGCCTCTAATGACAACCGTTTACGACATCAAGCAGAGGATAAGGCTTCAGCAGGCCAGACAGGCCTACGACGAAACAAGATTTGATCAGGCTCAGGATTATGTGGGGATGCTTCTGAAGGAATTCCCCGACTCCTCATACAGGCGGGAGGCAAAAACCATCAGCCAGAACGTCTCATTCGGCAAAACGGAAGCAAGATACAACGGCGGCGACTACAAAGGGGTGATTGACTTCATCGAAAACTTTCTCACGGATGAAACGGAAGTCATCGAGCCCGCCAAGTGGGAGCGCCTCCTTGACAACGCATACTACAACATGGTGAAAAAAGACTTCGACGCCGCCAGAGTGAATCAGGCACTGGTTAACGCAAAGCAGTACATAGCCCAGTTCGGCAGTGACGGAGTTCATATCAGGGATATAACAAACATGGCGGAACGGCTCATACTGACAGTTCTCCGCCGCAGGTTTGAGGAGAATAAGTTTCTCGAAGTGATAAAAGCATACTCCGACAATCAGCAGATAATAGATTCATCCGCACAGCAGCCCTTCAGGGACACGGTGAAGGCTTATGCCGCCTTTTCCCTTTATAAAATGTCCATGCCGGACAAAGCGGCTGAGCTTCTCTCCTCTGTCGGAGCCACAAAAACCCCGGTTTACTGGCTTACAAGCCTCCTGCTGGGCAACGGCCAGATCAATTTTCAGGTAAATTCCCTTGATGCGGAAACACTGATTTTCCTCGCTGATGAGGCGGAGAAGAAAAATCCCGACACCGCTGTCAGGCTTCTTAATGAATACACAAAGGATCCCGCTCTGGCTGCGAGACAGAAATTCAAAATCTCAAAAAACATTTCGGATGACGCCAAAAGGGAGCAGCTTCTCGTCAGGATATATCAGGACGTAAACAGCGACCCGAAAAAGCGGTTCGAAGGCTACGAGGAAGTTTCCCTTGATATGGGAATACTTTACTACAAGAAGAACAGCTTCCGCCCCGCCGTGGAGGCTCTCGGGGTTTTCCTGAAAAACTACCCGCCCAGAGACGAGAAGAGAGCCGAAGGGCTTTACTACATGGGCAAATCATACATCAAGCTGAAAGACAACGACAATGCGGTCAAAAACTACATTGAACTTCTGGAAAGCGTTCCCGGCTCGGTTTACGCCAGCGCTGCCCGTTCGGAACTGGAGGAGATACAGTGGCGGAAAAGTCTGACGAACTGAAAAGCAAAGACAGCAGAATAGATGAGCTGAAGCTCCTTATGGAGTCTTTCAACCTCGCCACCACAAAGCTTGAGGACTCCTACAGCGTGATTCAGGAGGAAGCCCGCAAGCTGCGCGAAGAGGTGGAAGAGAAAAACCGACGTCTGTCCGCCCTCAGCAACCTTCTGGAAGGGGTTCTGATGAACTCCGGCAGCGCAATAATCGCAGTCGGCAAGAACGGCTCAATACTCACTCTGAACAAGGAAGCGGAGAAAATGGCCGCCTCCTTCGGGCAGGAAAAATTCCTCGCCATGCTTTCGGGATTCATGGAGCCGGGGCTTTACGAACACGAGCCCGAACGGGGCGTTTACCTCAAAATAAGCCTCGGCGAGCTCAGCGCGGAGGGGATATCCGGCACTGTCTACGTCATAGACGACATTAGCGACTTAAAAGCCCTTGAAAAAGAGAAGCACAGGGATGAAAAACTGATGCTCATGGGGGAGATGGCGGCGAATATTGCCCACGAAATACGCAACCCTCTAGGAAGCATAGAACTTTTTGCATCACTCCTCGGGCGGGATCTTGAAGACTCCCCTGACAAGAAGCGCCTGACGCACTCCATAATCAAAGGTGTGCGCACCATAAACTCCATCATTTCAAATATTCTGCTTTTCACCAAAGAGATACAGCTGGAGATAAAAGAGCATTTCCTCTCCGACATTGTGGATGATGTTATACTCTATTTACAGCACATAATGCGGGACAAAGAGGTCCGCTTCATCAATAACATAGGCGAAAACCAGAAGATAAGCTGCGATGCCGAGCTGTTTAAGCAGGTGGTGATGAACCTGATTCACAATTCCGTGGACGCTGTTAAAAGCGGCGGGGAAATCCGCATTGACGCGGGAACCGACAAAAATGAAAGCTGGTTTTCCATTACAGATAACGGCAGCGGCATTGAACCGTCCATGACAGGCAAGCTTTTCATGCCCTTTCAGACCACCAAGGCAAAGGGAACCGGACTCGGGCTCGCCATTGTCTATAAGATAGTAAAGGCGCACGGCGGCGGCATAGAGGCGGACAGCGACGGCAAAACCTACACGGCCTTCCGTGTGGCGGTTCCGGCATAGGTGTTGAATGAGCGATAAAAACGAAAGCAGAAAAGTTCTCATAGTTGATGACGACGACAACATGCGCGAGGCGCTGAAGGAAACTGTCAGGCGCATGGGGCTTTCGGTGGAGACCGCCGAAAACGGGCGCGAAGGGTTCGAGAAGGCCTCCTCACGCCCCTATGACCTGATCATAAGCGACATGAGGATGCCGGAGATAGACGGCCTCTCCATGTTCAACATGATGCGCTCCTCCGGCATTGAAACCCCCACATGCTTCATAACCGCATTCGGCACAGTCGCAAACGCCGTGGAGGCGCTCAAGCTGGGCGCGTCGGACTATATCCTCAAGCCGTTCCCGCCGGAAGTCATAGAAGAGCTCATAAGACGCACATTCGAGATAGAAAGCCTCACCAAAGGGGGCAAACGCAGGAAGAACAAGGCTGTTTTCCGCAGTGCCTTCATGGCGCGTCTGTTCGCACTGGCAAAAGATGTGGCGGACAGCGAGGCCACTGTGCTTATCACAGGCGAATCCGGCACGGGAAAAGAGGTTCTCGCCCGCTATATCCACGACAACAGCTCAAGAGCGGACGGCCCCTTTGTTGCGGTGAACTGCGCCGCCATACCCGAAAACCTCATAGAAAGCGAACTCTTCGGGTTTGAAAAAGGAGCCTTCACCGGAGCAATCAACCGCAAAGCGGGCAAGTTTGAACTGGCGGACGGCGGAACAATCCTGCTGGATGAAATAGGCGAAGTTCCGATTCATTTACAGGCTAAACTGCTCAGGGTTTTACAGGAACGGGAGGTGGAGCGCCTCGGCTCCGTGCGCCCTGAAAAGATAAATGTCCGCATACTGGCCACCACAAACAGAGAGCTTAAAAAAGAGGTGGCCGCAGGCAATTTCAGGGAAGACCTGTTCTACAGGCTGAACGTTATCGCAATCGAACTACCCCCGCTCAGGGAACGCAGAGAGGATGTGCGGGAACTGGCAGAATTCTTCATGATCAAATACGCCGAAATAAACCGCAAGGGCTCATGCTCTCTGGGTGAAAAAGCGCTTCAGGCGCTCATAGATTATGACTGGCCGGGAAATGTCCGCGAGCTTGAACACACCATCGAGAGGGCGGTTGTCCTCTGCCGAGACAAGGTGATAAGCGAACGTGATCTGTTTCTCCACGGCATAACCATAAAGCAGTTTCTTCTGGAGAGCGATTTTCAGAAGGATGTGCCCGCACCGAAAACGGAAATATGCACAGAAAACGCTTCAGGTGAAGAAGTCTGCCGAACTGTTCCTTCCGTCCCTTCAGTGGGTGTAACCATAGCGGAGATGGAGCGGGAGCTTATCCTGAAGACCCTCGAAGAAGTGGGGGGAAACCGCACCAAGGCGGCGGATCTTCTGGGCATAACAGTGCGCACGCTGCGCAACAAACTTAATGAGTACAGGGATTCAGGGCACTACAGCGACTAATATGACAGGGTAAATCAGTACATCCTGTCTGATTTACCCACACGCTCGCGCCGTGATAAACACGGCTTCGCTTCACACGGTGCGCTCCCCTCCTTGGGAGCGTGAGACACAGACAAACCATGAGACAACATATGACAGGCTAAATCAGCACATCCTGTCTGATTTACCCACACGCTCGCGCCGTGATAAACACGGCTTCGCTTCACACGGTGCGCTACCATGCGTGATACGCAGTATGTCACACCCCTACAAAGCGGAAGGCAAATTCAAGCCAGAAAGGCATGGATACCAGAGATGCTGCTATTGTGAAAACTATCACCGCCGAAGTCACCCTTGTTTCGCCCATATAATATTTAACCATGGCAAGGTTCATCATCCCCGCAGGCATTGCGGACTGCGCCGCAAGAATTATCCTGAGACCTCTGTCATTCACTGCGTATTTCGCTGCCAACAGGAAAATAAACGCCATGCCCACCATACGCAGGAGTATCCCAGCCGCGCCGATTCTGAAGGTTCCCGCAAGGCTTGCGCCCCTCAGCCCCTCGCCCAGAGCCAGCCCGCTGACAAAAAGCCCAAGAGGCATAGTCAGGAAAGACACAGCGTCAAGAACCCTTCCCGCTGTGCCGCCGATAGGTTCCGGAGAAAAAAGGGAATTAAAAGCGACCGAAAGTATCAGGGCGTAAACCGGCGTGCTGGAGGCGAGCTTCACGACCCCTGCCTTGTATGAACCAGTCAGAATCATTATCCCCGCTGTCCAGTAGATAAAATCTATTCCGAAATTAAAAAGCAGAAGCTGTCCCGCCGCGTCTCTGCCGAAGAGATGCATTATCACGGGAAGAGTGAAGAAGCCGTAATTGTAAACACCTGTTGAAAAAGCGAAAGAGCGTCTCTCTTTCGACTCGTTCAGGCCGATGAAAGGAGCCAGAAAGTATGCCGCCGCAAAACCGGACGCCACAGAAAGCATCCCCCAGAGAGGAAGCGACAGAGAGGAGCTTATATCCCTCAGATTTTCGTTTCCCGTTATGAAGTTAACCACAAGGCAGGGGAAGAAGAGGTGTATGAACAGGCGGAAAAGGAATTTATCAGCCTGAGGGGGCAGAGCGAAACCGCGCTTTAATACGAACCCCACTGCAAATACGCCGAAATAAGGCATTACTGTTTTTAAAATATCTATGTAGCCCAAGCAATTACTCTTTCATATACTGCAAAAATTCTTCCAGAGTTTCCTCACTGAAAAGCCTTATTCCCTCTGAGGCAAGGAGTTCTGCCGTAACCCCTCTTCCGCTGATTTTCACTCCGCTGAATGAGCCGTCATAAATAAGGGTTGAGCCGCATGAAGGGCTTCTATGCTTGAGCATAGCCGCTGTGCAGTCATGTTCACGGGCCTTTTCCAGTGTCATGTATGCTCCTTTCACAAAGGGCTCGGTGAAGTTTTGCCCGTCATCGCCGTAAACGCAGGCTCGGCCTTCCAGAACAGCCTTTCCTCCGCCTTCGCCCTTAATTTCGCAGGGTCTGCGGGGAGCGGAAAGCCCTGCGTCAACCTCGGGACAGACAAGGACAGCCCGCCCCTCATCAACAAGCTTTCTGAAGGCCTCGTTTTCTATCCTGTTATTTCCGCCGTCATAGCGGACATTCTCCCCCGCGAGACAGGAACTGAGCAGAAACTTTTTCAAAGAATATCCTCCAAAATCTCCGCGGCATACCCGACAAACTCTTTACAGCGTTCGAGTTTTCCGTCCTCTCTTGCCTTTGTGCGCATCAGGTGGTCGGACATGTCAACTCCGACAAGCTCCGAACAGCAAAGAGTTCCGAACCTTTCGCTAAATCTGCCGCGGAACTCCTCCATAAGGGAGTAGACCTTCTCCTTTGCCCCGCTGTCGTTCAGTTCGCTTCTGCCGTGCCTGAGGCCGATAACCATATAAGCTCCGGACACCGCGCCGCAGGTTTCCCCTCGTCCGCCGACTCCGCCGCCGAAAGGAGTGCCCAGCATCAGCGCCGTTTTTTCATCCAGCCCGAAATCAGCCGCGAAAGCGGTAAAGACTCCCTGAGAGCAGTTAAATCCGCTCTTAAAAATTTCCACAGCTTTTTCCTTTCTTGTTTCCAACCGGACACCTCCGCACGGATTCCGTTAAAAAATTGCTTTCGGTGATAATTTTTTCTATACTATGGTATTATCAAATACATTTTTTCTCAAAAGGAATATTGATTATGATGAGAATTCTTCTCGCGGAAGACAACCCCGTTAATCAGATGATTACGCGGAAAATTGTGGAAAAGCTCGGGACAAAGGTCGATGTCGCAAACAACGGGCGTGAGGCTGTGACAATGGTTCAGCAGGAAAGCTACGCTCTTGTTCTGATGGATGTCAATATGCCCGTGATGAACGGGGGGGACGCATCGGCGGAGATACGCAGACTGGGCTACACAATGCCTATCGTGGCGCTCACGGCTGATTCCGAAAACATGACGGAGGAGCTTGCCAACTGCGGGATGACCGATTTCATATCAAAACCGGTGAATATATCCAAAATTGAAGCAATTATAAACGGATGCAGAAAAACGGCAGAAAGCACCTCCGCCAGCAAAAGCACGGACAGCGTGGAAGCCTGCATCAGCTATGTTTTCAGCCAGCTCGGATTGGAACGGGAGATAGTCACTGAACTTCTCAGCGAATTTGTGGAGGATTCCGCACTTCATCTGGAATATCTCCATGAGGCGGTAGCAGACAAGGATATACCCCGTGTATCAGCGGAGGCGCACTACATCAAAGGCGCAGCCAGAAACATGGGGCTTAAAAACATCGCGGAAGCAGCAGAGGCGATAGAAAAAAGCGCCCGGGCAAACGCCTCCAGAGATTACGAACTTCTATACAGCCGCCTCAGGGAAACACTGCAGATTTTCACTGCGGAGTTCAGAAACTCGGTGTAATACTTCAGGCCTGCCTTTCGCAGTATTCAGGCAGATAAACGGTGAAACAGGCTCCTTTTCCGGTATTATAGGCGGTTATGGTTCCGTCCATCTTCTCCTCTATGATTGTCTTTGCGGTGCTGAGGCCTATTCCCGTCCCCTTGTCGCCTTTCGTGGTAACATAAGGCTTGAACAGTTCATCAAGTATATCGCCGTGGATGCCGCCTCCGTTGTCGCATACAGTGAGGGCGATATTATCCTCGTCTCTTCTTATATCAATGTTTATCTTCCCGCTGAAAAATTCTCCGTCTGTCTCTCTGCGCTGAATAACGGCATCTCTGGCGTTTGAGATTATGTTCATGATCACCTGCTTGAACTCATTTCTGAAGCCTCTTACACTGTGCTCGCCGTCGATAAGGACTTTCACATTTATATCACTCTGGCGGAGCTGAGGGGTGAGCATCTCCACAATCTCCTCCACCGCAGGTTCGATGCCGAAAATCTCGGGCTCTTTCCCGGGCTTGAAGAAACTGCGGAAGTTGTTCATGGTCTCGTTCATAAACTCAACCTGCTTCATTATCCCTTCGGATATTTCGGGAAGCTCTTTTTCCTTTTCCTCGTCACTGCCGTCCGTAAGTTCGGACAGATACTGAGCCATAATATATATAACATTCAGCGGCTGCTTCCACTGGTGGGCTATGACGCCTATCATCTCTCCCATAGCGGCCATCTTGGACTGCTGAATAAGCATCTGCTCCTGCACCTCGCGTATCTCCTCGAGGCGTTTTAATCCGGTTATGTCCTGAACACTGGTAACAAACATTATTTTTTCGCCCAGCCTGATTTTTGTGACATAAACCGAAACAAGTATTTCCCTGCCCGAGGATGTCACATCAACATGCTCGCTGCTGAAATGCCCCGCTGCTCCTTTGGCAAATTCCGCTATCTCGCCAACCACCTTTTCCCTGCATTTCACGGAAACAAGCATGGAATAGTGCGCTCCTGTGAGCTCTTCGGCGGAATATTCGTGCATATTGGCGAAGGTGTTGTTCACTTTGCACAAAACTCCCGTGTCATCACTGAGACAGATACCGACTCCGGCAGCGTTGAAAGTAGCTTCCGTGAGGGTTTCGCTGTCCTTTTTCTCCTTCTCGAGCCTGATCAGACTGTCGATATCCCTCATGGAGACAATGCACAGCGGAGTGCCGTTTATCTCCACATATGAACTGCTCACCTCAACGGTTACAAAGCCTCCGGAAGCCTTTTTCAGCCTGCTTTCATAAATGAAATGCTTGCCTTCGGAAACCAGACGCCCTATGTCCATTCCTGCCGCAAGTTCCTGAGCTTCATAAAGCTCGTCCGGATGCATTGTGTGCACTTCGTGGCGGGAGCGGCCTGTAAGCTGAAGAAGCCTGTTGTTTACGTCGATAATCCTGCCGGGGGCTCCGTCCTTATTCACCGCGAAGATAATCATCGCATCGTTTATACTGTTGAAAACGCCCTTGAGCTTCATTTCGTTGCCCAAGCGCACGGCAAGCTCTTTTTCCACCGACTCCGCCAGATATTCGTTTATCCGCCTGAGCTCTTTTTCCAGACTTTTCTGCTCCGTCATGTCGGTGGCTATGCAGATCAGCCCGCTGTTGAGCCCTGACGGACACTTGACACGGACTTTTGTCACATTCAGATAAAGCCTGCTGCCGTCTGAAAGCTGAACCCCGCA
The DNA here is from genome assembly GCA_050253335.1 of Deferribacterales bacterium. Taxonomy (GTDB): domain Bacteria; phylum Chrysiogenota; class Deferribacteres; order Deferribacterales; family Geovibrionaceae; genus Geovibrio. The sequence continues at coordinate 52,449 of JBFWJG010000004.1, read as the reverse complement.
CTCCCTGACAGAGAAGCCGGAATTAAGCAGGGTATCCATGTCATCCTCTGTGAGCTGTTCAAAGCCCGCAGGCATTTTTTCATAATAACGGCGGAGCCCGCAGACCTCGCTCTCGCCTATCCCCGTTGCACCGCAGAAAGCGTCATTCGCGATTTTAAGACTGCCGTCTCCGGAGACAAACCAGATCCACACCGGAGCGTTTTTCAGCACAGCGCGAAGAAGCTCGGTCTGCTGTTCAAGCTCCCTTTCCACAAGTTTTCTGTCTGAAATATCCGTGATGATTGAGAAAAGATACTCTCTCCCCTCTATGTTCACCGGGCTGGAAAAAACGCTCACATCCTTTATCTCCCCGCCGCTGAGCATGTGGCGGAATTCAAAGGAGTTCCGCTCACCCCTGAGCGCCTCGGACATGCGGCACTCAGCTTTTGGATCTATATTGATATCGCATATATGCATATTTTTGAGTCTTTCAAGGCTGTAACCGTAAAAATTAACCGCCGCCGCGTTCGCGTCCCTGATTAGTTTGGTTTCAGGATCAATGAGAAGCATCACGGCGCTGTGCCCGTTGAAAAGCACCCTGAACTTATTTTCACTCTCCTTCAGGTACAGACGCATCCGCTCAATCTCTGTGATGTCAGTGAAAGTTATAGCCAGCGTGCCCTCGGAAGGATCAAAAGAGCTGTGATTGATCAGGAGCACCCTGCTTTTTCCTGTGGCGGTGTCTCTCATCTTCACCTTGCTCTCATGCCCGTTCTCATCGTTTCTGTAGACCTGATTAAGCCACGGGTCGTCCTCTCTGTGAAAGATGTAGCCGGGTTCGTTCAGAAAAAACTCGCAGAGACAGTCATGCTTTTTCTGAAAGTCCTCCACGGAGGCAAAGTTCAGAAAATCCAGAACGCGCTTGTTGCAGGTGATCATTCTTCTGCCGTCGGTCACGCTCACCATTGTGGGAAGCATGTCAAGAAGGCGGTATTTAAAAGTGCGCTCCTTCCTGAGTTTCCCGAGATTTTTTGAATTGGCGGTATAAAGCCAGAGAAGAGATATGAAAAGGAAGCTTATGACGAATGAAAAGGCGATCATCAGCCTGTCCGCCCTTCTGTGTTCGGTTTTTATGTCCGCCATGTATGAGGCGATGCCCGACCATCCGGCGGTTTCTGCCTGTTCCATGCATCTGGAGGAGAATGAGGAAAAGCGGCCTATATCAGAGGCAAACTCCTCAGTGAGCAGATCCGCACCTCCGTAAAAACTGCCCAGATACGACTCCAGACCGGATTTAACGGAGTCCATGCATCCGCTTATGTCTTCTCCTGCGTATTTCAGATAATAAAGTGCGTTGTCAAAGCTTTTGACAGCCTTGTCAAGCGAGGCGAAGTCCTTCTGCAGATATGCCTTCTGGTATGCCCCGCTCCCTTCCGCCACCAATGCCGAAGCTCTGAGGATATTCCTTGAGCGGCTGAACTCTTCCATGTCCGGCTCAATTTTCCTCACACGCAGATAATCAGTCATTATCAGCGTGATAACCGCAACAGCCACAGCAGACACCAGCAGGAAAATCCTGTTGCCTGAAATAAAACCCATAAGCGACCTTTAAATGAAAAATTATGTTTTGTTTTTGTCTTTAGTTAGTATTGACTTTAGTTTGAGGGGTTTCAAGCTATTTATACATCCTGAAAGCATTATTAAACGCCTGTACTCCTCAGAACAGCCTGCGGACTGCGGTCTGCATCAATAAAAAAAGAAAGTTTTAACATCTGGTGAAACACCGTAAACAGGAGACGCATCATCTTATTCCGTTGATTTTTAACATCCCCTGATTTAGTATCTGATATTATATTTTCAGTGATTTTCTGGCAGACGGAGCAGTTATTTTATGAGCTTAAACTTTGACAGACTTGTGGAAACAGTCCGCAAACTCAGAAGCCCCGAGGGCTGCCCGTGGGACAGGGAACAGAACCTGTATTCCATAAAAGAGCACTTCATAGAGGAAGCCTACGAGCTTCTGGACGCACTTGACAACAAAGACACGGAAAACATCCGCGAGGAACTGGGGGATGTCGTTTTCCATGTTGTGTTTCATTCGGTCATGGCTGAGGATGAAGATAAGTTCAGCATAGACGATGTGCTTCAGGAGATTAACAGCAAACTCATAAGGCGCCACCCGCACGTATTCGGAACAGAGACAGTCAACGGAACCGACGAAGTCATTGTGAACTGGGACAGGATAAAGGCGGAGGAAAAGAAAAACGCCCCCAGAGCTTTTTTTGACGGCATACCGGTTTCCTATCCTTCTCTGCGCAGGGCGGAAAAGCTTCAGAAAAAGGCGCGCAAGGCCGGATTCGACTGGCCGGAACTCAAAGACTGCATGGAGAAAGTCCGTGAGGAGTTCGCCGAGTTCGAAGAAGCTGTCAGAGAGGCGGACAGAGAACACATCGAGCATGAACTGGGCGACATGCTGTTCGCCCTTGTGAACGTTTCCCGTTTTCTGGACGTTAATCCGGACGAGGCGCTGAGAAAATGCAATAAAAGATTTACCGCAAGGTTTGAATACATAGGCAGAAAGCTTGCCGAAAAAGGCCTTTCCTATGAGGATTCCTCTCTGGAAGAGATGGACGCCCTCTGGAACGAGGCAAAAGCGGCGGAAAAAAATATCTGAATCATTCCCTTAAATTTTCGGCAGGTAGCTCAATGAACAAAGAAGTCAGCACATTTCACGCAGGCAGATTTATATTTAACTCCGAAGGCTCAGTTAACAGAACAAAACTTGCCGAGGCGGAGGGAATCCTTTTCCTTGCGGGCAGGCTGCCCGTTTTCCCCGATATGCTGGGGGAGGAATTTCTTAACCTTGAGCAGCGCTCCCTTTACGCCGCTTCCGAACTTGCCGGAAACACTTTAAACGTTTCTGAGACAATGAGCATTGTAAACAGCGATGAATCACTCTTCGGCGAGGATTCCAGAGCCGTCAGGCTTTTTAATCTGGGAAGGGCTTATGCGGCTCTAGCGGCTCAGGAGAAGTGTGAAAACTTCTCAGTTGATGAAAAGTTCATAACCGGTCTCAACTCCGTGCTTGAAAAAAGGCTCAGCGCCGAACCCGCCAACTACCGGAACCATCCCGTGAGCGCTTTTGAAAAACAGTTCACAAAACCCTACAGTCCGCCTGAGACCAAGCTTGATGTAAACCTCCTTATGAAGTCGTTTGTGGAGTGGATAAATTCGCCGGAGATAATCTCCCTCGGAGTAATCACAAGAGCATCGCTCGCCCACCTCAGCCTGATCCGCATCTACCCTTTCCCTGGCTCATCCGAAACACTGGCGAGGCTCACCGAAAGCTTCATTTACAAAGCAGCGGGCGCGGGATACATCCCCTTTCTGCTCAGCGTGTTCCAGAGGGATTCAAAGGATTACCATCCCGTTCTCGAAAGATTCACCGCATCAGGCGACCCGGGCGAATACATAAACATGGTGTGCGGTTTAGTCAGCTCGTCCCTCGGCGGGGTTCAGGATAAAAGTCTGGAAGCCATAAACGAAGTGATGTTTGACAGCTACATCCGCAGGCTTCTTGACGCGAAGGAGATAAACGAGCGTCTGGCGGGGCTTGCGGATATTCTGAAAAAGAGAGGCTCTTTCCGCCAGAGCGAGCTTCAGCTTATGAAGGAATTCACCGCGCTCTACGGCGGAGTCAGCCGCACAACTGTGAGAAGAGACATTGTAAGGCTCAGCGAACTGGGACTGATCAAAGAAAACGGGAACGAAGAGTACACCCTCAACAGGGAGATACTCTTCGGCAGATAGAATTTATATCCTGAAAAAGCCCGCGGCGTTGGTCCGTGCCCCGTCAGAGACGGAAAAGATATAGTCCCCGCCTTTCTGCTCAATCCTCACTTGGGCTTCCTTAGTGCCTAGGGTAAGCTCGTGGGAGAACTCAATGCAGAACTCACGGAAGTCTTTCTTTCCGCCGTTTATTTCCGCAAAAGCCTGAAAGACATAAGCTGAGTAAACCGTGTTGTTCAGGTGCGAGTTTATGTCAAAATCGCTTATGCGCGTCTGAATAACGTAGCTTTCGGCATGCTCAGAAGGGGTTTCAGGCTGCCAGTCCTCAATAACCGTGCCGTTTGTCATTTCCTCAACAGGCTTGTACGCCTCGGGAATTTCGGGTTCAATCTTCGCAGGGCGTTTCCTGTCCGTATCAATGAACAGCCAGACCGAAGAGGCGGTGCAGACTGTCTGCCCTCCCCTTGAAAGCTCAAACTCCCTGAAACCCTTGAATCTCTGCATCCCTCTGGACCATGTTTCCGTGTTAAGAACATCATAGAGGCTGATCCCGTCCTGAAGTCTGTAGGCCAGCCTGTGGAGCATCCAGAGCCTGTTCATGCCCAAATATCTGCCGTGGGTGAAGCCCACGCTGTCGGAATGGTTTATCGCCGCTTCCTGAAAAATCCTGAAAAGAGCCTCCGGAAGCACGTGTCCGTCTGTGCCCGCATCGTTGATCTTGATGGAATCTGTTGTACTGAACTTCATTTTTCACCTTTGATAAAGTCTATCATATTCCATATGAACATATTTTCCAAGTTTCCTCTTTCGTGTCCGCCTTATTTATTTTTATTTGCCTGCTGATTATTTTTTTCATGTCTGCCTGCGCCCTTTACGTGAAAATTACCTGAAAGCCTTAATTGAACAGGCTTTCAGACAATAAAGTTTTTTTAATTTCCCTTGACGCTTATATATGGTTCTGCTAAAGTTTGGCATGGATTGGATCGATAAGATCATAAATTGGTTTAATTTGGCATAAGTGAGATGGGCAGCTTCAAAGGAAAATACGAACACAAAATCAGCGAGACGGGCAGAATAAGCGTTCCGTCAAAGTTCCGGGACATCCTCCGCTCCAAGTATGAGAGTGATGATCTCGTTCTGCTCTCAATGGGAAGCCATCTCCGTGTGTACCCCGCCGCCGAGTGGGAAAAGCAGGAAGCGCGCTGGGAGCAGGAGCAGTCCGGCAACCCCGAATTAAACGAATTTCTCCGCCGTTTGTACTCAATGATGGATGAATGCTCCATTGACAAAAACGGCCGCATAGTAATAACACAGGACGTAAGAAAATATAACTCCCTCGAAGGGGACTGCATAATAAACGGCTTCCGCAACCGTATGGAAATATGGGACAGGGCGGCCTGGGAATCAGCAACCGGAGGCGAAAAGCTCGAAGCATTGTTTGCCAAATTCGCGGACAGCTTCTAAGGAGGGCGGAAAATGCACAAATCCGTTCTGCTTAACGAGGTGCTCTCGTTTCTTCCGGCCAAGAGGGAAGGAGTGCTTCTCGACCTCACAGGAGGCTTCGGCGGACACTCCGCCGCGATGAACGAAAGACTCGCCCCGGAAGCCAGACACATAATTCTGGACAGAGATCCGGAATCAGTGGCGAGGCTCAGGGAAAGATTTAAATCCTGCTCCAATGTGCAGGTGTTCCATAAAAACTTCGGAAGCTTTGACGAAGTGCTCGATGAACTGGGCATCGAAAAAGTTGACGGAATACTGGCGGACTTCGGAGTTTCCACCATGCAGGTGAGAGACGGCGCGAGGGGTTTTTCCTTCCGCGAGGACGGTCCGCTGGACATGAGAATGGACAACACGGAAGGCATCACCGCCGCCGATGTTGTAAACACATTCTCAAGGGAGGAGATTTCCTCCATCATCGACAAGTACGGAGAGGACCGCTTCGCATGGAGAATAGCAGGAGCTATAGTCAGCGCGCGGGACATAAAGCCCTTCTCCACCACAAAAGAACTTGCGGACACAGTGTTCAAGGCTGTTCCGGCTAAGTTCCACAAAAAAGGTTTTCACCCCGCCACGCAGACTTTTCAGGCGGTCAGGATATATGTGAACGGAGAGCTGGAAGAGATTGAGACCATGCTCTCCAAACTTGAGGAAAGAGTAGAGACGGGCGGAATTGCTGCCTTTATTTCGTTTCACTCTCTGGAAGACAGACTGGTGAAAGAGAAATTCCGCTACTTTGAGAAAGAGTGCATCTGTCCTGTTGAACAGATTTTATGCCGCTGCGGAAAGAAGAGAACATTCCGCCAGCTAACAAGAAAACCTCTGGTTCCGTCTGAGGCCGAAGTGGCTGAAAATCCATTAAGCAGAAGCGCGAAGCTCAGAGCAGCACAAAGGGTGTCATCCTCTTGAATTAGAGGCAGGTTTCCTCGGGCGGGGTACGCCGTCCGGGGAGCCTTAATAAAACTATCAGACATGGGAAGGAACCTATGAGAGCTAAAACGATTTACTGGGACAAGGTTTATGAATCAAACGGCGAAAACACCCTAAGCACCGGAAAGGTTCTTTTGTGGGCCCTGCTCATTATATCGGTCTTTCTCATAGTATATGTCAGACACCTCTGCGTCCGTGAAGGCTACGCCATAAGCAGGCTGGCGGCGGACTTAAACGAAATGGAGATCCAGTATCAGCTCATGCAGGAAAAGCAGTCCGAAATGCGGGACACTGCAAGCCTCTACAAGATGGGGGAAAACATGGGACTGGTTCTGCCTGATATGGACAGGACATTTAATGTTCAGTGAACGAAGCAGGATAAGATTCTTTATTTATCTTTCCATAGTCCTCGGGGTGATAATCTCGGGGCGTCTTTTTTTTCTGCAGGTGGTAAAAGGGGACTTTTTCGCTGAAATCGCAGGCTCTCAGGCCGAAAGCGAATACGCCGCCTACAAAGGAAGAGGCACAATTTATGACCGCAACGGAAAACCCCTTGCGGTGAACAAGAAAGTTGCGTCCCTTTATGTTTTTGCATCAAACCTCAAAAACAGAAAGGATTTCATAAACAGACTGAACAAGGCGGGAATCAAGCTCTCCAAAACCACCAGAACAAGACTGCTCAAGAATGAAGGCTTCGTCTGGGTGGAGAGAAATGTGAACATAGCTCTCGCCAGAAAGGTGAAGGAGCTTGTGCCGGAGATAGAGTACACCCTCAGCGAAAACAGATTCTACCCCGAACGGCATCTCGCCGCGTCAATCATCGGCTTCACAGGGGTTGACAATCAGGGGCTCTGGGGACTTGAAAACAGATATGACGATGTGCTCAAAGGCGAGAAGATAAACCTTGTGACACTCAAGGACAACAAAGGACACCTTATCCTTTTTGAGGACAACAAGGCGAAAACCCATGCGGAAAGCGCCCTCTACGTGACAATAGACACCTACCTTCAGGGTACTGCGGAATACCTTCTCCGCAAAGGCGTGGAGGAGTTCAACGCCGAGCGCGGCATAGCGGTGGGCATAGACATAAAAACAGGAGACGTGATATTCGCCGCCTCCAGCGACAACTACGATCCCAACAACTACAGCCGCTACAGCGACAAAACATGGAAAAACGATGTAGCTACTTTCCTTTTTGAACCCGGGTCCATATATAAGCCCGTTGCCTTTTCCTACCTTCTGGAAAAACAGGGGCTTGACCTTGCAAAAACAGTCAACTGCGAAAACGGAAAGTTTAAAATCCACGGACACACGGTAAAAGACGTTAAGCCGCTTGGCATGGCAACAGCAAAAGAGGTTCTGGTTAAATCCAGCAACATAGGAATGATAAAGCTCACGGACAAGGTCGACCGGAGAGATTTTTACGATTATATGCGCAGCGCCGGTTTCGGACAGAAAACCGGAATAAGCGGAATAAGCGAAGAGGACGGGCTCCTGCGGAATTATAAGCAATGGTCGGGACTGTCGCGGCCCTCCCTTTCCATGGGGCAAGAGATACTTGTAACACCTCTTCAGATGGCAAGATTTTACGCCGCCGTGGCTAACGGCGGTTTTCTCGTTACACCTTCCATAGTTGAGAAGGTGGAAAAAAACGGACGTGAGGAATCTCCCGAACCTCAGAAAACGCCGGTTATGTCCGAAGCAACCTCGGCTGCGATGCGGGCTCTCCTCGCGGATGTTGTCAGGGAAGGAACAGGGCAGAAGGCTAAATCCTCGTTCGTGGAGATAGCAGGCAAAACAGGCACGGGGCAGAAATTTGACAAGGCCTCGGGAGCGTACAGCAGCAGGGAATACACGGCGAGCTTTGCCGGATTCTACCCTGCGCAAAATCCGGGAGTTGCGATGGTGGTCGTTTACGACAGCCCGAAACTCAGCATCTACGGCGGCTCCACAGCCGCGGTAACTTTCAGAAGGCTTGCTGAGCTTACTTCGCTTTATCTCGGCCTACAGGGGAAAGATGTCGATGAAAGCATTTAACCTTTTTGACGGAATATCAATTACCGGATTTGACGCCGATGTCAATTTTGAGGCGGATGTTAAGGCGGTATGCTTCGACAGCAGAGATATAAGGGAAGGCTGTGTGTTCTTCGCCTATTCCGGCTCCACTTTCGACTCCCACAGCGTGGCGGAAAAGGTTTACGCGGAAGGAAAGGTGCTGTTTGTCGCCGCTGAGAGGAAGCTTGAGAACATCCCCACTGTAATCGTAGCTGACGGAAGAAAGGCGCTTGCTCTTGCATGCAGAAACTTCTTCGGCAGGCCGGACGAGAAGATGGAGAAGGTAGGCGTAACCGGAACAAACGGTAAAACAACAGTGACATACCTGCTGGAATCCATCATGGCGGCCGCAGGCAAAAAGCCCCTGAGAATGGGAACCACAGGACACAGATACGCAGGCAAGGATGTTCCCTCGAACGTCACCACGCCTTCATCATACGATTACTACAAGGTGCTGGCAGACGCCGCCGCAGACGGGTGCGACGCTCTGGCTGTCGAGGTTTCCTCACACGCGCTCGACCAGCAGAGGCTCTACGGCACAAAGTTTGACGTTGCCCTGTTCACCAACCTCTCGGGCGATCATTTGGACTACCACCACACAATGGAGGAGTACTTCACCGCAAAGCGCAGGCTCTTCCAGGAGGATTACGCCAACATAGCCGTGGTGAATATGGACAATGACTACGGCATGAGGCTGATAAAAGAAAAAAGCATAGACACCATAAAATACGGAGTCAGCGAAAGAGCGGAAATCTCCGCGGAGGAGATAGGCTTCACCCTTAACGGCATAACCGCCAGAGTGCGCTACCCGGGCAACACGTTCAACATACGCACAACCCTTGTGGGACTGCACAACCTTGAAAACATACTGGCGGCTGTTTCAGCGGCCATAGCCCTCGGCATAAACGATGAAGCCATAGCGGCGGGGATAGAAAACCTCAAAAATGTACCGGGCAGGCTGGAAAAATTTGAAGTGAACGGTGCATTCGTTTTTGTTGACTACGCACACACTGACGATGCACTCATAAACGTGCTTGAAGCCCTTACGCCCTTTAAGAAGACGAAGATAACAACAATCTTCGGCTGCGGCGGAGACCGTGATAGGACAAAGCGCCCCAGAATGGCAAAAGCGGCCGAGAACTGCTCGGACGAAATAATAGTGACCAGCGACAACCCCAGAACGGAAGACCCTCAGCAGATTATAGAGGATATTCTCAAAGGATTTGAGAACGCCGAAAAGGTCGTTATCTGTCCCGACAGGGGAGAAGCGATCAAAAGCGCCCTCATGAAGGCGGAGCCGAACGACATCATCCTCATAGCCGGAAAGGGGCATGAGGATTACATGGTTATAGGAAAAGAGAAAATTCATTTTGACGACAGGGAAGAAGTCAGAAAGTTCCTTAAACAGGATTAAGACAGACCCGGAGGAAATGGATGAAGCTGAAAGAGATCGTAAACGCCCTCGGCGGCGTAATCAAAGCGGACACACCTTTTGATCTGCACGTGAAAAAACTTGTTATCGACAGCAGAAATGTCGAGGAAGGCGATATTTTTACGGCTCTTTCCGGCGAGAACACCGACGGAAACCTTTACGCACAGAAGGCTCTGGACGCGGGCGCGTCTCTGGTCATAGTGGACGACGGCAAAATATATGAAACCCTGAACGGAAACAAGGTGCTTGTCCGTGACGGGCTGAGCGCCATAAAAGCACTGGGCGCATATAAGCTCAAAAACTACAAGGGAACAAAAATAGCCATTACGGGCAGCATGGGCAAAACCAGCACCAAGGAGCTGATAAGCTCCGTTCTGCGCACCCGTAAAAAGGTTTACACCGCATACGGCAATTACAACAACGAACTGGGGGTTGCCATCTGCGCCGCCAACCTCAACATGAGGACAAGCTGCGCCGTTTTCGAATTCGGCACAAACTCCCCCGGGGAGATAGGACAGCTCTCCATGTACCTCAAGCCGGATGTGGCTGTGCTCACAGGCATAGGCCACGCCCACATAGGCAGAATGGGGAGCATGGAAAAACTCGCCGAGGAGAAGCTCTCCATCATAAACGGCATGAACGGCGGAACCCTCTGGGTGCATGAATCATGCCGCATGTATCTGGATGAGCGGGTTATGGGCGCGGTTGACGTGAAATACTTCGGAGAAGGCATGAACGCCGACGTGATCCTCGCGGACGCAGGGCGAAACAACAGGGAGCAGTTCTACTTCACGGCGGTTTACAGGGGTGTGCCCTACTGCTTTATGCTGAACCACCCCTATGACCACTTCATAGCCAACTCACTGGCGGCTATAGGCATCGGCTTTGAAGCCGGACTTGACTATCAGGATGTGATGACGGGCATACTCGCCTTCAAACCCGTAACGGGCAGAGGGGCGATGGTAAGCGTCGGCGGCATCAAGGTAATAGACGACACCTACAATGCAGGGTTCGAATCCATAATGAGCGCGGTTAAAAACCTTGCCGAGATAAACGCACCCAAAAAATACGCCATAATAGGCGAAATGGGCGAAATAGAAGGCTTCGAGGAGATGCTTTACCTCAAGCTTTATAAGCTGGCCAAAAGCCTGACAGAAATAAACTTCATATTCGTGGGGCAGAGCTACTGCAAATTCGCCGAAACAGCGAACATAACAACAGCGCCCACAAAGGAAAAAGCTAACGAAACCGTGGCTCTCATAGAGGAGGGTCTGGTTCTTATAAAAGCGTCCAGAGCAAGGAAGTTCGAGGACTTTATAAGCTTTCTGGAACAGGAGAGAAAGAAGCGTGCTGTATAACCTGCTGGTTCCGTTATCAGACGTCTGGAGCATTTTCAACGTCTTCCGCTACATCACATTCCGCACGGCGTATGCGACCCTTACCGCTCTGGTCATTACGCTTATTATCGCTCCGTTCATCATAAGAAAGCTGAAGGAGATGGCCTTTTCCATGAAGTCAAAAGGCTTTGAGCCCGCCACCCACAAGGTTAAGGAAGGCACGCCTACAATGGGCGGAATAATGATAGTGATCGCAGGCAGCGTGTCCACCCTCCTCTGGGCGGATCTCACCAACCCGTACATTTGGATCACAATATTCACCTTCGTCTCATACGGTGTCATAGGCTTCGTGGACGACTATATTAAAACAGTAAAAAAGAACCCCAAGGGGCTCAAGGCAAGGACAAAGTTCTGGGGGCAGGTTTTTACCGGAGTAATAGCCATAGCGCTTATCATATATGTGGATAAAGGGAAAACGGCGACAGTTCTCGCCATGCCCTTCCTGAAAACCGCGGTGATAGACCTTTCGATATTCTATTTTGTGTTCGCCCTGTTTGTCATAGTGGGCACATCAAACGCGGTGAACATCACGGACGGGCTGGACGGACTTGCCATAGCGCCTTCGGTTATCTCGTTCGGCACACTGTGTTTTTTTGTTTACTTCACGGGACACAGCGAGTTTGCGCACTATCTGAACATCATTTATGTAAAAGGTTCGGGGGAGCTTGCGGTATTCTGCGGCGCTATGGTCGGCGCGGGACTGGGCTTTCTCTGGTACAACGCCTTCCCCGCGAGCGTGTTCATGGGGGATGTGGGAAGCCTCTCCATAGGCGGAGCAATGGGCATAGTGTCCGTTATCTCCAAGCATGAGCTTGTGCTTGCCATAGTCGGAGGCGTGTTTGTCATCGAAACGGTAAGCGTTATCCTTCAGGTGGGCTTTTACAAGGCCACTCACGGAAAGCGTCTTTTCAGAATGGCGCCCATTCATCACCACTTCGAGCTCAAAGGATGGAGCGAAACGAAAATAACCGTGCGGTTCTGGATTATTTCCTTCGTTCTGGCGCTCATTGCGCTCAGTACGCTTAAACTGAGGTAAAGAACTATGAAAGCGGCAGTACTAGGCTACGGCAAAAGCGGCAAAGCGGCTGAAACCCTTCTCAGACACGCAGGCGCAGTGCAGGTTGACATTTTTGAGGATAAAAACAACGCGTATCCTTCCATATCCGAATTTAAAAACGGGTATGACAGGGTGGCTGTGAGCCCCGGCATCGACATAATCAAGCGGGGGCTGAAAATAGATAACCTTACCAGCGAGATAGAACTTGCTTACGAAGCTCTCGCCGGAAAAGGAAAAATAATGGTGATGACAGGCACAAACGGCAAGTCCACAGTGACCTATCTCACAGCGCAGATACTGGAAAACGCAGGGCTCAGAGCCGTTGCATGCGGCAACATAGGCATCCCGTTCGGCGAAGTGGTGCTGAAAGGCGGGTACGATGTGTTTGTTCTGGAACTTTCCAGCTTCCAGATCGAGCTTCTGCGCAATTTTAAGGCTGATATGGCGGCGGTTACCAACCTCGCTCCGGATCATCTGGACAGATATCCGAGCTATGAAGCCTACATAAAAGCGAAAATGGACGTGCTCAGGTTCGTGAAAGATGACGGCTTTGCCGTTCTGCCCGATGAGGCCGAGCTTCTGAAGCACGCTGAATACTACAAAGGCAGAAGAATTATAATAAACGAGGCCATGAACGGCTTCCCGAAACTCACAGGGAAAACGATGGATTTCGGAGCGTACAGTCTGGACACGGCAAGATTTCCGCTGTTCGGAACTCACAACCTCCTTAATCTCGCCTTTTCCCTTGTTTCAGCGGACAGCCTGCTGAACTTCAAAGGCGATATAACCCCTGCGGTGGAAAACCTCAGAGGACTTCCGCACAGGTGCGAGTATTCCGGCACGATTGACGGGGTCAGTTTCATAAACGACTCAAAAGCCACAAATGTTTACTCCACCCTCGCCTGCCTTAAAGGCGCAAAGGCGGGGAACGTTATCATACTCGGCGGGCGGGACAAGAACGGGGACTTCGGTCTTCTGGCCGACGAGCTCAACAGGGCGGCAAGCACCGTGATAGCCTACGGCGAAGCGGCGGGCGTGATAAAGGATAAGCTTAAAGGGCTTCTCACATGCGACTTTGTAACCGCTCCCACCATGGAGCAGGCAATAAAAACAGGCCTTAACGTAGCCCCGAAAGGGAGCAACGTTATACTCACACCAGCATGCTCAAGCTACGACAGCTTCAACAATTTCGAGGAGCGCGGAGAGAGATTCATGCAGATAGTAAAGGAACTCGGCGGAAAATAAAGTGTTTCAGATTAAAGACGAACGGCTGCAAATTCTGATAATCGCCTCAGTCCTCATAACCTTGGGGCTGATATTCGTGTTCTCTGCGGGCTCAATACAGGCTCTCAGGCTGGACAAAGGCGAGCTTTACTTCTTCAACAAGCAGCTTCTGGCGGTCTTCATAGGTCTGGGGCTCATGTACGGCGCATACAGCATCCCGCTGAAAACATGGCGCAGATTTGTGCCGGCGCTCTATTTCCTGACACTGATACTGCTGATTTCCGTGTTCTTTTTCCCCAAGCTGAACGGTTCGCACAGGTGGATCCTTCTCCCCGGGTTCAGCCTTCAGCCTTCGGAACTGGCAAAATTCACCTGCATACTTTATCTTGCCCACTATCTGGACAAGAAGGAAGGCAGGCTCAACGACTTTACCACAGGCTTCCTCCCCGCTTCCATAATGCTGGGGATAATCGGCGCGCTTATACTTAGCGAGCCGGACTACGGAACAACACTGCTTATAATCTGCGTGTCATTCACGCTGTTTCTGATAGGCGGTGCCCACATGCGCCACATGATCGGCGTCATAGGGTTCATCGCTCCTATTATAACCGCAGGGCTTTTCATGGGTTACAGGAAGGGCAGGATAATGAGCTTCCTGGACCCATGGGAAGACCGCTACGGAACAGGCTATCAGCTTGTGCAGTCGCTCACTGCAGTGGGCAGCGGCGGGATATTCGGCAAGGGAGTGGGCAACTCCTCCCAGAAGCTTTACTTTCTCCCCGAGGCGCATACGGACTTCATATACGCGATAATCGCAGAGGAAACAGGGCTTCTGGGCTCCCTCGCGGTTCTTGTTACGGTGACGGCCTTTTTTATAATAAGCGTGAAGGTGGCTCTCAGGCACAAGGAGCTTTTCTATAAACTGCTCACATTCGGGCTGGCTTTCAGCCTGTTTGTTCAGGCTCTGCTTCATATATCAGTGGTTACGGGTCTCCTTCCCACAAAGGGAATCGGCCTCCCGCTGGTCAGCTACGGCGGTTCGAACATGATGATCTCCCTTCTTATGGTCGGCGTTCTTCTGCGCAGTGCAGAGGAGGCGGGCTCATGAATGAAGAAAAACTCCACGGAGGGAGATTCGCCGTGCGCAAAGCAAGAAGACTAGTGATAGCCGGCGGCGGTACGGGCGGACATCTTTATCCGGGAATCGCCGTTGCGGATTATCTGAGGGATAAGGATGTGGAAGTATTTTTCATGGTCTCAGACAGAGGGATCGAGAAAAAGATACTTTCGGCAAAAGGATATGACTTTTACGAACAGCCGCAGACTCCCCTCAAAGGAATAGGCACGGCGGGCAGAATACGCTCCGTCATGCTCCTTGTCAGGGAAGTCTTCAGGATGCTTAAAAAAATAAAGAAGACAGACACTGTGCTCCTCACAGGCGGTTTCGCCGCGGCAGCACCCGCAGTAGCCGCAGTGCTTAAGGGTGCAAGGCTGTATCTGCACGAGCAGAACAGTGTGATGGGGCTTACCAACAGAATATTCGCCGTTTTCAGCAGAAAGGTTTTCCTCTCATTTGAGGGAACGCTCAAGGCGAAAGGGAACACGGTGCACGCGGGCAATCCTGTCAGGACTGAGTTTGCCTCCTGCACACCGAAGGCTGAGCAGACCAAGCGGATTCTGGTTCTCGGCGGAAGTCAGGGGAGCAGGTTTCTAAACAGGCTCATGGCGAAATCGGCAAAAACGCTGAAGGACGCAGGATGGAGCATAACCCATCAGGCGGGCGCGAAGCTTTATGACGAAGCTCTTGAGGACTACCGCAATGCAGGCGCAGAGGCGGATGTGCGGAGCTACATAGAGAACGTGGCGGATGAATACGAAAAAGCGGATGTGGTCATAGCCCGCGCGGGTTCAGGCACTGTTTTTGAAACCATGTACGCGCGCCGTCCCGCTGTTTTTGTTCCATTCGCGCAGGCCGCGGACGAACACCAGCTTTACAATGCCCTCTTCGCCGAAAAACTCGGCATAGCGAAGGTTATGACGGAGAGCGGGTCAAATCCGGAAAGGCTTAAAGAAATGATTGAGTGGTCACAGAAACAGGAAGTAAAAGACAGGCTGGCGGGTATAAAATATCTGAACAGCCCTGAAATAATAGCAAGAGGTATGGAACTTGACTGAGGTATTCGGGAAAGTACGGAATATACATTTTGTAGGTATAGGCGGAATCGGCATGAGCGGTCTTGCCGAAATCCTCCACTCCATGGGCTTTAAGATAACAGGCTCGGACATAGCGGACAGCGCAAACTGCAAACGCCTCCGCGCCATGGGGATAAAAGTGTTCGTGGGACATCTGGCGGAAAACGCCGTCGGTGCGGACGCTGTTGTATATTCCTCCGCGGTGAAAAGCAGCAACCCCGAACTTATATACGCCAGAGATAATTTCATCCCAGTGATAAAACGGGGCGAGATGCTGGCTGAGCTCATGAGGATGAAATATTCCATAGCGATTGCGGGCAGTCACGGCAAAACCACAACAACATCAATGGTTGCGGAAATCTTCAATAAGGCCGAGCTTGACCCCACCGTGGTTGTGGGCGGCATACTCAACAGAAGGGACTCCAACGCCCTCAAAGGGAACAGCAATATAATGATCGCAGAAGCGGACGAATCCGACAAAAGCTTCCTCATGCTTCAGCCCACAGTGGCGGTGATCACCAACATAGATTTCGAACACACGGACACCTACGCCACAATGGACGAGGTTAAGGACAGCTTCCGCGACTTCGCTTCCAGAGTGCCTTTCTACGGTCTGAACGTTCTTTGTCTGGATGATGCTAACACTGCGGAGCTCATAAAACGCATTGACCGCCGCTTCGTGACATACGGCCTCTCCGCTCAGGCGGACGTGCACAGCGCGGATATCGAAAAGCACGGATTCGCCGTTTCCTTCGGCGTGGTGATAAACGGCAAAAACATGGGAAGAATCAACCTGAACTTCCCCGGCGAGCACAACGTGCAGAACGCTCTGGCGGCAATCGCCGTGGCGGCGGAGTTTGATATACCCTTCCGTGTGTGCAAGAAGGCTCTTGAGGAATTCGAGGGTGTGCAGAGAAGGCTCACCGTACGCTATGACAGCAACTGCTGTACGGTGCTTGACGACTACGGCCACCACCCGACAGAGATAAAAACCACCCTGAAGGCCATCAGGGAGGCATACGGCAGCAGGAGGATTGTTGTTGTCTTCCAGCCGCACAGGTATTCCAGAACGCAGACGCTTATGAATGAGTTTTCCACATGCTTCTTCGATGCGGACAGGCTCTTCATAACAGATATATACGCCGCCAGCGAGGAGCCCATAGAGGGCATAACCGCTCAGACGCTTGTGAAGGAGATAAAGGAGAGAGGCTTCAAAGATGTGCACTATCTCCCCTCCTTCGATGATATTTACAGATACCTTGAGGAATCAGGCTGCGACAACAGCCTCATACTCACTCAGGGGGCGGGAAGCATAACCAGATTTTCAGGGGAGCTTGCCGCATGGCTGGAGCAGAAGCATGAAAAATAAAAAAATCGCCGTGCTCTACGGCGGACTGTCCGCGGAAAGGGAAGTTTCACTAAGAAGCGGATCAGCGGCGGCGAAGGCATTGCAGGAAGCGGGATTCACTGATGTGACTCTCATTGACGCAGGACACGACCTGCCCGCGCGTCTGCTTGAACTCAGGCCTGATGTCTGCTTCAACAGCCTCCACGGAACATTCGGCGAGGACGGACGCATTCAGGGGATGCTTGAGCTCATGAACATCCCCTGCACAGGCTCAGACAGCCAGTCAAGCACAATCGCCTTCGACAAGCTCCTGAGCAAGGTGATCTTCGCGCTGAACAATGTGCCCACGCCCGAATATGCTCAGCTCACGAGAGATACAAAAGCTCCCTTTCTCCCCTGCGTGATAAAGCCGTGCCGACAGGGCTCAACCATAGGCATTACAGTTGCTAGAACAGAAGAAGAGTTTGAAAAAGGGAAAAAAGAGGCGTTTGAATATGACGAAAGAGTAATAGCCGAACGCTTCATAAACGGAAAAGAACTAACAATAGGCATATTGTCTTCTAAAGTATTGCCGATAATATGGATAAGACCTAAATCAGGTTTTTACGACTATCAGTCCAAATACACCAAAGGGGCAACCGAGTATGTATTTGAAACTGAGCTGACCGAAGACGAGGACAGACTGATAAAAAGCACTGCTTTGCAGGCTTTTGAGAGTCTGGGATGTGCCTCGTACGGAAGAGTGGACATAATGTACGACGGCAGAACACCGTGGGTTCTGGAGATTAACACCCTCCCCGGCCTCACGGAGACAAGCCTTCTTCCTCAGGCGGCGGCAAAAACGGGAATAAGCTTTCCCGAACTCGTAACGGCTATGATAGGCGATGCGCTGAGGTAATACTATGAAAAAGAGCGGTTTTCTCAAGGCAGCCCTTATTGCGGCGGTTTTTGCAATTCTGACAGGCGGTGTCGTCTGGGCAGCGGCGGGAGTCGTCAAAATGACAGGAGGAAGCAAATATTTCCTCGTGAAAACCGTAAACGTTCAGGGTGTTATCCGCACCGACAGGGAAAAGGTGGACACTTTCGCCAGAGCCCTTGCCGGAAGAAATATGTTTGAACTCGAAGAAAAAAAGCTTCCCCGTATAGATGACATATGGGTTGAGAAAATAGAAATCAAAAAGATCTTCCCCGATACGGTAAAGGTCATAATTTTTGAAGAAAGACCCATCGCTCCCGTGCGGATAGGAAAAGAATGCTTCATAGCGGCGGCGAGCGGCACGCTCATACCGGACAAATGTTCCGGAAGCGAAACTGTAATGTACAAGGGAACAGAGAAAGAGCAGCTGGTCAGTTTCCTTAAAATATACGACAAGACACCGGAAATACACGGCAGCCGTGCCCTGCTTAAACCCATGCACTTTGAGCTTGTGGTGGACGGAGTTCTGTACAAATGCGGCTATGACGAAGGCATAACCGATATGTTCAGGATTTACAACAGCAGGATAAGCGGCAGATACGCCCGGGTGGACTATGTCGACATGAGGCTGCGCGGAAAAATATACGTGAACGGGGTGAAAAATGTCTCAGGATAACAATATTTATGTCGGACTTGACCTTGGAACGACAAAAGTCTGCATTGTCGTTGCCAGAAAGAACGCTGACAGAAGTATAGACATTCTGGGTATTAGCAGTGTTCCCTCAAAAGGCGTCCGCAAAGGCGTGGTCGTCAATATAGAAGAGACCGTGGCCTGCATTCAGAAAGCCAAGGAAGAGGCTGAAAGAATGTCCGGCGTTGAGATCAAAAGCGTTACCGCAGGCCTTGCCAGCGGACATATAAAAAGCTTCAACACCAGAGGCACGATCGCGGTAAAAAACAAGGAAGTCACCCAGCAGGATGTGGACAGGGTCATAGAGTCCGCCTCCGCTTACAATATGCAGCTCGGCGAGGAGATACTGGATGTCATCCCTCAGCAGTACATACTGGACGGCCAGACAGAAATAAAATATCCGGTGGGCATGAGCGGCGTCAGGCTTGAAGTGGATGTGCACATTGTCACCGGACAGGTTTCTTCCGCCACCAACATTGTAAAATGCTGCGAAAAGGCAGGACTGGTGGTTGATGATATAATACTTGAGCAGTTCGCCTCCGCAAAGGCTGTCCTCAACGAGGACGAAATGGAGATAGGCGTCTGCCTCATTGACGGAGGCGGCGGAACCTGCGACATGGCAGTCTACAAGCAGGGAGCGGTATACCACACCGCAATCCTCCAGATAGGCGGCAACCACTTCACCAAGGATCTCTCCATTGGTCTGAGCACGCCGGAATCAGAAGCCGAAAGGCTCAAGATCAAGCACGGATGCGTGTGGATGCCCATGGTGTCCGATGATGAAATGGTAAACGTTACCACAGTGGGCGGCAGACCTCCACGCAAGATAAGCAAACCCGTCCTCACGCAGATTCTTCAGGCCAGAGGCGAGGAGATCTTCCAGATGTTCAAGGGCGAACTCCAGAAGCACAAGCTCCTTGAGCTCATGGGCGCGGGAATAGTGGTTACGGGCGGTTTAAGCAACTTCGAAGGGATCGAAGAGCTTGCCACGAATGTTTTCAATACGCCGGTAAGGGTCGGAAGACCCACAAATATAGGCGGACTCACGGATCTGGTTTCAGACCCGAGATATGCCACTGCCGTTGGGCTTGCCATATACGCCACCAGAAAAGGGAAGGCGGGCGCCAAGCTTTCAAGAGGCAGCGAGGAAAAGGTTTTCGGAAGTATTTTTCAAAGAATGAAAGGATGGTTAAAAGAGTTCTTTTAAGCATATCAGGGGGTTTGTATGTTTGAATTCGTAGATGTCAAGCAGGGCGCGTGCATCAAAGTGATCGGCGTCGGCGGAGCAGGCGGAAACGCAATCAACAACATGATCGAACACGGTATCGAAGGCGTGGAATTTATCGCGGCAAACACTGACCAGCAGGCGCTGCGCAGCAATAAAGCTCCGAACAAAATCCAGCTCGGTACAACGCTGACCAAAGGGCTCGGCGCAGGCGGAATACCCGAACAGGGGAAAAAAGCCGCCATTGAGGATTTAGAGGCTATAGAAGCTCAGCTCAGAGGAGCAGATCTTGTATTCATAGCCGCCGGAATGGGCGGCGGAACAGGCACGGGCGCAGCTCCGGTTATCGCCAGCGTGGCGAAGGAACTCGGTGCGCTCACAGTGGCTGTTGTTTCCAAACCCTTCTCATGGGAAGGAAAAAAGAGAAACAGCAACGCCGAGCAGGGCCTGGAGTTTCTGAAAAATCACGTTGATACCTACATTGTGGTTCCCAACGACAGAATCACTGCGGAATGCAAGGACAACACTCTCTTCGAGGACGCGTTCAGAATGGCTGACGATGTTCTCAGACAGGGCGTTCAGGGTATCAGCGACTCCATCAACGGAAACGGCTATATCAACGTGGATTTCGCGGACATACGCTCAATCATGGAGTCTAAAGGCATGGCTCTCATGGGAATCGGCGAAGCCTCCGGCGAAAACAGGGATATCGAGGCGGCGGAACGCGCGCTTAAATCTCCCCTTCTCGCTGATATCAGCATAAACGGAGCGGAAGGTCTGCTTGTGAACATAGCCTGCGGCAGAGATCTTAAAATGCATGAGGTGCAGAACATCGCCACCAAAATACATGACTGCGCAGGAGACAACGCCAACATTTACGAAGGCGTGGTCATAGACCCCAACTTCAACGGCTCCATCAGAGTTACCGTTGTCGCCACAGGTCTCGGCAAAAAGGAAAAGAAACAGGCCAAGAGCCCCGATCTCGAAAGCTTTCTGAATAAACAGCCCAAACATGTCTCCAGCTTTAAGGAGAAAGTGGCGAAAATAACCGAGAGAGACCATTCTCTCAAAACAGTAAGCGATGCAAAGGAAGAGGAATTTGATATTCCGGCATATCTCAGGTATCAGCAGGATTAAGGAAAAGCACGGCTCATGAAGGTTCTGAACGTCATAAATGTGAGGTGGTACAACGCCACCGCGTGGTACGCCCACATGCTTTCTCTCGGGCTTGAGGCTCTTGGGCACAAAACAGCAGTGCTCGGCCTGCCCGGCACGCCTCCCGTCATCAAGGCAAGAGAGGCGGGACTTCAGACCTACGAAGCGGAACTGAACAGCCTGAACCCCCTGAAAATGGCTCTTTCCGCATCGGTATTCAAAAAAGCTGTCAAGGAATTTAAGCCCGATGTGGTTGTCTGCCACAGAGGTGAGTTTTTCTTCTACTTCACCCATATACGTTTCTGGGAAAAACCGAAGTGGAAGCTGGTCAGGGTGAGGGGCGACCGCAGACCCCCCAAGGCGGATGCCCTCTCCCGCTGGCTTTACCACAACGCAGTGGACAAGGTGGTAACCTCGTCGGAAGCCATGCGCAGGTTTTATCTGGGTAATCTCAAACTCAGCCCCACCAAAGCTGTCACCCTCTACGGCGGAGTTGAAACAGAACGTTTCACCTGCACTCAGGAAGGCAGACAGAGAGTCAGGAGCGAATTCGGTTTTAAGGACAACGATTTTGTTCTGGGAATTCTCGGCAGATACGACACGGTTAAAGGGCATGAATCCCTGTTCCGCGCAGTGAGCGAACTCAGAAAGGAAGGGATGGACAATCTGCGCCTCATAGTCGCGGGTGTTGATGCCCGAATGAGCGAATCAGATATCAAAATAATGCTGGAAGACAGAGGAATACGAGACATAACAGCCGTCACCGGCAAAAGAGACGATGTGTCTGAAGTAATCTGCGCCATGGATCTGGGGGTCATACCCTCCCTCGGTTCCGAAGCTGTCTGCCGTGTCGGAATGGAGATGCTCTCCTGCGGAATCCCTGTAATTGGTTCCGATGTCGGCGTAATCCCCGAGATCATCCCTCCCTCAAATATTTTCAAAGCAGGCGATGTTCAGTCGATCAAAAACCGTATAAGAGATTACAAAATTTACAGTAAAAGCTATGATTATATTGACTTTGCGGAGCAGTTTGCAGCTTTTTTCAATTGACAAAGATTACAATTAGGCATAACAATTTAAGTTATATATATAATCCTGATAGGATTAGGGGTTTTAGCACAGCGCACCAGCGGTTTGCGCTGTGCGGGCTGCCCTGGCTTCAATATTAATTTGTCTTTTTAAACGCTGTAGAAAAATCTGAACAGACTGTCATTATTCAGGCCTGCAGATTATTCGGGGGTCAATCTTATGCGCCTTTCATTAAAACACGTCATTTTCATTATCGCTGCCGCCGTACCCGGCATAGCGGCAGGATTCGTAGGCATCAAAAACTATTTTTTCTTCAGGCAGATAATGCCCGGCGGAGAGGGAACGGAAAGGGCAATGGAGCTCGCCTCCACCGGCCTCACCATTTCACTTATATGCATATTCACCTCTATTGTTCTCGCATTTGTAATACCCTTTACTGCGTTCAGAAGAGTAAGCAGCGGTGTGAGGGAATTCGCCGGCACGCTGAAAGCCGCTCTCGGCGGGGATTTCACAAAGAGAGTCGCTCTTTCTGAATGTCAGGGGGAGATGAAGGAGCTGGGCGGCGGGCTCAATGAGCTTCTGGATAAACTCGATAACACAATTTCAGAGTTTTACCATGCGGCAAACAACATAAGAAGCCTCGCAGACAACCTCTCATCAGTAAACTCCGAAGTGAACGGGCAGATAAATATAATCAATGACAACGTAAATAATGTTTCAAGCGCGGCGGAAGAGCTCACCTCAACAGGGCAGAGCGTTCTCTCCACATGCAAGGTCTCATTCGAGCTTGTTGAGGACTGCAGTGCGAGAGTTAAGTCCGGCATCAGCGTTATAAACAGCAACCGCAAAAGCATGGAGAACATATCCTCCAGCATCTCTTCTATCTCCGCGGTGGTGGAGGAATTTCTCAAGCAGTCTGAAAAGATTGAGAATATTGTCGTTTCCATCAAGGAAATAGCGGATCAGACCAACCTTCTCGCCCTTAACGCCGCAATCGAGGCGGCAAGAGCGGGCGAACACGGCAGAGGCTTTGCCGTTGTAGCGGACGAAGTGCGCAAGCTTGCCGGAAAAACAACAGACTCCACAGAGCAGATAGGCGCTGTTATCAGGGAGCTTCAGTACAAGATTAACGATGTCTTCGGCAAGGTTCAGGAAGGTGTGGAAAATGTTGAGAAAGGAATAGAGTTCTCCGGAGAATCGGTTAACTCAATCAATATAATATCGGAAAGCATAAACGAGCTCACAAGCCAGCTTAACGGCATAGTGCGCGCCATGGAGGAGGAAAACCTCGCCCTCGGAGAAGTTTCCAGCAGTACGGTGGAAATCTCTGATATGTCGGCAAACATCCTTCACATGGCCAACGAATCGGTCATAGCGGGCGGCAACCTTCTGGATGTAACCAAAAGCCTTGCAGGGAGCGTGTCAGGGTTCAAAACATCCGGCGGGGACGAGTTCATCAAATGGTCAAAAAGCCTTGAAACAGGGGTTCACCAGTTCGACGAGCAGCACAAGAAGCTTGTGAGCATCATTAATAACCTCTACAACGCTATCAGGCAGGACAAAGGCAAACAGATGCTTGAGCGCACCCTGAACGAGCTTGTTGAATACACTGTGTACCACTTCGACTCAGAGGAAAAAGCATTTCAGAAATACGGCTTTCCCCAGAGCGCAAACCACATAAAATCCCACGACAAGCTGAAAGAAGCTGTCGGGCAGTTCCTTGACAATTACAAGAAAGGGAAAGAGGTTATAGGCTTCAACCTGATGAGCTTTCTGCAGGACTGGCTGAAAAACCATATAATGCACGAGGACAAGGAATACAGCAGACACCTCGCTCCGAAAATGAATAAAAAATAAGAACACGGACCCCGCTTTTCAGGCGGGGTTTTTTGTTAAGTCTGTAAGTAAAAAAGACGGTTTAAGCATTTGAAATTTTTTTTAAATTTTATTGTTGACACGAAAGGATAAAGCTGATAAAAATTCGTTCTCGCTTGAGAGATTATAACTCGCCGAGGTGGTGGAATTGGTAGACACGCAGGACTAAGGATCCTGTGGGAGTTAATCCTGTGGGGGTTCGAGTCCCCCCCCCGGCACTTAAAAAAGGCCTCTGATTTTTTATCAGAGGCCTTTTTTATTTACAGAGAGACGAGAACGGGAGTTTACTACAGCGTTCAACCAATTTTGCGACCTTTTTACATTTTCCCGAACCTCGCCTTCACTGCCGCCACGTGGCTTTCCCATGTTCCGGCATACTGTTTATCAAGCTGTTCCTGCCATGAGCCGTATGAACCCCTGCGGAGCGCGGCATAATGCTCAAACCGCACTGCCTCAATATCCTCTGCCGAAGGCTCATAAACTATATTCCCGTCATCGTCATATGCCGTCAGATGCGCCGCAATTGCCCCGTTTATCTCTTCATCCGTCATTGAGGCCGCAAGGTTCTCAAGCCATTTTTCAAAAACTTCCATCATCCGCCCCTTTAAAACTTATTGGTGTATGCGTTCAGCGCCCACCACTGACTGCCGTGAGCGCCCTGACGAATCTCAAGCACCTTTGCCGATGAATTCGGAACAAAAATTACCCCGCCGGACGGGGAAACAA
Organism: Deferribacterales bacterium; assembly: GCA_050253335.1. Lineage (GTDB taxonomy): Bacteria > Chrysiogenota > Deferribacteres > Deferribacterales > Geovibrionaceae > Geovibrio. The sequence goes on along the minus strand of JBFWJG010000004.1, from coordinate 27,928 downwards.
CCGCACCCGCAAACATATTCACCGAACCGCCGACATTCCCGAACAAGCTCGCTTCCCTTGACGAAGGGTCAACAGAGAGAATCTGAGAGGAATTAAGCGGAGCAAAATATATTCTGCCGTCCGGCGCGAGAGCACCGCCGCTCCACTTCCCGCTCCCTGCACTCAGTTCTCCGAAGAGAACAGTCTCACGAGTCAGAGGGTCTATCTCAAGCACCCGTGTTTCCTGATACGGCGCGCAGTATATCTTTCCGTTTGGCGCAAGAGCGCCTGATGCCCATTTATACAGCACATCATCAGGCAGTGTGCCGAAGAACTCCACCGAGTCTGCCGTCGGGTCAAGAACCATAATCTGCCCTGCTGAAAGCGGGATAAAATATATCTTCCCGTCAGGGGCGAGGACACCGCCGACATATTTGCTTGCTCCGTTTATACTGCCGAAAAGCCTTGTGCCCTGTGTCGCCGGATCAATTTCCAGAACCTGAGTCGAATTATAAGGCGCACAGTATATTTTCCCGTTGGGAGCAAGCACGGCTCCGTACCACTTGGACGAACCGCTCAGGGCTCCGAAGAGAGTTCCCGTCTTTGCCACGGGGTCAATCTCCAGAACCTGAGGCGAATTATAAGGCGCGCAGTATATCTTTCCATTTGGCGCAAGAGCGCCGCCAATCCATTTATTGGAACCGCTGAATGAGCCGAAGAGAGATGTTTCACGGGTCACAGGGTCTATTTCAAGTATCTGGGAGGCATCATTAGGCGCGCAGTAAACCTTCCCGTTCTGCGCCAGAGCTCCGCCAATCCATTTCTTGGAGCCGCTCAGATTCCCGAACAGCAGTCCGCCGCCCAATACCCCCGCAGGATCTGTTGAGGCGTATGTTTCAAGGGGATTGGAGTAAGGCTTGCTTCCACCGCCCCCTTCCAGATCGACTTTAAGCCTGCCGGACTGCCGGTCAAAAACAAGGTTCAGCACTTCGTCCTCTGTTTTGTATTTTGCTTTAAGGCTTTGGTCAGCCGATTCAAAAACGCTGTTCAGTATCTCAGCCGATGTTCTTCTCTTTCCCATGCTGTCCCCCGCTTAAAGCTTCTTTTTGATTTCGGAGAGATCCACCATTCCAAGAGAAGCGGCAACCTCACTCACTATGCGGTCGTCTATGGTCGTTTTTGTTGAAGCGGCGAGCTCTTTGAGCACCTCCACCACAACCAGAGTAATTATTTTTTCCGTAAGAAAAGCCTTCGCCACACCGAGCATCGCGCCCGAGAACATCTTAACCAGTATAGAAATCATTTCACCCCTCCTGCGTGCTTATACGCTTTTTCAAAACTCACATATTCCCCGCCTATTCTTCCCCAGCGGGCGGAATAGCCCCTTATATCCAGATGAAAGCCCGGCGTGTTCCAGTCGGGATAAATTCCGAGACCCACATAAGCGGCGCTTACCTGCCCCAGAAGTTCAGTCTCGTGCAGTGCTCTGAGAAGGCTGTCCGCGGCCTCCGGAAACCTCATCCCTTCGATATGAAAATCCACGGCATCCCCTCTGTAGTGTCTGCTGCCGGAGGCGTGCCCCCCTTCCTCATAGCCGCAATGGATTACAAAAGGCCTGCCCACCTTTTCTCTGAGCCTGTCAAGGAGCAGGAGCAGCGCAGGGTTCATCTTCTCTGCATTTCCCCATTTCTCCTTCTCGGTAAAATATTTAAGATTCTTCCATATCATTATTTCCTCCCCCGTTTTTTACTTTAATCAGAACCGCTTCCGCCGCCGAAAAACCCAAGCCCAGATCCGCATTCCCCGCCGAACAAGGGAAGATGTGCTTTTTCAAACCCTCCCTGTTGAAGAGATACACCGCAAATCCGCTGTCCTCCGTCTCTGTTCCGGTTACGCATGAAGCCAGCAGAAATTCGCCGCCGCTGTTCCTCCCGCCGTAAAATCCGCCGAATGAGCGTATCTTCTCCCCGCTGTATAGCGGATAAACAAACCAGTCCTCCCGCAAACGGGCGGTTTCGTCATATTCCGAACCGAAACCGAAACGGTATGAGCGCTCCACTGTCCATCTGTCCCCGTCTATGACTGCCTGAGCGGTATGTTCATAAAAACAAGCGCTGAATCCGGCGTATGCGGACTGGCTGAAAAGAGTGAACCAGCCTCCCCACGTGTCCAACACGCAGAAATCGTAATATTCGCTCTCCTCCGAAATTAGCCCGCCGTTCAGGCTGAATTTGTGCGAGGTTATGCTCAGACACGCATCCTGCTGAATTTTTTCGGATTCGATTCCGTAGCCGCCGCTGTCGGGGAGCGGTTCAGCTATTATGTAGCGCTCTTCAAACTCAGCCTCCGTGACAAATTCATCGGGAACTATCTCCCCGTCACCCGCTATGTACCATCCGCCATCAGCGTGATACGCCGCCCTGTATGTGAAACAGGGTCTTGCCCCGCCTGCGAAGCCCACAACCAGAGGCACACCGCCGATAAAGCAGACTATGACCTCATCTCCGGCTGTGAACACCCCGCCGGCGCCCTTAACCGAGCCGTCCGGATGCGCCTCCTCGTCCCCCTTGCATCGGTAAAACAGAGGCACGCCCTGATAAACTGCCGAGTCCGCATCCACATCAGCCTTATCCGCCTCCGCATTAACGGAGAGGATCACCCCTTTCCTGAACTCTGTGCCTGTGACAGCCTCACCTATGTTCCGCAGAGGATATTTTTCCATCACGCCCCTCCGTAAAATTTGAACGGAACTATGATGTCATCCTCATCAAGGGTATCCCTTGCGGAAGCCTGAGAAGCCTTGCCCGTGGTCAGCGCATTTCCGTCCAGTCCGTTTTTAACAACTGCCGCCCGCTCGCCGATTAAGAAGCGGGTGAAGTCCGCCGCTTTCAGGGCATAAGCCTGTCCCCTGAACTCCACAGCCCAGCGGAAATCAGAATGGGCAAACCTTTCCGGCTCAAACTCTGCTCCTTCCCCGCCTTCATAAAAGGCTCCGTCACGGTAAAGACCGCATCCGGCAATCACTGCCGATGTCCACACTGATGTTTCAAAAACGGACGAACGGTACATGAACTCCTCAGCACTTCCGGCAAGGGTGAACATCACCGACACGGTTTCCCCCGGAGCAACTGACGTATCGCTGAACATCAGTCTGAAATTTTCGGGGCTTGAGCCCGTATACTCCGGCACAGTACGGATTATCTCCCCTATTCTCCCCGGGGTAAGATAGCTGACAGAGCCGCCGCCCGTCCGTATCACATAACCGCCGAACCCGCTGAACGCCAGTCGGGGAAAGCTGAAAACAAGCTCCCCATCCTCCGCGGAATAGCTCAGTGCCCCCTTGCGCAGGGGCGACTTGGCGCATGGCGGATTATGCAGGAGAAACTCCTCGCTCTCCGTTCCGTCAGAGAGGAGAACAGTCATCGCGTCCGCATGGGCTGTGCCGTCCTGATCCATGTACACATCCATAAACAGAGGCAAAACCAGCCCCGGAATCCCGTCCGTATCGTCAAACTCAATCCCCGCGCTCCGCCCTTTTACGGTGCAGAGCCCCTCCGGCCGCCAGTTTTCTCTGCTGAGATATAGGTTCAGTTCCATTATTCGATCCTGAAACTGTCATTTTTGAGGTTGTCCTTATCAGTGTCCAGATAGCCGTCCTTGCGCACAAGGAGGCTGTACTGCCCCTTCTTCAGCCTGCCCAGATTCAGCATTCCTCCGCCGTCTGTCACGCCCCTGAAAGTACCGTTCATGAAAACCTGCGCATGGGGGATGATCTCCCTTGAAGCCGCATCCCTCGCCGTGAGTATCACCATGCGGGAGGAGAGATCAGTCTCTTCCCCAGTGTAGTCCAGCTCAAGGTAAGCAGTTCCAGCGGCGCAGGAGACTTTCAGGATCACGTACCGTGCGGAAAACCCTGTGATTTCGATGAGATCATAGGACGTTTCATATTCAACGGAAACAGAATCCAGCCTGTTTTCTCTGAACCTCACTGAACGCCCGCCCACAAAGGGGGAGGAGCCGTCCGCCGCGCGGGAAACATTCAGCACCCGCACCACAGGATATTTCAGCCTGCCTTCGGTCTGATCCGCAAAAGGGATATGCTCCGTGTGCATTTCGCTGAGACCGTATGCCGAATATCTCCACGAACCGCCTGAGACAGTTATCTCCGCATTCAGTCCGGCGGGATATATACGCACATATGACTTTTCTCCGGCTGAGTAGAGGCTTTTGTTTCCGCTCCGTTCGTGATCTTCTGTCAGGAGGAGCTCCCCTTCCTTCTTTTCCGCGCCGAAGCCGACAATGAATGAGCCCATAAGCTATTCCTGAAAAACGTAAATAAGCACGGGGCACTCAGGCCTGCTTTTCTTCGGCAGTGTTATGCCGAACCTTTTAAAGCCTGATGAATATGTAAGTTCAAGAAGCCCCACTCCGCTTTCACCTGCGGCATCCGGCTCAATTTCGCATGAAACAGAGTAAGCGCCGCTTTTCTTTACATTGCCGAGGGATCTCCCAAGCCACACGGAGGAGACAATTTCCCTTACGGGATATTTCGCCCCTGCCTCGGCTGATTCGGTGAAGGGAATGAACTCGCCGCTTATTGTCGCAGTGCCCAGTCCGTGTTCAGTGATGCTTCCGTCGGATGAGACAGCCCTCAGGGAAGCGGGCAAAGGGGCGTAAGCCCTGAAATATGCCGTTTCGCCGTAGCGGAAAAATTTCTTCGCACTGCCTGAGGAATCGAGATTCATATCTTCATCCAGCTCTATTACCGTCTTCTCCCCGCTTTTTGCGGGCGTTACAAAACTAACTGTTACCTCAGCCATTTATTCCTCCCTCAGGTAAAGCTTTGTTTTCTGGATTATTTTCAGCGGGGCGGATGTTATCTCAACTGATGAGGAAACACAGTACCCTTCGCCTGCGGATGTACGCATCAGAAGCGCATCCCCCGAAGCCGCCTCCGGACTGAAAAGGTGTGCAACTTCCAGATAAACCCCGCCGCAGAGACCGCGTTTAAGATTCTGCGCCCTTGCTGCCGCAGCAAGCGGATCACCTGTCAGCTTCTGCCGGAACTCCTTTACCGCCGTGCCGGAACCTGCGCAAAAAACGGTTTTCACCGCTTCGGCACGCAGAACCGCATCTTTTTCTACCTCTTCGTAAAGCAGGCAGTCACGCCGGATGGTTTCATACCTGACATTCCTGACGAAACTGCCCCCCTCACGCACATAAACACTGCGCCCTTCCGCCGCGTCCGCTCCGCTCAGGAGCCTGAGAACAGGATAGGAAGCCTTGCCCGCACCGTCTGAAAAACGGATCTTCTCTTCCTTTTCGATAACCCTCAGCCCGTCCGGCTTAAAAAAGGCGGCATCGGTACTTATCTTCACATCCCCGTTGGCATAAACCGATACGGTGACGAAATTCCCGCGGGCTGTCTTCTTCGCATCAGGCTCTATCACAGGATCAGCAGATAAGCCCGACACCACCCTGATTCCGCCGTATTTCGGCTGTTCGCAGGTTCTCACCGCCTCAAAAAATGTGCCGGGACTAAGGCTGTTTTCCGCCGAATACGGATTGACAACGCGGGTAAGTCCGTCCGCGCCTATGCGCACCGATGCTCCGCATTCATCAGCAAGCGCCCGCAGAAGCTCGGATTCTGAGAAACTGCCCCTTACCAGAGGAACAGAGAAATCCGGCACACTCCAGACAGCGCTCCCTGCCAGAGCAGATGCGGATGTATCAGCCATGAAAACCGATCTCCTGCCCCCATAGGGCGGTTCATCCATAACCTTGGCGGCGCGCCCGCTGATTTTCAACGTGTGTCCGGCTCTCTTTATTTTTTCGATCACAAAAAAGTATGAAGAGCCCTCTATGACAAATTCCGCTCCTGATCCCTTTTCCGCAGGTTCCGTGACAACGGCGCTGAAAGATGCGAAAGGGTCTTTGCCGTAAAAACCGATCACGGCACTTACGAGTTTGCCTGTAAGATCCTTTCCGTTCAGCAGAAAGCGGAACGAACACTGAATTATGCCGATGTCATCATCTACTGATGATTTGAGAAAAAGCGAACCGCAAAGGGAGTTTAAGGAGATCTCACCCCTCAGGGACACCATGCCGCAAAGGGCAGAGTCGCCTATCGTGTTTGCGCCTTTAATCTGTCCAGAAAGCCCGCCGGAAATACTCAAACAAGCTTCCAGAGAGCCTCCCAGTGAAACAGCGCTTTCTGCTTTCAGGTTTCCCTCAGCAGCGTCAGTCACTGCGCCGGAAAAGATGATCCCGCCTTTCAGCTCTGCGCTGTATGAACTTGTTACATAACAGCAATCGTCCAGTCCGGCAGGCTGTGCCAGCTCGGACAAACCGCCGGAGGACAAAGCCCCTTTCAGCTCTGACGATGACCCGCATCCTGTGGGAAACCGCAGATAAAGCGCACCGTTTAAGCTCAGGCCGGATGATGAAAAGCCGTCTGTTCCGGGAACAAAGGCTCCCGCAGTCCTGTACATGGACTAGTCCGTTATCCAGTCAAGGCGGATGAAGTTATCCGCCTCACGTTCCGTTCCGGCGGGCACAATCTCTTTCAGCCAGAAACCCTTCGCCGAGGCGCGGGTGCTGAAGGTGAGCCTGTCCCCCGCCTGCCACGAACCGCCCCAGCTCTGGTGAGCTATTGAAAAATAAAAATCGCCCGAAGCCGCGTTCATAGGCTGATAATTTGCCGTTATGCTTCCGGAAGGCAGACTCCCTGCCTGTGCTCCAGCCACATTAAACGCCGATGATGAAACAAAGGTTATAGTCCATTCATCCTCAGCCGCGCCGCAGTTGGACACCGATATCCCCTCGGAGGCGAAGGTTCCGCCTGCTGAAACTGCGCTTATGTTCTCCGCCTTTGCTTCCAGATTCCCAAGCTCAACGCATATTCCCGCGTGGGTTTCCGATGCGGCAAAGTTATCCGGAGCCTGAGAGGCAAGCCCTATCAGAGCCACATTCCCTGTCCAGTCAGCCCCTGTAATCCTTGCGGTGAACATATTTCCCGAATCCGCCTTGACCATGAGAAGCGCGCCCGCGGGCACCGCGTAGTCGCTGTGCTCGAAAAGTACCTGAACGGAAGCATCCCCCGCTGTGATGTCCGCATACAGCCTTCCGCCGCCTGTCCAGCCTTCTGCGGTGAGCTCCCCTTCGGTCTCCGCATGGTTCTGGGCTGTCTTTATGTAAAACCTGTCCCCTCCGGTGCTGGGCACTGTGAGCGCCACAGCCGCGTCAAAAGCGGGTTCCGCCCCTGCCGCCCTGTTGGCGATGTAGGCCTTGCGCAGGCGTGTTTTTCCGTTCGTGCGCTCAAAGGCGGTCACTCTTGGAAAAAGATTAAACTTCACCCCGCTCACAATCTCCCTTGATATATCCATATGCCCGCCGTTTTCCGCCGTGTCCGTGACGGTTTTTGAGCGGTAGAACTTTATGTCTCCGGTCTGCATATTTCCCCCTAAACTGTTTTCAGCCTTATTTTTCCGTAAAAGCAGTCATTCTCCCCGCAGCCGTCTGCGGGGCGGACGGGCCTCAGTTCCAGAGCGGGCGCGTCCTCATGGCGGAAGCGGACTCTGAACTCCCTGCCTCTGTGAGAAAACAGATAAACAGCGCCCGCGTCTGATGCCGCTTCCTTGAGCTGCTGAGCCTCAGCCGGACTGAGCCATCCGTCATCCTCCGCGGATTCGAGATCTATGCCGAAGCTCCCTGCGGTCTCAGTGAATACTGCCGATGTTCCGTCCGCGCACGGAACAGAAACGGCGGCGGGAAGCCCCGCCGAAAACTCATTTGTCCAAACCATCCCCTCAAGGTGTATGCCGCACAGATAAACCATCCCCGCCCCCTAAACCGTGTACCAGTCTGTGCCGTCTGAGATTATCTGCACCCTGTCCCACTGGGCGGAGAGCAGAATATCAGCACTCTGTGTGTCTATCAGCTCACCCGAACCGGCGGACACCCGCACCGCCGCAACGCCCGCGTCAATGCGCTTTATTATAAAAACACGTCCGGCATTTTCGGCCGGAGAGGGCAGGGTTATTCTTATGTCAGATACTCCGGCATTCACCATCACGGCTCTTTCCGCTCCGGTCATTGAGCAGTCGGCGGATTTAACGCTCACCGTGCCGATGCGCTCAGTATCCGCCGCATCCGCCTTGAGCCCTATCTCAGCCTCAAGCTCGTTCAGTTTTCCTGCGGTAATCACATGAGCTATACGGCTGCCCGCAGGCCAGTTTCTCTTTTCCGTCCCCTCTTTGCCGCCGTAGCAGTTAAATGTGTTCTCAAATCCGGGAATACCCGCGGGAACAAGTTCAGCAATCTCCCGCTGAGGATCATCCAGAGGAGAAGCAAAACCTCCGCCCCAAATCACCACTTTGAATCTGCCTGCCTGCGAAAAGTCCGTGTAATCGGTGAGTGTGAGCTGGGCGGGCTGACCCGCCTGATCCAGCTCATATGCCAGAGTGCTCACCGCGAAATTGGTATTTTTCAGAACAATCGCCATTTTCTTATTCCTTTAGTCTCAGTCTGAGGTCTATTCTGTAGAAATTGCCTCCCCTGCCGGAGGAGAGGCCTGAAACCCGCCATGAAGCAGGGGAGAGCCCCCGCAAAGCGCTGAAAACCCCGTCAAGGGCATCGCCAGCGGTCTTCACAGGAATCTCCCCCCTGCTCTGGGCGGAGGTCTTCAGAACCACGGAGAAGACCGGTTCACGCCTGAACGCGCTTCCCGAAGGCTGCCCCTCCTCCCCCGTGTAAACCACGACGGCCCCCGGTTCCCTCAGGATTTCCTCCGCCGCCTTATCGGGCGGCCCGCCGTGAACAAACACATGCCTGAATATTCCTTCAGCCTCCAGAAGCTCCGCTATCATCCGTGCCGTTTCATAAACCATAGTTCCTCAACCTTTTCCTTTATCAGTCAAAACCTTTCCAGCTTTCTGCCCCGTTAACCGAAGCCGCGTCCGGATAAACAGCGGGAGAAAGAGGCCTGAGCACAAGAACAGCCTCATCACGGTAATGCTCCGCCGTCACCCAGTCCGCCGAATACGAGTAAAGCTCGCTCAGCGCGGCCTTCACCACGGCGAGGCGTATCACGGAGTCGGATTCGTCAAAATCCACACCGTAGCCCGCGATTATCCCCTTAACCCTTTCCCTTCCGTTTTCCAGAAAGGTTTCGGCCACTGCGTCATCCCCGCCTGTTATAGCGTCAAAGTCCTCCGGCTGAATATGCTGTTTCAGTTCGTCAACCGTAAGTTCCATGGCGCTATTCCGTTACCGTTGCCCAGTTGATCGCCCTTGTGTAAGGCACGGGGAGGGGTTTGCTCTCCGCCACAAGCTCGATTGAGGATGTGCGTTTGTCCTCCACGGGCTTCACGAAAAAGGGCATGGAGACAAGGTTGCTGTCCAGATCGTCCAGCACAGCGTAAATGAGTTCGAAGGGCGCGTCCGCCGCAACAGCGAGAAGCTTTCCATCCTCCACCACCTTAACGGGGCTGCCCGTTGCGGGGTCGATGTAGGCGGAGTTCATCAGTTCGATTCTGTAGCCGCCTACGAGGATCGATTTTTCATCCATGGAAGCGATCACGCTTTTCCCCTCAAAAGCCTGAACAAGTTTGGAAAGCGCCATAAACGCTTTTTTGCCTGCCCAGAACTTAACGCCTTCGCCGTATCTGCTTGTTTCCTGAATGTCCGCTTCCATTTCGATGAGGGTTTCGAGGATGTCGTCTATCGCAACCTGAGAATCATCCCAGAGAACCGAAGGCGAGTAGGAAAGAGTGGAGCCGAAGTCCACTTCGTATGTGCCGTAGCCGCCGTCCATAATCATCGGGTAGCTTATTTTCCCTGTGAGGCTCTGAGCCGCCAGTGCCTCCGTGGAGGCGCGCACAACTCTTCTGAGTCTGTCTATCTTGTTATTGATGAGAAGCTGAACCCCTGTCCTGTCAAGGAGCTTGAAGTTATTCACCTCAACGCCGTTAAGCCTCTCCGAAGGTCTGAACGGCTGGGGTTCTATGTGGGTTATCTGCCCTGTGTCGCCGTAAAGGGGCGTGGGCGCGGAGCCTCTTCTGCTGATGGCTATATTTGTTATGGGCTGCTGGAGGTCGCTCACCGCAACCGTGGGAAGAGGGTGGTTCCTCCTCTTCTCCGTTCTGTAAACCGAATCAAGCACGGGAGATTTAAGCTCCGGCATGTCCGTGAGGGTTCTTATGAGAGAATCCCTTGAAAAAAAGCTGTTTATGTCAAACTGAAGCATGTTTCAAACCTCCTTAAAACGCCCAGATCTGCGTATTTGTTTCCAACGCCTTCACAGCGGCAGACTCAGCCTTGGCTCCGCCGTTTTTCAGGGCGCTTCTGATGACCGTTCCGTGCACAAGAACACTCCCGAGGCTGTCTTTTGCCGTATCAACGGTGAAGATGCTGACACCCACCGGAACGGAGAGCGTGCCTCCGTCCTGTGCGTCATAAAAGTCCGCCTTCCCGTCTGCATTGAGGACGACTATTTCCCCCGCTTCGATTTTTCCGTTGTCCGCCTTAAAAGGCATTACCTTCACCACCGCAGGGTGGCGGCCGTCGATTATTCCGGCGGAACCCATGTCGCGCCTGTCGATTACTCCGTCATACTTTGCCATCTTCTCCCCTCCTTAAATTTTCCCGAAGATTCCCTTCTGCTCCGCCGAAACGCTCCTTTCGGGCAGGTTCATTTTTCCCGCCTTCACAGGCTCCGGCAGGGACGAAAAAACATCCTTCAGCACGCTCACAGCGTCCGCCTCGTTTCCGTCTGCGAAATTCACCGTACCCTCAAGGTTTTCAGCAAACTCCATCACAAGCTCCAGCTTGGCGGCGGGAATTTTCCCTTCGCATGCGGATCTGAGTTCACTGAGTTTTTTCTCCCTCTTTTCCCTGCGGAGCGCTTCAAGCTCGCTGAAATAAGCGGGTATGGATCCTGAAAAGGTCAGGAAATCGCCGCTGTCGCCCATCTCCACAACCTCAAGGCCGCGTATCTTAGGCGGCAGAGCTCCCAGAAACGCAAGGTGGTGCAGGTAAAGCCTGCCGTCCGCGTCCCTCTTCGCGCCTATTGACCAGTTGCGGTATTCCCCTTTTTCGTAGGCTTCCGTGAGCCAGTCCCCCAGCTCCGCCTCGCCCATGAGAACGCCCTTCTCCGCCCAGATGTTTTTAACCCATCCGGCAGCGGGCATATTTCCGGCTATCTCGTGCCCCACAGTTACGGGCACTTTTCCGCCGAAGCTTTTCTCCATCTGCTCCAGATCCGCCTCGGTAAGCGTTACCTCGCCGTATCTGCCTGTTTTAGCCATTTCAAGAATCATCACATTCCTCCTTAGCCGATGAGGGAATATAAACATTTAACAAATAAAACTTGTTATAGTGTGTAATAATTACAAAAAATAACTGTGGCTCTTTTCATAAAAAACTTCTGTTATTTGTGTTCAGGGAGTAATATTATTAATGAAGCCGACTATGGAGATATCATGAGACTTTATATATTGATCACAGCAGCAGCCCTTGCGGCGTGCGCGCCCAAAGCCGCCGTTGAACTGCGGAAAAGCGGCCTGAGCGCCCTTGAATCGGGAAACGCGCCGCTGGCGGCCGGATATCTTGAAAAAGCCGTTCAGGAACATGACTCAGGCGAAAACAGAACCCTTCTCGGGGATGCCTATTTCGCAATGAAGGAATACGACAGGGCCTTTTATGAATACACAAGAGCACTGGGCAGAAATAAAAACACCGCTTACCTGCACTACAGAAGAGGGGAAATCCTTTTCTTACTCGGAAAATACAATGACGCGGTAATGGAACTGGATGAGGCGCTGACTCAGAAGCCCAGAACCTATGCCCGCGCAAATACCCTGATCGGCCTCGCATATGCCGAACTGGGGAACACAAAACAGGCGTTCTTCTATCTGAACAGAGGGATAGAGGCGCAGGGCGAAAGCGCGGAGGCCTACCTCGGCAGGGCAAAGGCATACCTGAAAGCGGGGAGCCCCGAACAGGCCATAGTGGACGTGACCCGCGCCATAGAGCTTGAACCCAAAAATGCCGGAAGCTATTTCCAGCGGGCGCAGGTGCTTTTTGCTGTTTCAAAAACCGGAGACGGCATCAAAGATCTCGAAACAGCGGCAATCCTGGACAGCTCCATGGAAAAGGCCTTTTCTCAGGCGGCGTGGATCCTCTCCACCCATCCTGACCCGTATTTCAGAGACGGGGCAAAGGCAGTGCTCTACGGACGAAGGGCATACTCTCTCCGGCCGGATAACACAAATGCCGAAAGGCTGGCGGCGGCCTATGCTGAAAATGATGAGTTTGACAAAGCGGCCGCACTCATAAATGAACATATAGCAAAGGAAAAGGATCCCGTGGAGGTTGACGGGCTGAGGGTCTGGAAGGAAATGTATGAAAAAGGAATTAAATACAGGCGGGATAAATAAGGTTGCCCGAAACACCAAGGTGTGTTAATTTTCAGACTGTATTTTTCTTCCGTAAGATAATCTGCTGATAAGGAAATCTAAGCCGTATGTACAATCTTTTCAAAGAAGATTTTCTGGTTACGGGCGAAAAGGCCGATGCGCTCCGGCAGAAGATGTGGGGCAAAAAGGTTTTTTATGTCAATAACCTCCATATAAACTACACTGACATATGCGTGAGCAAGTGCCGCTTCTGCGCCTTTGCCAAGGATGAAGGAGACGAAACGGCGGTGTTCATGGATGTGGACGACATCATAAAATACGCCGCTTCCAAGGCTCCGAACGCAAGCGAGCTTCACATTGTCGGCGGTCTGCACCCTTCGAAAAAATTCAGCTACTACACCGATATGGTGAAAGGGCTGAAAACCGCTTTCCCCGAAAAAACAATCAAAGGCTTCAGCGCTGTAGAGATTGACTATTTCGCTTCCATATCCGGACTTTCGCTGACGGAAGTGCTCAGAAAACTCAAAAACGCAGGACTTGAGATGATGCCGGGCGGCGGGGCTGAGATCTTTGAACCTAGGGTGCGCAAAGAGATTTGCCCAGAAAAGATCCCCGCGGAAAGATGGCTTGAGGTGCACGAAACCGCGCATAAAGAAGGGATTCTCACCAATGCCACCATGCTCTACGGCCACATCGAAACAGGGGAGGAGAAGATGCGCCATCTGGAAAAAATCCGCGATCTTCAGGAAAAAACCGGAGGCTTTCTCGCCTTTATCCCTCTGTCATTTCACCCGCAGAACACTTTCCTCAGCCATATAAAACCGGCAACAGGCATTGAAGACCTGATGACAGCGGCTGTCAGCCGCATTGTTCTGGACAATGTGCCCCATATCAAGGCGTACTGGGTTATGCTGGGTGAGAAAACAGCTCAGGTTGCCCTCCGTTTCGGCGCGGACGATCTTGACGGAACCATAATAAAAGAGAACATAACCCACGCCGCCGGAGCGACAAGCAGCGCGGGGCTGACGGAGGACGAACTGAAAAATATGATAATCTCGGCGGGGCTTGAGCCTGTGAAACGTGACGCTTTCTACAGGACGATAAGCTGAACATGGCCGGATTCATTTTCCTCAACCCCACACCGAACCTGCTGAAAGTAGCGGATTATGTCAAATTCTCCGGCAGAAGCGTGAGAATCGCCTCAAACAATCAGTTTCCGCCCATATCCTCCTCCAACATCCATGTTTTTCACGGCGGCACATACACAACCGCGAGAAAAAGCGCGAACCCGAAGGAGATTCCGGCTGACTACTGCATGAAAATGAAGAAAAATATCTTCAACTTCCTCTACGGCGGAAAAATCCGCGGGGAGCTCGCAGGGCTTGGAAGCGGCTTTGAGCAGGGCAACATAACCGATCTCTGTCTTATGAAAACCCTCGGGGTTTACTCCCACGATATAAAAAATGCTCAGGATGAAGCAGTCACTCACCAGACACTGCTGAGCGAATATCCTGACTCATTCATAGTCACCGGCTGCATGGAATCTCTGAGCGGAAATGAAAAAATGCAGATGTACGACACAGACTTCAGCCTGAAGGAAGCCTTCGGGAACGATTTCTTTGTGGTTTTCACAGGGAATGACAGAATAGAGGTCTGCGCCCACGGCAACAGGCTGATAACAGTAGGCCGGAAAAACACCGAGCATATCAACACGCTGGAAGAATCATTCCCCATGCTGAAACAGTTCTCTTTCAAGAGAGTTAAAGAACTGGTAATATCAAGAAACAGGCAGCCCTGGGCTTACAAGGTGATCGACAAGCGCATTATACTGCTGAATGATTTCAGCTATTTCAGCCTTTCCCTCAAGCTGCCTGATTTATGGTATGAAAAGGCAGGCAGGCTGTTATGTTCAGAAAAGCTGCGGTAAAGGGACTTTTTTATCCCGCATCCCCAAAAGAGGCTGAAAGGTTCATTAAAAAAAACCTCGCAGGCACCCCGCCGGCAGAGGCTCTTGCCGTTATGCTCCCCCACGCAGGCTGGATATACTCCGGCAGCACAGCGGTCAGAACCGCGTCAATGGTGAAAATCCCTGACAAAGTGATACTCATGGGACCCAACCATACGGGAATGGGGGCTAGAATCTCGGTTTTTCCGGAAGGAAGCTGGGAAACGCCGTTCGGAGACGCCGAAATCGACTCCGAAACAGCGTCAAAGCTCACCGCATCCCGACTCTGCACGGCGGACACGGCGGCTCACATCAATGAACATTCTCTGGAAGTAATTGTTCCTGTACTAAAATATCTTAACCCTGATGTCAGGATTGTCCCCGTGACCCTTATGGGGCTGAACACGGAAACATGCAGGGAGCTGGGCGAGATACTGGCATCCGTTTGCGATGATGAGACGCTTCTGGCAGTGAGCTCCGACATGAACCACTTTGAGAGTGCGGCAATAACTGAAAGAAAAGATGAGGCGGCTCTTCAAGCTGTTCTGGCGCTTGATGAAAAAGCCCTTGCCAGAACAGTGTCAGGGATGAATATTTCTATGTGCGGGGCTGTTCCCGCCTCTGCCGCCATCACCTGCTGCAGGCTGAAGGGCTGCTCAGGAACCGAGCTTGTGGAACACACCCACAGCGGTCATGTCAGCGGAGACTATGACAGAGTTGTCGGCTACGCCGGCGTTATTTTTCATAAATAAATCAAGGATGATGTAATGAAGGTTAAAAGCGCTGTTTTTCCCGTGGCAGGTTTCGGCACAAGACTCCTGCCGGCAACAAAGGCTATCCCCAAGGAGATGGTGACTCTGATCGACAAGCCTCTTATCCAGTACGGCGTGGAAGAAGCGCTGAACGGCGGGATAGAACGGATTATCTTCGTCACGGGGCGCACAAAGAAGTCCATGGAGGATCACTTCGACCGTGACCCTAACCTTGAGACCGCGCTTGCGGAGGCCGGCAAAGAGGATCTGCTGAAAGAGGTGCGTAAAATCTCCGATATGTGCGATGTGGTTTATATCCGCCAGAAGGAGCCCAGAGGTCTGGGGCACGCTGTCCTCTGCGCCAAGGACATTGTAGGGCGTGAGCCTTTTGCCGTGATCCTGCCGGATGATATAATACTTGCTCAGAAGTCGGTAATAGGCGAAATGACAAAAGAGTTTGACAAAGTGAAGGCGCCTGTGATCTCCATAATGCAGGTTCCCCTCGCGGATACCCACAAGTACGGGATAGTAAAAGTTGAAAAGCAGATAGATGAACGACTCTATAAACTCGGATATATGGTGGAAAAACCGAAAGCAGATCCGCCCAGCGACCTTGCCATAATAGGCAGATACATTCTGACGCCTGAAATAATGGACGAACTGGAAACCACAGCGGCAGGAGCGGGAAACGAAATCCAGCTCACAGACGCGATACATGCTGTTGCTGAAAAAAGCGGCGTTTACGGCTACCGCTTCGAAGGGCAGAGGTTTGACTGCGGCAACAAGCACGGCCTGATCGAAGCCACAGTGCACTTCGCCCTTTCAAGGGAAGACACGAAAGACGCCATGATGGACTTAATGTCGGTTCTTTGCAGAACAAGGTGAAACAATGAGCAGCGAAAACGACTCTATATCGAAGATACGCTTTATCCACGGCCTCATGAAAAAGGAAGTGGAGGAGCTTCTTAAAGTTATGGAGCGTACCAAAAGCCCCATAGCCGAAACGGGAACACCCGCTCTGGACGCTATGATCAGAGACACAGAAGTGATCATTACCGCCGAATTACCCGGTTTGACGTCTAATGACTTTACAGTGTATCTTTACGAAAATCTTCTTATAATAGAAGGAATAAGAAAAAGATACTGCACGGATAAGCAAATCTTCTTCATCCGCGCTGAAAGGGAGTTTGCGCCTTTTAAAAGGATAATGCAGCTTCCGTTCCCCGTGGATAAGGATAACACACAGGCTGTACTGAAGAACGGTGTTCTCACAGTTACGCTGAAAAAAACAGAAAATTGAGATACAGGAGAGGGTAAAGTGGAACAGTTTGAATCGGATGTAAAAATACCGGAACAATTGCCCTTGCTGCCTGTAAGGGACATAGTTGTTTTCCCATATATGGTTCTGCCGCTTTTTGTCGGCAGAGAAAGCAGCATTGCGGCAGTGAACGATGCCCTCAGCGCGGACAGGCTCATTTTCCTTGCCTGCCAGAAGGATGCCTCTCAGGAGGAACCCGCTGAGGATGAGATAAACAAAACAGGAACAGTGGCGGTTATTCTCCGTATGCTCAAACTACCTGATGAAAGGATCAAAATCCTTGTTCAGGGCGTTAAGAGAGCAACTGCGGAAGAATTCATCCAGATGAAGCCTTTCGCCAAAGTCAGGATCAGCACGTTCAAGGAAGAACCATCGGAGGACAACCTTGCCTCCGAAGCCCTGATAAGGCATGTCAAGGAACAGCTCCATAACGCTGTAAGCCTCGGAAAACCGATGCTGCCCGATCTCCTCGCCGTGATAGAGACCATAGACGATGCCGGAAAGCTCGCCGATATTATTGTCTCCAACCTCGGTCTCAAAATGGAAGAGGCGCAGGAGGTTCTTGAAGAGGACGATACCATTGAAAGGCTCAAAAAAGTCAGCGAGTTCCTCACCCGCGAGATCTCGATCCTCGAGGTTCAGCAGAAGATAATGAACGAAGCCAGAGGCGAGATAGACAAAAGCCAGAAGGAATACTTCCTCCGCGAACAGCTTAAAGCGATCAAGAAAGAGCTCGGCGAAGAGGACGATTTTCAGATCGAGATAGAGGAATACGAAAAGAAGATCAAAAAAGCCAAAATGCCCAAAGCCATAGCGGAGGAAGCGGACAAGCAGCTCAAGCGCCTTGCCCGTATGCACCCCGACTCAGCGGAATCGACAGTGGCGAGAACCTTCCTCGACTGGCTTGTGGAGCTTCCGTGGAGCAAGGCAAGCAAGGAGAAGCTGGATCTCAAAACCGCCAAGCAGATCCTGAATGACGACCACTTCGGACTGGAAGAAGTGAAGGAGCGCATCCTTGACTTCCTCGCACTGCGCAAACTGAAAAAGGATATGAAAAGTCCCATCCTCTGCTTTGTGGGCCCTCCCGGAGTGGGCAAAACATCACTGGGAAAATCAATCGCCAGCGCAATGGGCAGGGAATATGTCCGCATGAGCCTCGGCGGAATGAGAGATGAAGCGGAAATAAGAGGGCACAGAAGAACATACATCGGCGCTCTGCCGGGCAAGATAATTCAGAGCATGAAAACAGCAGGAACCAACAACCCGCTTATCATGCTGGACGAGATAGACAAGCTCGGCAGCGACTTCAGGGGCGACCCTGCGTCAGCCCTCCTTGAAGTCCTTGACCCCGTGCAGAACGTTAACTTCGTGGATCATTTCCTCGGCGTGCCCTTTGATCTGTCCAAGGTTCTGTTCATCACAACGGCGAACTACCTTGACCCCATCCCCCACGCCCTGCGCGACAGGATGGAGATAATCCAGATCCCAGGCTACACAGAGGAAGAGAAGCTCAGGATAACAGAAAAATACCTGATCCCCAGACAGATAAAAGAAAACGGCCTCACGCCGGAGCAGATAAAATTCTCAAAAGCGGCTGTGATGCACATTATCAAAAGCTACACCCGCGAATCCGGACTGAGAAACCTCGAACGCAGCATAGGAACAGTCTGCCGCAAAGTCGGACGCAAAATTGTGGAAGGGAACGGCAGTGTTTTCCATGTAACCCCCAAGCTGGCCGAAAAATTTCTCGGCGCAGTGAAATACATAGGTGAAGACGAGCTCAAGGATAACGAAATCGGAACTGCAACCGGCCTCGCATGGACACCCGTCGGCGGAGATGTTCTCTTCATTGAGTGCACAAAGTATCAGGGCAAGGGGAATCTTCTTGTAACCGGCCAGCTGGGTGATGTAATGAAGGAATCCTCCCGCGCGGCATACACATATGTGCGTACGATCGCCTCCAATTACGGCGTGGATCCGGAAGACTTCAACAAATTTGACATACATGTCCATGTTCCCGCGGGAGCCATCCCCAAAGACGGCCCCTCGGCAGGGATTACAATGGGAACGGCCCTTCTCTCCGTTTTCACGGGCAGGCCTATCAATAAGTCTGTTGCCATGACAGGTGAGATAACGATCACAGGCAAGGTGCTCCCCATAGGCGGACTGAAGGAAAAACTTCTCGCCGCGAAAAGACACGGCATAACAAAGGTGATAATACCCAAAAAGAACGAGAAGGATATTACCGCTATGCCGAAATATGTTAAAAGCTCTCTGGAAATTGTTCCGGTGGAAAAATTTGAAGAGGTCGCCGAAATAGCGCTTCTCCCCGCTCCGCCCAAGCCTGCTGAGGAAAAAGCGGCTCCGGCGGTGAAAAAACCGAGAGCAAACAGGAAATCAGCAGAAAAGCATGCATAAGATTAAGATATAAGGGAGACTGACCGCTTCGTCCGCAATGACAGAGGTTTAGGCAAACCGGCGCGACAGTCTCCGATTTTTAAGCATTTGAGCAGAAATCAGAAAGCCCCCGTTTCTTCGGGGGCTTATTTTCTTTACTTCGCTTCAATCTGTATTTTCTTTTCCTCGGCAGCGGCTTTCAGAGGGATCCTCACTTCGAGAACGCCTTTTTTAAACACGGCTTTAACATTCTCGGAATCCGTGCCTTTGGGCAGGGTGAACTGTCTGACAAATTTGCCGAAAACTCTTTCACGCCTGTGAAATCCTTTTTCGGTTTCCTCTTTTTCTTCGGTTCTTTCACCCCTGACGATGAGAACTCCGTCGTTGATTGTGACTTCGATATCCTTCTCCTCCATTCCGGGGAGATCCGCCGTAACAACAACCTGTCCGTTCTTTTCCACAATGTCCACGTCAGGTCTGAACCCGCCGGGCATGGACTCGCCGTCACCAAACCTGTCCATAAACCTGCCCATCTCCCTGTTGAGATCCAGAAGGCTTCTGAAGGGAGAGAAAAAAATTTCATCACGTTTTTTAAGCATTTTTCCACCTCCATAGGTATCGTGTTTCAACAATATAAAAAATATATCTTAGTCTGTCTGTGTCAAGTTTTTTTATACGCATATGTAAACCGGATTTTTTATCACGCAAAAATCATTATATTCTGGCTTATTCTTTAATTTTCTTTATATTAACTGACTTGACATTATGATATTTATAAATAATAAGTTAGCCCTTATCTAACTACCCGATGAAAGACGGAGCATTTCATTGAAAAGCAACATAGAAGCGCACAGTTCCATATACTCTGACAAAATGCCGGATGATTTCACCGCTTCAGCGGCGGCAGAGTATTTCCGGCTCACGGCTCCCGCCTTCTGTGTCATTGATGATAAAGGAAATATCCTCCGCTCGAACACCCGCTTCGCAAAGTTCTTTCCCGAATATGAAGCCGCCCTCTCCTTCTGTAATATCAAGAATCTGCTGACGTCTAAAAGCTTTGCAAGGCTGGAAAAACTCTTCAGCACCCAAACAGCCGGAACAAAGCGGGTAAAAACCTGTTCGGAAAACGGGGAGAAACTGCCCCTTAAAGCGCGCGTCTCTCCTCTCGGCGCTTCAGAAGGAAGACTGTCCGCGGTTTTCTTTGAAAATGACTCAAAACTCAAAAAACTCAGAAAGAAACATAAAAAACAGGAAAAACTGCTTATTCAGCAGTCTAAAATGGCCGCCATAGGCGAGATGCTGGGCGTTATAGCCCATCAGTGGAAACAGCCTCTGAACAATCTGGCGCTCATTGCGCAGACGATAGGCGATGACTTCGACCACGGCGACCTGAATGAATCCGCTGTGGAGGAGCACATAAATGCAATCAACTCGCAGATTCTTTTCATGAGCTCCACTGTGGATGACTTCAGACGCTTCTTCATCCCGCAGAAAACACCTCAGAAGTTCAGCGTGAAAAAATCCGCCGAAGAAATAATATCCCTCATGGAACCGCAGCTTAAAACATGCAACATCACGGCAAGCCTTCACACGGATGATGACAGCACGGAGATAGTGGGCTACATAAATGAGTTTAAGCAGGTTATCCTCAACCTGATGGTGAACGCGAAAGACGCGGTCATACAGAGGAGAGAGACAGACGAAGCTTTCCGCACGGAACAGGGCTTAATAATTATCAGCGTTATCAACGAAAGCGGAACATGCAGAATCAGCATCAGGGATAACGGCAGCGGAATAAGCCCGAAAGTAATGAAAAAGCTCTTCAGACCCTACTTCACCACAAAAAATGACAACGGAACCGGAATCGGCCTGTATCTGGCCAAAAAAATAATCGAAGATAAAATGCACGGAAAGCTAACCGCAGAAGCCTCAGCCTCCGGAGCATTGTTCACGCTGTCCCTTCCTTCAGCACCCTGAAAGCACAAAAAAGCCCTCTCTCCGTGGCGGAAAGAGGGCAATGTAACGGTCAGGTAGCCTGCCCCGCAGGGCAGACTATTCTATATTATTCTTTTATTTTATGAGTGACTTGGCATACTCGGGATAAGCGTCTATGCCGTGTTCGTGCTTATCAAGACCCTCAAGCTCCTCAGTTTCGGAAACTCTGAGACCTATAAGCAGGTTGATAAGTTTGAAGACAACGAAGGACACACCGAACGCCCATACGAACGCCGCGGCTATGCCTATGAGCTGGGGAAGTATCACAGGGCTTAAACCGCCCGCCTCAAAATCATAGTTGAATATGCCCGCCGCGAGGGTTCCCCACGCGCCGCATACGCCGTGCACGGATATTGCGCCCACGGGGTCATCGATTCTGATTTTGTCAAAGAATATTACGCTGAAGACAACAAGCAGTCCCGCCACAGCGCCGATGAGCGCCGCATAAGCGGGAGTGACATTCGCACATCCTGCGGTTATCCCCACGAGACCGGCGAGAGCACCGTTGAGAGACATGCCCGCGTCAAATTTCTTATAAAGAACGACAGTTGTAAAAAGAGCCACAAGAACGCCCGCAGCCGGAGCAAGGGTTGTGTTAACCGCTATAAGGGGAAGAGCAGTATCAGCGGCGGTTTCAGAACCCACATTGAAGCCGTACCAGCCGAACCAGAGTATGAAAACGCCTATTGTGGCAAGGGGTATGTTGTGGCCGGGGATGGCTCTGACTGAACCGTCCTTGGCGTATTTTCCAAGCCTCGGTCCCACAACTATAGCACCGGCGAGCGCTGCCCAGCCGCCCACTGAGTGAACAACTGTTGAACCTGCAAAGTCTATGAAGCCGAAGCCCTCAAGCCAGCCTTCACCGTGGAAGAGAGAGCCCCACGCCCAGCTGCCGTATATGGGGTAGATAACGGTTGTCATTGCGAGGCTGAAAAGGAGGTAAGCTTTAAGGTTAGTTCTCTCTGCCATAGCTCCTGAAACAATCGTAGCCGCTGTGGCGCAGAAAACTGTCTGAAAAATCCAGAAAGCGAGCGTCCAGTTGTCCTGCATATCCCAGTTTGAGAGGAAAAAGCCCTCCGTGCCGAAGAATCCTGTTGTTGTAGCGCCGAACATAAGCGCGAAACCCACTGCCCAGAATCCGATTGCGCCCATCGAAAAGTCCAGAAGGTTTTTCATGATTATGTTGACTGCGTTTTTTGCTCTGGTGAAGCCTGTTTCAACCATTGCGAAACCAAGCTGCATAAAAAAGACCATGAATGCCGCTATAAGTGTCCAGAGCCAGTCCGCGTTTGCCTGTACCGCATCCACAGAGGCCTGAACGCCTTCCAGGGTGAGCGGTTCGTCCTCGGCGAAGCCGGAAGCTGCCATAAGCACCAGTCCGAGCATTATAATAATTTTTCTCATATATCCTCCTTGCACCTGTTTCCGCAGATTAAAGCGACTCTATCCCTGTTTCCCCTGTTCTGATTCTCACGGAATCCTCAACGGGGATCACGAATATTTTGCCGTCGCCGATTTTGCCTGTTTTAGCTGAATCGTTTATGGTTTTTACGACCTTCGCCGCGATGTCGGAGGAAACCACCACTTCCATCATTATCTTGGGGACAAAATCAATACGGTATTCCGCGCCTCTGTAGAGTTCATTGTGCCCTTTCTGCCTGCCGTAGCCTTTAACTTCGTATACGGTCATACCCGTGATTCCAAGCTCAGCCAGAGCTTCCTTAACTTCCTCAAGCATGTGAGGTTTGATGATCGCTTTTATCAGCTTCATAAAAACTCCTCCTTATTCCGGTGTTGCCTTATGAACAGCAACGAATGTGCCAAGAAGAGTTTTTACTGATTCAGGAAGAACTTAAATATACATTAGAAAATCTGAAGAAAGAATGGTGACTATTTTTTAATCACTTACTGACTAAAAACAGAACTGAAAATTTGATTATTCGTTAAGCAGAAAATAAACCGAACCTGTTGTACCGACCCTGCCCGTATTCGGCAGAAAGAAGGCCTCGTCGCCCTCTCCGTAAGGGTATTCTCTGTAAATGACCCTGACTTTCTCCGTACCGGCGGGAATCACGAGCCTGTATTCCCTGACATCCCCGGGTTTAAGTGCAAGACCTACGCTTACAAATGTTCCCGCTATGCTTCCGTCTTTGATGTATTCCGCTTTTATCTGAAGACGTGAAACCTTCTCAAAATAGGTATTCCTCACGCTGAGAACTCCGTTCTCCAGCCTGAGAGAAAAACCGCGGATTTCATATGCAGAACCGAAAGCGGCTGTTTCCGGCTCTTTAGCCGCGCATGACAGCATAAAAAACAGCAGAGGAATAATAACAAGCTTTTTCATATAATTAATAATAATGCTCCCCGCGTCTTTTTCAACGGGAGTTATGAGATTATACTCTTTTAGACAGTTGCAGTTTCAAATAATGAGGAGTATGCTTCTCAACTTATAATACAACTTCAGGTGCAGCTATGGACAGTACATCACTCAAACCCAGTCTGCTCATCGAACTTAAAAAAGGTTACGGCGCAGAGACACTGAGACGGGACTTCTTCTCCGGACTCACTGTAGGCATCGTTGCGATCCCCCTTGCCATGGCGTTTGCAATCGCCAGCGGTACCACGCCCGATAAAGGGCTCTTCACCGCAGTTATCGCAGGTTTCTTCATCTCGCTTCTGGGCGGCAGCCGCTATCAGATAGGCGGCCCCACCGGAGCGTTTGTCATTATTATTTATGCCGTGATAGAGAAGCACGGTTATGACGGGCTGATACTCGCCACTGTAATAGCGGGAATACTCCTTATTATACTGGGGCTTATCAGGGTGGGTTCATACATCAAGTTTATCCCTTACCCCGTCACAACAGGCTTCACCGCTGGCATTGCTCTGGTGATTTTCTCCACTCAGGTAAAAGACTTCTTCGGGCTATCCATTGAGAAGCTGCCCCCTGAGTTCCATGAAAAATGGATGGAATACTTCATCAATTTCCACACACTCAGCCCCGCGGCAACGGCAGTGGGTCTTGCGACTGTGGCAATTATTGTTTCCGTCCGCAGATTCACGCCGAAGATTCCCGCTCATGTGGCGGCTATTTTCACTCTCACCGCAGCGGCATGGATATTCGGCATTCCCGCTGAAACCGTGGGAGACCGCTTCGGAACGCTCCCTTCCGCTTTCCCCATGCCTGAGATACCCGCATGGAGCCTTGAAAAAGTCCGCGCGGTTTTCCCCGACGCCATAACAATAGCGCTTCTCGCCGGAGTTGAATCGCTCCTTTCCGCAGTGGTCGCGGACGGCATGACGGGCAGCAGGCACAGGTCAAACACCGAGCTTGTGGCGCAGGGAACGGCGAACATTATGTCCGCGTTCTTCGGCGGAATGCCCGCGACCGGAGCAATAGCCCGAACAGCCACAAACATCAAAACCGGAGCCAGAACTCCTGTTTCGGGCTTAATCCACGCCCTGACGGTGCTTATTTTCGTCATGTTCCTTTCAGGTGTCGCGGAAAAAATCCCCCTTGCCGCTCTCTCCGGCGTTCTCTTTGTTGTGGCTTGGGACATGAGCGAGCTTAAAAGCTTCCGAAGACTGCTCAACGCTCCGAAAAGCGACAGCGGCGTGCTTGTGCTCACTTTCCTGCTCACCGTACTGGTGGATCTGACAGTCGCCGTTCAGGTGGGCGTTGTTCTCGCCGCTCTTCTTTTCATGAAGCGCATGAGCGATGTCACCCATGTGGATTACCTCACCGGAAACGGAGGGAATGAGGACAAATACGATCCCGACAGAATCTCTCTTTATAACGTCCCTGACGGAGTCGAAATATACGAGATAGACGGCCCGTTCTTCTTCGGCGTGGCGGACAGGCTGGCGGGGATGCTCGCCTACCTTCAGAAATCTCCGAAGGTATTTATATTAAGGATGCGCAAGGTTCCCGCCATTGACGCAACAGGGATACACGCCCTTGAGGAGTTTCATCACAAGTGCATGAAAAATAATGTTCCCCTTGTGCTTTCAGGGGTTCAGGAGCAGCCTTGCCGGGCTCTGAAAAAGTTCGGTTTTCTGGACGAAATAGGCGCCGAGAACGTAACAGATCATATCTCCAAGGCTCTCATCAGGGCTGAGGCGATCATAAATAAAGTGTAAACCCGCCTTTAACCGCAAAATGCCGCCCTCCGGAGGGCGGCATAAAAAGCGGTTGACAGACCCGCCCCTTTCACATATAAATTTTAGTTCCCGCATACACACGGGAAAGGTGCGTATTTTCGCGCCCTCAAGCGTCAGGAAGGTAAAAACGGACAATGTTCAACACTTTGAATGAGAAACTCACCGCGGTATTCAAGGGTATGCGCAAGCAGATCCGTATATCTGAAGAGAACATACAGGAAGCGCTGAAGCAGGTGCGCATCGCTCTTCTCGAAGCGGATGTAAACTTCAAGGTAGTTAAGAGATTCATAGAAAATGTCCGTGAAAAAGCCCTCGGTGAAGCGGTTCTCAAAAGCCTCACCCCTGATCAGGTTTTCATAAAGATAGTCCACGACGAGCTGGTTAACGTTCTTGGCGGCGATGATCCCGCCGCCAAAATAAACCTTAACTCTAAACCGCCCACAATAATAATGATGGCGGGTTTGCAGGGTGCGGGAAAAACAACAACATCCGGCAAGCTGGCACGCTTCTTCATGAAAAGCGGCAAATCTGTTCTTCTCGTTGCGGCGGATGTCTACAGACCCGCGGCGATCGATCAGCTTGAGGTTCTGGGCAGACAGATCAAGGCCGATGTCTACACCGACAGAAGCACAAAAGATGTGGTGAAGATCGCCGTTGATGCTCTTGCCTACGCAAAAAAAACAGCAAAAGATCTCATGATCATAGATACCGCAGGCCGTCTCCATATTGATGAAACACTCATGGACGAGCTTGTGAGAACAAAAGACGCGGTTAATCCCGATGAAATCCTTTTCGTCGCGGACGCCATGACCGGTCAGGATGCAGTTACAGTCGCCAAGACCTTCAATGACAAGCTCGACGCGACAGGCATAATCCTCACCAAAATGGACGGTGACGCAAGAGGCGGCGCCGCTCTCTCTATCAAGGAAGTTACGGGCAAGCCCCTTAAATTCATAGCCATAGGCGAAAAACTGGAAGACTTTGAACAGTTCTATCCGGACAGAATGGCATCCAGAATTCTCGGCATGGGCGACATTGTCTCCCTTGTGGAAAGAGCTCAGGACGCCATAGACCCTGACGAGGCGGACGACCTCGCCAGCAAGATCCAGAAAAAAGGTATGGATTTTGAAGATATGCTGAAGCAGTTTAAGATGATAAAACGTATGGGCTCCCTCGAAAGCATTATGCGGCTCATACCCGGACTCTCGGCTGCGGGTCCGATGAACGTTGACGACAAGCAGATTAAACGCATTGAGGCTATCATCCAGTCCATGACGCCCCATGAACGCAAAAACGCGAAGATCCTCAACTCCAGCAGGAAAAAGCGCATTGCAAGGGGCAGCGGCTCATCTGTCAGCGAAATCAACAAGCTCTGCACTCAGCTTGAGCAGATGAACAAAATGATGAAGCGCATGAAACAGAAATTAGGCTCCGGCAAAGACCTGAGCAAAATGAATATGAAAGATATTTTTAAAAATATGTAAATCACGGAGGTACATCTAGTGGCAACAAAGATCAGACTCATGAGAATGGGTCGCAAAAAAAGACCTTTCTACAGAATAGTAGTGGCAGACAGCAGAGAGAGAAGAGACGGAAACTTCATCGAAATCCTCGGGTACTACAACCCCGTAACTGAACCCGCAGAGGTTAAAATTGATGAAGAAAAAGCCATAAAATGGCTTAAAGTCGGCGCAGTGCCTACTGACACAGCTAAAAATCTTCTTTCAAAAGAAGGCATTATAAAAAAATTCCACGAAACCGGTGCCTGAGTAAATTTATATCAGAAGAGGTGAAGCCGTGAAGGAACTCGTAGAATTCATCGTCAAATCGCTCGTGGACAAACCGGACGCCGTCAGAATCGAAGAAGTTGAAGGGGAAAAAGCATCAATCATTGAACTTCGCGTGGACAACGGCGACCTCGGTAAGGTAATCGGAAAGCAGGGCAGAACCGCTAAAGCCATCAGAACTATCCTTAACGCCTCAGGTGTTAAGGCAGGCAAAAAAGTGGTTCTTGAAATCCTCGAAGATTAATACCGAACCCCCTTTCTTTTTTTGGTCGGCGGGATCGAAAACATAAGAAGGGTTACGGCATTTGAACAAAATCCGGAAATTCGGCCGGAGCAAACTCCGGCTGAATTTTTTTCTTTAAAGAAAGCGGCTTCCTCTTTTATAAAAAAAAGTCTTTGAATATTCCAAGGTAAAAAATGAATTTTGTAAGAGTCGGGTTCATAACCGGTTCACACGGACTGGACGGAACAATCAGAATTGCCCCAAATACGGATAATCCGCAGCTTTACGGGGATATGCTGTACCTTATGACAGCCCGTGACGGAGTCATAAAAGGCTCATATGAGATAGAATACATGCACGAACACGGCAGTGCGATCCTTGTTCAGGTCAAAGGTATCGAAACAAAGGAACAGGCTCAGGCTCTCAAAGGGCTTGATGTTGTTATACCTGAAGATGTCCTTCCCGAAGAGGATGAAGGAAACGTCTACTGGCATAAAATAGAAAACGCCGAAGTAGTGGATGAAAACGGAAACTACATAGGCAGGCTCACCGATTACATGGAAACAGGCAGCAATGATGTATTCATTATTACCGAAGGCAGTAAAAGCTGGATGGTATCCAACAATGAACATCACGTGCTTAAAATAGATACCGCAAACAGACGGATCACAGTCAACAGCGCAGGACTTATAAGTGAAGAGATATAACATCCTCACAATCTTTCCGGAAATGGCTAAAGCCCCATTTTCCTTCGGAGTAATCTCCAAAGCCGCAGAAAAAGGCATACTCGAAATAAATGCATTTGATATAAGAGAACACGCCTACGATAAACACCGCAAAACAGATGACTGCCAGTTCGGCGGCGGACACGGTCTTGTTATGAAGGCTGAACCAGTTGTTGAATCAGTAAGGGCGCTCAAAAAAACCGACCCTGCAACAAGGGTTATCATGCTTG